>JACNGQ010000299.1:4787-16414 GCA_014384025.1 Planctomycetota bacterium | reverse complement strand
TCTGATGAAGGAGAGACGCCGAAAATGAACTCCGAGGCTTATCTTCATGCCAT
Organism: Planctomycetota bacterium; assembly: GCA_014384025.1. GTDB lineage: Bacteria > Planctomycetota > Phycisphaerae > Sedimentisphaerales > Anaerobacaceae > NIOZ-UU13. The sequence continues at coordinate 16,361 of JACNGQ010000299.1, read as the reverse complement.
TCCCCCAGGCAGCCCAAATTTGAGCCTCTGCCCAAACGATTTTTCTCTCCAAGCCACTCCAGGGACCTGATCTACGAGGCCCACCTACTCATTATCCGGATGAACCAAAATATTTTCATTTTTTCAAAAAAAAAGTGTTGACACAGAGAACTCTGTACTGTAGAGTACTCTATAAATAATTAAATCTTAATTAAGGAGAATACTATGAATCTGACATCAGAAGAGGCTCAGGCCGGACTTGATGTGATTCGGCAAGCACAAAACCGTTTCAAAAAGGCCATTGCATCAGGATGCAGCAGCCATTTGTGTATCCTCTGGGGATTGATATGCATCCTTGGCTTTACCGGCCTGCAGATTTCCCGTTATTGGGGAGGTTTGTTCTATGCGGGTCTGGACATTGTGGGAATCATTCTAACAATTGCAATTGTCCGGCGTGGGCCAACTCGCTCGGCATTCCAAAGCGATACTTCTCAACTGATACATAGAGTATGGCCGGCCTTACTAATCTATGCCTTCATATGGGCATGGATGCTCAAACCCTCCGGACCCATGCAGGCCTGTGCGTATGTAGTTACAGTGTGTGGGTTTGCATTTGTGTTGATTGGAATCTGGAGCAGGGTGTCTTTTATGGTCTGTTTGGGAAGTGCCGTTACCTTGCTCATCCTGATCGGATATTATGGATTACCCACATATTTCTATGCATGGACAGCGCTGTTTGTAGGGGGAACCGTACTGGGCACTGGTATTTATATTCGTAGCTGGAGATAACTATGGCTAAATTGGACACCATCATCCACCAGCCGATTCGGCTGCGCATTATGGCTTCGGTGGTCACGCTGGAACTGGATGAACAAGTGGATTTTTCGACCCTGAAGAGACTACTGGACGTCACCGACGGCAACCTTGGGGCCCACATAAGCAAACTGGAGCAAGCAGGTTATATTATGCTGGAAAAGACATTTGTCGATAAGAAGCCTCGGACCTTTGTGAAAGCGACCGGACGGGGACGGGATGCCTTTACCGACCATGTGAAAGCCCTGCAGGATATCCTCACCCCCCCTGAATCAAAGTAAGAAATCGGGCTCAGAGAATCCAGCATTGAGTTGCCTCTGAAAATGTCAAAGCAAAATCAAGGAGAATCTACTATGATATCCAAATCAAAACTGTTGGCCTGGCGGAATGTGGGAGCGATCGCGATTGTATTTTGTCTGATCTTCGGGGTGCTTTTTTTCTGCTTTTTTGTACCCTACGTGGCTAAAAAAATGGCTTTACGTCCGGCGGCTGCCGTGATTACAGCCAGTGCCGGTGTATCATCACTTATTGTAATATATGGCATAGTAGTCTGGCTACGGCGCAACAACCGCTCTCTTAAGGAATTAGGCTGGGGCAAACCCACAAATTTCGTGGCTGTCGCAGCAGGTGTGGTATTTGCGATAGCATTGGCGGGGGGGATCTATATGAATAACCGACGTCTTGGCGCCGAGTTCAATTTGTGGGAAATCAGCCTGGTGAGGATAATAGGCGTAGTTGGAACAGTGATTGGCGGGTCTGCAGAAGAAATAGCTATGCGCGGTTTGATAATGACCGAACTGAACCGGATTAAGGTAAAGACCTGGCTGCAGGTTTTGGCCTCATCGCTATGCTTCGCCATCTATCACAACCTATATTTCCTAATCGTAGTTTTCGATCCTAACACTTTTGCCTTTGGCATGGTTTTCTGCTTTTTCATGGGATGCATTTTCTCTGGGATCTACATCCTGGGAAGACGCAGTCTTACTCCTTGCATTATTAGTCATGGCTTAGGCAACCTTATCGTTGAACCTTTTCACATTATGGCTTTTTTATCGATATTAAAGCGTTTCTATCCGTAATAAACCAGTGAACTTAGCATCTACGCAAGTAGCGGCCCTTATTCCCATTACCCCCGCGAAATCGGAAAAGAAGATTAGCATGAACAAAGGACAGCATCATGTAAAATCTATTCTTGTGCTCGCAGCCTTCGTATATCCGTTGACTATAGCACAATCAACGCCGGATACCTCTCTGGGGCGCCAATTGTTCTTGGATGGAAAATATCAGGAAGCAATAGATAATTGATGCTTCCACCGTTGCTATCTGTTTAGCGAGAGCTGTGGGCAGGTCGGGATTGAAATTTGCAATATTTTTGTTTGTCTTAGATGACAATCCCTGTCATAATACAATTGAACGAGGCGGAATTGATAGCATTGATTTACATCTATAACTACATTGGAACAAATTCAGTCAGTTTGATTGACAAAAAGCCTTGTACATTATTATGACAGGGAAAGATAATAAACGGGGAAATCCAGATTAAATCAAGGAGAGAGCAAAAATGAACTGTTCAAAATGCGGTAAAGAAAATCCGGATGATGCGCGATTTTGCAACTCCTGCGGTGCGGCATTGGTAAGCACTCCAACACAGGCTCCGGGTGTCGTTGTTAAAACAAGCGGGATGGCTATTGCAGCGATGGTCCTTGGTATCCTAAGCTTGTTTACCTTCGGCCTTACAGCATTACCAGCTCTTATCTTCGGAATTATCAGTCTTGTGATAATCGAAAAGAGCGGCGGCAGGATAACCGGCAGAGGTTTTGCTATCGCGGGTATTTTGTCTCCGGTGCTTGGATTGCTTCCGTTAATGGCGATTTTATTGCCGGCATTGGTTAGGGTCAATCAGATGGCCTTCCGGACGGTCTGCGCAACGAACCTGTCCGGTCTCGGCAAGGCAATGGTCATCTACAGCAACGATTACGATGGTGAGTATCCGCGTGCCGGGGGTATGAACAGCCGATGGAGTTTTACGATACAAAACTGGAGAGCTGACAACCGATATGCCGCTTACGGCTTAGGCACCGACGGCAGCGGTGGAAACGCCACCATCAGTTCCAGTTTGTATCTTTTAGTCAAGTATGCTGAAGTGACGCCCAAGTCATTCATCTGCAAGGGTGATTCCGGAACGAAGGAATTTAAGCTTACCGAATATGCAGGGGGTGACATAGAGCTTATCGACCTCTGGGACTTTGGCCCCAATTCATCGGAGCATTGCAGCTATGCGTATCATATGCCTTACGGCCTTTATGCTCTGACTACATCGAGCGAGCCAGGTATGGCAATTGCGGCGGACCGGAACCCCTGGATGACTTCTCCGGCGGCCGAAGGCAAAGATGCGGCCCTGTTGAGCTCATACAATCCTACCGGTGGCAAAGAAATGGTCAATGTTGGAAACGCTATTGCCCACCAGGAAGACGGACAAAACGTACTGTTTATGGATAACCACGTTGGCTTTATGAAACAGCCGTTCTGCGGAATCAATGACGATAACATATACACCTACTGGGACGGTGGGGATATCAGGCGAGGTGGCTATCCAATGGCTGGAGTGTGTGAGCCTATGGACAGATTGGATTCATTCCTCGTACACGATGGTGAAGGTGGGGCGCCACCGGTACTACCATGACTAAGAGAACCACCACCACCAAAGGGTCGGGTGTAACAGATTAGAAATTAAAAAATCAAAATGTAAAAAGTAAAATTGAGGAGGCCCTTCGGGCAGATATTAGAATAGATCCCTCCACTGCGGTCGGGATGACGTTTGTGTCAACTTGTTGCCTATGGTTGCATTCGATATGACACCCTGCCCCCGGCAGAAAAGCAAGTGAGCATACACCGGGGGTATGTTCTTGGGGGTAACGTCGGGGTAGGGGGGGGCAGGAAATTAGACTTGCGGAAAGGGGGTTAATTTGGTATAAAGGGGGGTAATTAAGCTTAGGTGGGTGTGCAAAAGCTTTTTGTTCCGTTGGTTGAGGGTTTTCAATTAATAGCATATTTTTATTCAAAGGAGGAGTATTGTCATGAGAGCGATTTCTAAACTTTCCGTTATTTTCCTGATTTTGGTGTTTTGTTGTACATATACTGCTTTCGCTGTAGAGCCGCATGGCGGTATGATGCGTTATCCGGATGTGAGTTCTACTCATATCGCATTTGTCTATGCGGACGATATCTGGATAGTGCCGCGGGCGGGGGGGACAGCATCGCCGCTGGCGAGTCCTCCCGGTGGAGAAGGTTTTCCGCGGTTCAGCCCGGATGGCCGGACTATTGCCTTCAACGGTAACTATGACGGTAATTATGATATCTATACTGTAGCTATCGAAGGAGGAATTCCTCAGCGGGTGACTTATCATTCCAGTGGTGAACGTCTTTGCGACTGGTCTTTCGATAACCAGTTAGTTTTTGCGATGAACGGATTAGGTGGGCTGGGACGGCAGAGCCAATTATTCACCGTTCCCAAGAGCGGGGGTATGCCGGACAGGCTGCCTGTACCTTACGGCGGGTACGGGACCATTTCGGGTGACGGCCAGTGGCTTGCTTATACTCCGCGAAACCGTGACTTCAGGACGTGGAAACGTTATCGCGGCGGCTGGGCTTCGGACATCTGGCTTTTTCATTTGACGGAGCATACCTCAAAGAAGATAACCGACTGGGAAGGGACCGATACTATTCCGATGTGGCATGGAAAGAAAATCTATTATCTTTCGGATGCCGGGGCGAGCCATCGTCTTAACATCTGGAGCTATAATCTTGAATCAAAAGAGGGCAGGCAGATTACTCACTTTAAGGATTATGATGTCAAGTGGCCTTCGAACGGGCCGGGAGCGAACGGTGAAGGTGAAATTGTTTTCGAATACGATGCGAGGCTTTACCTGCTGAATTTAGCTTCCGAGCAGGCGATGCCGGTCAATATATCGGTTCCGGGTGATCGTCCGAGACTCCGCCCGATACGCAAGGACGTGAGCGGGGGAGTGACAGACTGGTTTATTTCGCCCCAGGCCAAACGTGTGCTTGTGCAGAGCCGCGGTGATGTCTGGTCACTGCCCGCCAAGAACGGCACACCTCGGAATCTTACCCGTACGAGCGGTATCGCAGAACGCGAGCCTTCGTGGAGTCCTGATGGAAAATGGATTACCTACTTTTCAGATGAATCCGATGAAAACGAGCTTGTTATTCGTTCGGCCGATGGGCAGGGTAAGCCGGAGACTATAACTTCTATGGGAGCCGGCTTTCGCTATCAACCCACATGGTCGCCTGATTCCAAATGGATGATATTTACCGATAATGAGAGCAAATTTTACGTATTCAATGTCGAAGAGCGGGAGGTGCGTTATTTTGACCGTGTTAATATCAGCGGGTGGCGCATGGGAGGTCCCCGGGCATTTAACTGGTCGGCAGATTCGCAATGGATTACCTACACAAGGCCCAATAAAGATAATATGAACGTTGTTATGCTTTACAACGTTACCGAAGATGAACTGCACGAGGTGACTAACGGCATGTTTGTCGATTATCTGCCTACGTTTGATAGGAAAGGAGACTTTTTATACTTCTTCAGTGAGCGGGAGATTTCACGACCCAAATATGCTGACGGCGGTTTGACTTTTATATACGATGACACGGCCGTATTGCATGCGATTCCTTTGCGAACAGATGTGTCGAATCCCTTCAAAGCAAAGAGCGATGAAGAAGAGGCAGACAAAGACGAGAAAGGCGAAAAAGAAGACGAAGACAAAAAAGACGAGGATAAAGATAAGAAGGACAAGGAAGCTGACGGTGACAAAGAGTCTGAGTGCAAGGACCCTAATGATGCGGATGATGAAGAATCCGGGGAATCGGCAGAGTCCGAAGACAAGGACGAGGAAAAGAAAGTTGACAAGAAGGATAAAGATAAGGAAAAAGACAAAATCAAGCCGGTTGAGATTGAGCTGGAAAATATGGAAGAGCGTTCCTACCGTTTGCCCATTAAACGCGGGAGATTTGGCTATCTTGAAGTTAATGATAAGAATCATTTGATTTATCTGCGTCGTGGTGAGGAGAGCACGCTACAGTACTTCGACCCTGAGGATGAAAAACGTGAGGAGAAAACTGTTATCGAAAAGGTAAGCTTCGTGCAAATGACGCCGGACGGTAAAAAGCTTCTTGTGCGAAGTTCGGGTAAGATGGGTATTATCGAAGCCAAGGCCGGCCAAAAACTCGAGAACCCGGTTGTAATCAGCCCGATGAACGTTGTGATTGAGCCACGACAGGAGTGGCGGCAGGTGTTTGTTGATGCATGGCGATTCATGCGTGACTATTTCTATGACCCCCATATGCATAAAGTTGACTGGCCCGCTGTACGGAGACAATACGAGGCCATGCTGGATGACTGTGTGTCACGTCGTGATGTAGGGTATGTTATTGCGGAGATGATTAGTGAGGTAAACGCCGGTCATACGTATTACGGCGGGGGCGATGTTGACTCCGGGCCCCGGCAGTCCATCGGTTATCTCGGTGTGGACTTCGAACTGTACCAGGGATACTACCGAATTGCCAAAGTGTATGAGGGCGGGACATGGGACACGGACGCCCGTTCCGCTCTGAGTGAGCTGGATAAGAAGGAACGCGAGCAATGTAACTACCTGTTCAAGGTCAATGGTGTTCCGGTTGATACCTCCAAGGCGCCATGGGCGGCTTTCGAAGGTCTTGCCGGTGCAACTGTCACTCTGACCGTCGGCGCTGAACCCGATCCTGATAAGGCGACTAATGTGGTTTTGAAGCTGCTTGGTTCCGAAAACGACTTGCGCTATCGGCATTGGATTGAGGCTAATCGCCGACATGTGGAAAAAGAATCCGGCGGCAAGGTCGGATATATACACGTGCCGGACACCGGCAACCGGGGACAGCGTGAACTCTTTCGCCAGTTCTACGGCCAAATGAACAAGGACGCTCTGATAATTGATGAACGCTGGAACGGGGGCGGTAATATTGCCGACCGGTTCATTGAACTGCTGAATCGTCCCATTTATCTTCATCTGTTTGAGCGTTATGAAAATGACTGGCGAGTACCGACCCTGAGCCATCAGGGTCCCAAGTGCATGATGATTAACGGCGAGTCCGGCTCAGGCGGGGATATCTTTCCGTACCTGTTCCGCAAAGCCGGACTGGGAAAACTCATTGGCATGCGAACCTGGGGCGGCGTGATTGGTATTTCCAGAAATCCATCTCTTATTGACGGTGCTCGACTAACAGTGCCCTTTATTACTTTCTATGAAACAGATGGAACACTTACTATGGAAGGACATGGAGTGGATCCGGATATCGAGGTTATCGATGACCCGGCCTTAATGGCTGATGGAAGCGATCCGCAGCTCGATGCCGCTATAGAGCATATGCTTGATGAGATTGAGAAAAATCCCTATGTACCTGCTAAAAGGCCGCCTTATCCGGACAGAAGCGGTATGGGCATACTTGAGGAGCAAAAATAGGGAAAAAACCACTATCTCAATAAAAGGATATATATTCGAACAGTAATTCAAATGTTGAATTGACGAATTTACCTTGACGGACAGGCGGCTGATTTGGTATAAGCAGAATAGGTAAAATCTGTATCCCGGCATCTGGATATCGGCAGCTTTTGGTTTTCTAAAATGTTTATTCTTTAAGAGTTTTTCAATATGAGGAGGAGTTCGTGTGTGGGATGCAGAGTTGCAGCTATACTCTGTGCTTGACAATTATGTTTTTTATATTTAGATTGAAAACAGATATTTGAATTTTTTAAGGGGCGACATTATGGAAAAACGAAAGGGTTTTACCTTAATAGAGCTGTTGGTGGTTATCGCTATAATCGCGGTATTGATGGCGATTTTGATGCCGGCACTGCAGCGGGTCAAAGAGCAGGCAAGGGAAATTACCTGCCGGGCCAACCTAAAACAATACGGTTTAGTACAACACATGTATTTAGACGACAATGACGACCGCTATCCTTTTTCATGGACCTCACTCGTTAGGAACGAGAATCCTGTTGGCGGGTACCAGCGTTACTGTCGATGGCACGACCCGAGATATCCGCCTGACGGTCCCCTTTGGCCTTATCTTTTAGAGAAGAAAATCAATCTTTGCCCGTCATTCAAAGTCATCGCCAAATCCGAGGGTACAAGGCATCCGTCTCATGATCCTGCCAATCCAGTTATTCCTTTCTATAGTTACAGTATGAATTCCTGGTTGGGCTCTAAGAGTGGAGATCCCGGTGGTTCTTCTCTAACTGACTCTAAAGGGCGCGGCGGAATTCATAAACGTTCCGAGATTTCCAGAAGCAAAGCTGAGGTGTTTTTCTTTGCTGAGGAGAATATGTGGGGGAGGCCTGGTAATTCCAATGTGCTCAATGACAACGCCTTGTGCCCTGACGGCCGAGATTGGTTCGGCACCTTTCACAGCGCATCGAGCGCAGACCTTAATCTTGGTACTATCAATGCAGTCTTTGTAGATGCGCATGTTGAGGAAGTACGTTCGGCGCTTGGCCCTAAAGGTGAGGACAGGGGAAAGGAGTTCGGGAGATTCGAGAAATACGGCTGGCCCAACAAACAGCCTTTTCAGTAATAGGAAACCATCTGGATTGTTGCCTACTTCCTGTACTCTTGTGAGAGATTCAGCGGATTATTTGGATAAGCTCTAAATCTGTAAAATAAACAGAGAAGGGAGAAAGTCTGTCAAATATTGGACAAACAGCGGGAAAAAAAGTAGAATATAGTGCATACATGAGATATGGTATGATACGAAAAACAATAATTATTCTACTTTCTTCTGCTTTTGTTCTTTGTCTGACAGGATGCAGCAAAAAGGATGCTCCTAATGAAAACGGGCGTTTAACGGTCGCAGTCATTCCCAAAGGCACAATTCACGAATTCTGGAAGACTGTCCATGCAGGAGCGGAAATGGCCGGGGAGGAGCTGGATGTTGAAATACTGTGGAAAGGTTCTCTTAAAGAAGATGACCGAGATGCCCAGATTTCTGTAGTAGAGAACATTATCGTCAGAAAAGTAGATGGTATTGTTCTGGCTCCGCTTGATGATGTTGCGTTACGCCGTCCGGTTGAGACTGCGATGCGAAGTGACATACCGGTTGTCATATTTGATTCAGGCCTGCAGGGGGACAATTACATTAGTTATGTCGCAACTGACAACTTCAAGGCCGGGAAGCTTGCCGCCGAATATATGGCCAAACTGCTCGATGGAAAAGGTAGGGTTGTGGTCTTGAGATACTCTGAAGGCTCGGACAGTACAACCAAAAGAGAAGACGGTTTTCTTGATGGAATTGGGGCTTCCATGGGTATCGAGATTGTAAGTTCGAAGCAGTATGCCGGAGTAAGCACAGAAAGTGCGTTGAAGGCGGCTGAGAATTTATTATCTCGATTTGCCGGAGCCGACGGAACTCTTGAATTCGATGGCATCTTTTGTGCGACTGAGCCGACAACGCTGGGTATTCTTCGTGCATTACAAGATTCCGGCTATGCCGGAAAGATTAAATTCATTGGATTTGACAGTTCGGAGAAAATGATTGCAGCTTTGCAAGCGGGACATCTGAGCGGCTTTGTGGTGCAAAAACCATTCAGTATTGGTTATCTCGGAGTAAAAACCATGGTCCGGCATTTGCGGGGTGAAAAAGTACCCGGACGAATTGATACCGGTTCTATCTTAGTAACAGAAGAAAACCTGGACCAGCCTGAAATTCGTGAATTGCTCAATCCGGACCTGAGCAAATGGCTAAAGTAACAGACTCGGAAGAAAATCGATAATAACGTTCCCGGCATCAAGCAATGTCAGGTACGGGTTATAATTGTCACTTACTATTCGACTGAATATGGAAGAAACGACAGAACAACCAACGAACGAGGCGAACTCAAAACAGACGCATCAGTTTAAAGAAACTCTTCTGACCAGTCCGGAGGGTCGAATTTTATTAGTCGGGGTCGCACTGGCGTTTATATATACTTTATGGCTTGGGATTAAGTTGATTACTTCTCCGGAGGAATCCCAGATTCTTTTTGGAATGACCGCTACTGATATCATATTCGGTCGGGCTGCAGCCATGGCCTTCGGATACTCCATGAAACTGGGACATGCTATTGTAATAACGGTCTGTATTATAATTGAAACTATTTTGGTGCTTATTTTCTATCCCCTTTTTGTGTTTAGCTGGCGGCATCTATTGGTAATTAAATGGCTCAGAAATATGTTAGACCGTCTCCACAGGTCCGCCGAAACGCATAAGGACAAAGTTCAAAGGTATGGTTTAATCGGTCTGTTTGTTTTCGTATGGCTACCTTTCTGGATGACCGGGCCGGTGGTTGGCTGTATAATTGGGTTTCTGCTGGGCCTGAAAGCCCGGTTCAATATACCTGTTGTATTATCAGGAACATATGTGGCTATCTTTGGCTGGGCCTTTTTCTTGCGCCGGCTTCATGGCCGGGTGGCATCATATAGCTCATATGCCCCAATGGTTCTTTTTGCGCTTTTGATTGTTGTTATTATTCTCGGAAATTATTTGCACCGAACTCTCAATAACAATAAAAATAAGACTTAACTCGGCATTAAGTTTACGGCCTTTTTTTCGGGCAGTAGTACAATTAAAAGGAGGCTTTTATGAAAGTAACAAAGCTTTGGAGTACAGGCCGAAAACCTACGGTTTCCTTTGAATTATTCCCTCCCAGATCTCCGAAAGGTGCTGACAAACTTGAAAATACAATCGATGCTTTGGCCGGGTTGAAACCAGATTTTGTTTCTGTTACCTTCGGAGCAGGAGGGTCCACACGGGAAGGTTCCCGTCAGCTCGTCGAAAAACTACAAAACGAAAAGAAGCTCGAAGTAGTGGCATATTTTGCCGGCTACGGATTGGGGCCTGAGGACATAAGTGCCGTTCTGGATGACTATCAAGAGTTGGGGATTGAGAATGTTCTGGTTGTACGAGGAGATATTACCCGCGAGCAGGAGGATTTTAAGCCTCATCGGCAAAGCTTTGGCCATGCATCCGACCTTGTTGCATTTATTCGGCCTCGATACGACTTTTGTTTGGGAGCGGCCGGCTATCCGGAAGGTCATATCGAATCCGAAAGCAAGGACAAGGACCTCGAATATCTTAAGCTTAAAGTGGAAAATGGAGCCGAGTACATAATGAGTAACTATTTTTACGATAATAAATACTTCTTTGATTTTGTGGAACGCTGTAGAGCAATCGGTATAGATGTACCTGTAGTGCCGGGGGTGATGCCAATATACAGTGTCAAGATGCTGGAAATGTTGGCCGGGATGTGTGGAGCAACAATCACCGATGATGTCCGTCAGGGTATAGCCTCTTTGCCCGAGGGTGACAAAGAAGCACTTGTCGATTTTGGAGTCGAGTTTGCCCTAAGCCAATGCAGGGAATTGCTAAAAGAGGGGGTGCCGGGATTGCATTTTTACACAATGGATTTAAGCAAATCCGCTGTAGAAATTGTCAATCGTCTCAGAAGGGATGAAGTGTTGTAATTTGTCGGAGATGTCCGAGGTACTTTCTTCTTCAACATACAATTAATTCGATACGGCAAGGCTGATGTTGATTAGGCATATGGCGTTGAATCAAGCTTAGCAAGTTCGGCTAAAACCGACAATAAGACCTTCATGCGGATTTGCAGGTGAGGTTTAAAAGGGCTTAAGCCCCATATCAATATTAAAAACGAGGATTCTTATTCCCAATAATGAGAAACAAGAAGTC
>JACNGQ010000299.1:0-3906 GCA_014384025.1 Planctomycetota bacterium | reverse complement strand
TTGTGCCGTATGTGTCATATAAAATAAGCAGCTATGTTTCAAAGCAACGAAAAGTGATACAAGCTAATATCCTGCGTTTTATGGGGTGCACCGGGTTACAATCAGGACAGTGAAAGTAGTTTTTTTCAGTTCGATAAATGCGGTTTATGACAATTCTCAGAAATGAGACATTCGTATTTATAGCATTTCCTGGGCGGTTAAAAGATATGTGAGTTTTAATTTTTATGCGCTATTGTCGAAATTGCCGAAATAATACTCGTGAAAATGTATAAATCAATATTATTAAAGAGCTTAACACTTGTTAGCCTGGTTGTGATTGTGGGTATATTTCCAGGATGCCGGTCTGTCCGGGACGAACAGCAGATATCAGAACCGGTGTTCTTTCCAAATTCCCTTGAAACGCCACGTTTGCAATTTCTCAAGTCTTATTCCGGGCCTGATGATCTTGGAATCGTTAAAGCCAGTGCTTTCGAGAAATTTGTACTCGGCGAACCCGAAACAATGGAAGGTATTTCAAAACCTTACGGTGTGGCGATTTCCAGAGGCAAATTGTATGTGTGCGACGTCGGCAAAAGAATGGTCGAGATGCTCGACCTTGAGAATGAAACGTTTGGTTATTTGACAAAAGACCAGCGATTGATAAATCCTGTGAATATCTACATAGATGAGGATGATATCAAATATGTAGCTGACCCGACAGTAGGAGCGATATTTGTCTTTGATCAGAATAATAATCTGAGTGACATTTTGGGTAAGGAATCGAAGATTAATCCCATAGATGTAGTTGTCCGTGGCTCTCGATGTTATGTTACGGACTTTGGCAGTAACCGGGTTTTTGTTTTAGACAAGACTACCGGCAGGGAGATTGCCCGTATAGGCATAGAAAGTAAAACTGACAGGAAGATAAATTCTATTGGAGAATTGCCTGCCGGCGAATTCTCGCTCATTAGTGATTTGGCTCTCGACCAACAAAACAATGTCTATGTCACTGATAAAGCGGCGGGACGAATAACCCTGTTTAATCCATCGGGAACATTCATAAAAACAATCGGCAGGATGGGCGACAATATAGACGAGTTTGTCAGGCCGAAAGGAATAGCAATTGACAAGGAAAACAGGATTTGGATAGTGGATGCTTCAACTGAGGTGGCCAAGATATATAATCAACAGGCCCAGTTGCTGTTGTTTTTTGGTCTGTCCGGTAATAAGCCGGGAATGATGAATTTGCCGGCAAAGATTGTCCTGGATTACGATAACGTAGAGTTGTTCCGAAAGTATGCTGTTCCGGGTGCGGACATAGAGTTTTTGGTTCTGGTATCAAATCAATACGGTCCGAACAAAATCAGCGTTTACGGTTTTGGCAGCTTTCCTACCGGGCAGGGGACATCAGAGACACAAAGGCAATTCGTTCTGAGAAATGAATCGGAAAACGAATTAGAACAACAGATGAGCAGGCCGGCGGCTCTTGCTAAGGCAGAGCCCCGTACGAAAGCCCCTCGACTTGAGCAGCAGGAAAAAATCGCGGAGCTTTATTACAGCAGCATGACACTTTACCGTGCAGGCCGGCTCAATAAAGCGAGGGAAGGTTTGGTTAAAGTATTAAAGAGCGGCTTAATCCCGCCGGCGATGACTAAAACAATACAAGACGACCTGGCCGAGATTGGTAATTTGTTAGAAGAAGGCAAAAAGAAAAGAGAAATCGCTGAACTATATTACAACAGTATGGCCTTTTACAATGCCGGCCAGTTTGAAAAAGCCAGGGAAGGTTTGGTTGAAGTGTTAAAGAGCGGCTTAATCCCGCCGGCGATGGCCAAAACAATAGAGCAATACCTGGCGGCTATCGACAATACTTTGAATAAAAGATAATGTGTGCGGATTTGATGAAGGTAGAGTCCGGAAAGATAAAAAAAGCCGAGGCTGTAAACCAGTTGGCAGTAGATAGTATTTTGGCTGCTGGTTCCCGTAATTATGCATGGATTGAAAGATTATTACGTCGTATTGTTTCAGAACAGGACAGCATTAATCGGTTTAATGCTGCTTGTATTTTTGGGGATATTTGTTGTAAGCTGTGACGAAGTTAAGCACCATGATGTTCTGACATTTTTCTTCGAGGGCGTTGGGCCTATGCAGGGTCAACTCACGGAAGAGCCTGGCGATTCTAATTTTCAGGAACTCTCGCATACGCGTCCCAAACAGCCTTGGTTTATACATCAGCCGAGAAAAGACTGTACCCTCTGTCATGACAAGAGCAGGCAAAGAGTTTTTTCGTCTCAAACCTACCTGATTAAGCCGGTACCTGAGTTGTGCTATCAATGCCATCCCGACTATACGACATCGGCATCATATGTTCATGGCCCTGTCGCTGTAGGACGGTGTTTGTTTTGCCACAATCCACATAAGAGCCGGATCGAACATTTGCTTAAAGAGCCTGAACCCCAGCTTTGCTATCTATGCCATAATAGTGACTCGATGAAATTAATTCCTGCTCATTTGGTAAAACAGGAATTTGCCTGCACCGACTGCCATAATGCTCACACCAGTTCGATAAAATATCTTTTGAATGAAGCGTCTTCACTGGTGGATAATGCAGTTGGAGGAACCGAATCTGCGCAAAGTCAAATCCTTGCTGGTCTGAAAAAACCGGAAGAAGAATTGTATGGGGCAACAGAAGCTGCAGGCAGAAGAGCACTCGAAGCCAATAGCATGTTTCAAGTTTTTTGGACGGTCAGCAAATTAATTGAGAAAGGCCAAATCAAAGAAGCACGGGCCTATTTAGAAAAATTTAAGGCAAGCAATACTTTTACCAATGAAGAATGGATAAAAATTGTACAAATTCTCAATCTAATGGATTTTGCTGCGACCGGCACAGAAGGATATACCGAAAGGGTTAAACAACGAAAAGCCGTCGCTAAGGTAGGGCCTGAAGGACCGATAACAGAGCGAGAGAAAAGCAGCAGTCAACTTATTAAGAATAAAAGAGAACTTGCGGAGCTTTATTACCTCAGCCTGGCATATTACTATGCCGGTCAATTGGAAAAGGCCAGGGAAGGTTTGATTGAAGTATTGAAGAATGACTCAATTCCACCAGCTATTGCAAAAACAATAAAAGACGACCTGGCAAATATTGATAAAAATATGACCATAAGTAACCGGAAAAGAGATGTTGCTGAGCTTTATTACCGCAGTATGGCGTATTACCATGCCGGTCAATTTGAAAAAGCCAGAGAAGGTTTGGTTCAAGTTTTGAAAAGCGGCTTAGTTCCGGAGCCGATGATAATAACAATAAAAGGCTGCTTAACGAATATAGATAATACTTTAAGCCGTAAACCTCCTGTTAAGTAACGATAGCTGAGGCAATATATTTAGGGCAGTTAAATCAAAGTAAGCACGATATTAGACAAAAAAGATGGCAGTATGAGCTGAGTGCTGCTGAGGAAGCTAAAAGGAATTGCTGAATCAACGATACGATAAAACAGGGAGCGGGGCGATTAAGACGGAGCGCAATCAAAGCGCCCTCCGGGCTCTTGTATTTTGTGGGATAAGCTTCCTTTCTATTGCGGGCTGCAATGTCAATGTTCGCGGTAAACAACGGCCTCTTTTAAGACATGATAGAATACATGGTGAGGTGGAGCTGGTGTCTGAGAGGCGTACGGATGAGCAGGGGACCAGTGGAAACAAACGCGAAAGCAAAACAAAAGTGATTGAAGAAAGAATAAGGTTGAAAACCGAGGGCGATATATATCACCCAGATTTTTTCTTCTATACCGCTGCTGTAGGCTTAGGGCTTGCCCAGCAAAGCATCGACTCGGATGATATGTCTGAGAAGGACAGAGAATCACTTAATGATTACAACATATTCGGTCAATTTTTGCGGTCGAAATCATATCCGACGACCTTTCATGCGAG
>JACNGQ010000372.1 GCA_014384025.1 Planctomycetota bacterium | reverse complement strand
ACCAGTACTCGTATCGGTCTTGACCAATGATCTTCTCATAGGGAATCGAATACGGTTGTGAACACCAGATATCGATGTAGGGCCGATACGGGGCGGCATCGGCGCCTGTGGGGTCTTTCGTCGCGTACGTACGAATCCCGGCCGCTTTCACCGCGGCGTAAACCTTTGCACCGAACTCCTTACGCGCTGCGGCTACCTCGTCGATGGGACAGCAAATGAATTCAGGCCATCCTTTCGCCTTGCGTTCGATCTCGAAAGCCTTGAACGCTGCTGTGATCCTCTCGTAGAATTCCGGTGGCGGCAGCTTGCTGATGTTCCAATGCGAGCCCCGCTCTCCGCCAGGAGTTGTGTCGCGGTAGAAACTTGAGATGACGTTGCCGGCCGTGACTGGGACCGGTCCGGTCAAACCTGCCTTTAGCATCTGGTTGAGTTCGTCAGGGTAAGGGAGATAGATCGTCTGACCGTCAGCGCAACCAAGATACAGGGTCGGTGTCATATCCAAACCATACGCGACCATCGCCCGGTATTCGTTGGCGGCTGCTTTCCGAACGAACGATTCGGGTTTGTCCGCGTACTGAGTTCGGTTCCGCACATAGTAATAGGCCGAGTAGTGCTTTGCGGGATCCTTGTGAAGCTTGAATGCCAGGACTCGCAATAGTACGGGGATCTGAATTGACTTTTCGAAGCCATCGTCCCATACGGATACGCTTGCTTTGTATAAACCCGGTTTCGCGTCGCTGGGTACATGAACTTGGATCCAATAGCGCTGGCACTCGCCCGGCGGAGACGAGTGAACGCTGACATGCTCCAAGAGTTCGGGCGTACGCCGGTATGTTGACCGAGAGGTATAGCGCGGATATCCGACATTCCAATAGGTGACTAAGCGAACGGTGATTTCGGCGACAGGAATCTCGCCGGCGTCGCATGTCAACGACGAGCAACGCACCTTGAGGTTCTGCAGTTTTCTGACGGGATAGATGCTGAACGTCAGCGGCTCGAACTCTCCGGGTGTGGCGAAAGCAACAAGCTGTTCCAGACGCTCATGGGCAAGAGGCTTGGAATTCGGATACACTGGCTCGGTGATAAGACGATGGAACAACAAGTACCCGCGCTGCTTCTCCACGGATGTCAACTCGGGCTCGGCTGCTGCTTCAACGAATGGCATTTCCTTATAGGTAGATGGCACAGTGGGCTGACGTCGCACGCGGCGATCCGTAGTGTGGTCAATGGGCTTCGGCGCAAGGCGGATGGATGTCAGCGGCACCGCCGAGGCTCGCGGGGATGTCGAAGCCAGCAGCACAGAAGACATGAGTACTGCAAGAGGCAGGACTATAATTCCACGCATAATTCAGGTTCCTTTCTGTTTTAATGATTTCGTTGAGAGAAAACTCTACTCTGGAGGCGGCGCCGAATCTGGGATTCATAGAGATTGCGCGGGTGCAAACGCGCCGGTTCAATGGCCTCAAACCACCGTCCGTCGGTATCGGTGACGGACTCTTGTCCGGGCTGAACGGCAATAAAATTCATCAGATCCGGCCCCCATCCGTCGGGCCATTTCTGGGCGTGCTGGGCCCGAATGCACCAGAACGTTTCCCAACTGGCTGAATGGCGACCGAGCGCTGCACCGCCGCCTGATTGGAACATTCGTGAGCCTTCGCCGAGGTCGATATCGGTGAAAAGGTTTGCGTGAGGAGCATAGCAGTGATGGTCGAAGCAGATGTCCACACCGCGGCCGGAAGCAGCGACGTTGCCCGCCGATCCGCTGGTGACGGTAATATCGTGCATGAAGCGGGTTTCGAATTGAAAGTTGTCCAGCAGGTTGTCCTGGCCTCCGATTGTGATGCCGTGATGACCCGTCGCTTTGCGCTGCCGTTCCCTGGGGCGCTCGGATGTCAGTGATATCTCGCGAAGGGTAATGTTGTTGCCCGAGATAAACATACCGCTGTCGGCGTTGTGAATCCTGATGTTCCGGACCCAGCAGTTCCTAACGCTGCGCATCGCAATGGCGTTGTAACCGAGTTCCGTAAAGTGCCCTTTGTACGGTGTCACCGGGAACTCGAAGCAGAGGTTTTGGATACCGACGTCCTCGACGCTGCAGGATGCATCATACAAACGAGGTCTCCACTCCAGCCGAACGTCCGACCGCAGGGGGCGATCGAATTCTATTTGCTTGCCTGCCGTATCTATTTTAGTTATACGACACAGGAAAGATACCTGGGCACGCGACTTGAGGTTTGTGATCGGACCCGGATCGTCGGCGTAGAGATACTTCGCCAGACTCTGCCGCTCGGTATCCCGCAAGCTCAATCGCACGTCTTGCCCAACTGTGAATGCCTCGGGCTTTGAGATGGACAGCGACCGCTGCCCTCGCTTGGTCTGAGAGGTCACTTCGGCCAACACATCCTGCGATGATGAGCCCGTAACGAAGACGAATCCGCCGGACCACGAGTAATTGGAAGTGGGCTGGCCGGAGGTTGTGGCTCCCATGTTAGGCTTGATCGTGTGCAGAGGCGTTGGAAAGAACAGAATGGATCTCACAGGGCTTTCGCCGAGCAGGGACGTGCCATTATGGCGGATGTAGAGAAAATCGGTGATGCGATACCGGCCGGCCGGAACGAAGATCGTCTTGCCCGGTGATTGTTCAATGGCTTTCTTGAAGGCATGTGTATCGTCCGTTTCACCATCGCCAATGGCACCAAATTGTTTAACACTAACATCGGCTTTGAGCTCCCGCAGGGGGTGTTCACCCCGGCTATAACCGGCATAGGAAAAATCGGGCAGACGGCTGGTCGGCGACCAGAGTTCGCCGTTGCGTCCCCACAGTTTGGAATACGTCACCTCCTCGGCGATTGCCGTGAAATGGGGTGCTGCGAAAACCAACAGAAGCATAACGGAACCCAGCCTTGCCAACGTTGCTTTTGAGAACTTGCGTTGATTCACTTCTCGATACATGATGATGTCCTTAAATTTGGAATCCCAATCAAGCCTTCATTCGACCGGCTGCAATGCGCACGTCGCCTGGTTCAGATAGCTGCAGGTGCACCAACTGGCGGCGTCGGCCATCAATATCAGCCCCCCGGCCGGAATGGTGTTGATCCAGCAGCCCGGTCGGATGCCGCCGTAGTTTTCTGTGCGGTAGGTCCCAGTTAAATCAAAATAGCCAAGCGTGGCGGAACGGAACACCAACATCCTATTCGAGCCGACCGGGATGCCACAACCGTATGATCTTGTAAAGGTAAATGGCAATTTTTCACCGCTCAATAGGTCCCACGCTCCGGGTTGGGCATAGATGGTCCGGTCGTTAAGGATTGGCCGGGATTCATACTCGGCCCTGACATCCCACAATCGTGTCCCATCGCTCGAACGTATGCCAGCCATTCGATCACCCCTCTCGGATAGCCGTGATGCTTGATGGACAGGCTGGTAGCTCATCAGTAGCACGTTGTGCTTTGTGCTGAAAGCCAACATCGTTCCGAATATGTCATCGCTGTTATTCCACAAGACCTCGCCGGTTTCCAAGTCTAAAGCAAGTAAACGGCCGGTAGGGTGTTCTCTTAATCGGAGGTATTCCTCTTCTTCGCTTTCTCCGCTCGCAGCAGCTTGCCGTTTTGCTTCATTCTTACCTCCGGCTGTATCGAACGACTCATCTGCCGGCGCATGCGGCCGGTCGATTAGATACACGCATCCCCCGCCGATTGCAATGGTATTGTGGCGAATGGAATGTTCCGGCTCAAAAGTCCACTTGAGTTTCCCTGTTCGGGCTTCCATCGCGAAAAACAGCTCTGACTCGGTGAACTGATCGCTGGTATCCCACTTGGAAGCCCACCCCTTGACTATGTATTTCTCATTAACTAACGTGCCGAACAGCGTCCCTTCCTTACAGGCGATATATCCCCACTTTCCTGGCTTTCCGTTGGGGAGTGGAGGTGGCTTCAGTTCGGCAGTTTTCCGCCCGGTCTTCACGTCGAGACAGAGACATTTGTCTCTGGAGTGCACATAGACTCGATTGTCGCCTATGCAGAAGTTACTACCGGTCCAGGCAACCCCTATGCTGGATTCACCCCTGTGATACGGCAAGAGGATACCTTCGAGCGGTAACTCCCACAGCGTTCGTCCATTGTAGATATTCGTTGCCCGAAGTGCGTTTAGGCCCTCGACAAACATACGTCCCTTGTCAACAAGCGGTGCCGGCCCGCGATTATGGCGGTTGGGCATTACAAAATCAGTGTCGCGGAACCAGAGCATCTTCAGTGGGCCATGAACCAAAGTATCATTGGAGCAGAGCGTGTTAGCGGCGTCGGTGTTCTGATGTGTCCAATTTCCGACACCATCCATTGGAGGGCGAGTAAATTGCTGCATGGAACCCGGGCAGCCAAAGCATGCAATTCCGCCAGATGGGCACTGCATACGCTGCACTTCTTCGGTGGAAACTACTCTTGGCCCTTCAGTGACCGACCGGCCTGACACGACCAAGTCGGCGAAGTAATTCGGATATGGAACCTTAGTTGGATCGGCCTGATGGACTGTCACTCGCACGCCATAGAGTGCTGCCGAGTCGAACAACTGCCTGGCGGCTTGGACCTTGGCCGGGTCCTTCTCAACACAATAGATTTGAAGCTTCGTACGACGGGCCAATTCGAGCGCTAATAGGCCATCTCCGCAGCCCAGATCAAGGCAGTATCCTTCGGTGACACCGGTTCGTTGAATAATCTCTTCGACCGCTGTTACGTAAACCGGATTCTCAACCGTTGGCGGCTTCGTACTTTTGGCTTCCCGGACTCCTGGACTCCCAGCCCCGCCTCCAAAGCAATAGATCATCCCCAGATTCGTACTCACATAAAGCCGGCCGTCAGCCACTGCCAAACCGTAGACAGTTCCGTCCACCTCGGCATCCCACACCACTTCGCGCGAGCGGATGTCAAGAAGCAATACCTTGCTCTCCCCGGCGGAAATGACATTGTCACCAGCTACGATCATTGCACTTGACGCGTCAAATAAAAGCGGGCGGCTCCAGGCCGTTCCCCCCATAAGGTCGCCCCTAGGTGGTTTGGCTCCCTTGTGAGTGGCCGGCGGCGCCAAGGCGCCAGGTGGAAGATCAATGCTCCACACCGATGGGGCAAGAGCTTTGACGATCTGCTTATTACCCTTGCGGTCGGTTACCTCTTTGTCAACCAGCAGCTTTCGTCGGTCGAAGGCGATGATTTTATTCTCTCTCGATGAAATAACAAAATCAGGATGCATGGCGATCTGAACGCCGATGTGGTCCTGTCTAACACCGTTACTTGCGACGAATATCTCACCACCATTGAAGAAATGATCATCAACAGCCACCACATCCGAACCCCCAACATATTGGTTTTGCTGGAGACGGAAATAGTTAAGCTTGCCGTCGGTTCGATCGAATACTGCTGGCACAGCTCGACCGGTTGGAATAAACAGTGAGTTGCCACACGCGGCCAGATATCCCTGGGCGGCGATGCCGCTTTTGGCCCGGGCGGTCGGATGAGGTTGATCCATCTCGATCCCTCCCGACGAGTCGTTGCACCAGAGCACCTTGCCGCTGGCCGGGTCGATCGCGTAGATGAAAATCCCCTCGGTCGGCCAAATGCCGGCACCGAAGTAGAGTATGTTGTCGACTACTACCGGCCCCCCACGCGCTGGCCAGCGTGAAATCATCCGGTCGTTACCCAAGAGCATGTCGATTTTCGGCCCACCGCGCAACTTCCAATGAAGCTGACCGTCTGTTGCGACAAGGCAGTACAGGTGGCCGTCGTCGCTTGCCACGAATAGACGATCTTGCCAAACAACCGGTGCGAAACGCACCGGGCTATCGGTGAAGAATGTCCAACGTGTCTTGCCCGTGACTGCGTCCAAAGCGTACACCTTGCAATCGGCCGAACTGCCATAATAGAGCACACCGCCGGCAATCACCGGCTGATAGGCACGATCGAACTGCTGGCGATTGCGTGTCGGCCATGCAGGTGTCGGCGCGTGCGGCGATTGGTAGCTCCACCACAGCATAAGCCCTTTGGGCAGTTGTTCTGACGTGTAACTGCTTCGTGCGGAATCTGCTCGATACGTTGGCCAGTCAGAAGCCTGTACATCGACAACAAGTAGCAGCCAAACGATCGCTATAAAAATTGTTCTGTTCATATTAGTCTTTCGTACTTGTCCAAAGCAAAATCTTTTCCCCAAAGTGTTTATTTTAAATCTGATCTTCTGAGAAGTCAAGAATAACACAGCTCAAGCTTAGGGATTGTGAGCTAAGCTTCTCTGTCATGAATCTTTATGAAGCTCGAAACAGACGCTTATGTATGACAACTCGTAAACAACTTCTGATTTTCCTGAAGTGGTAATAGTGATTCCATAAAAAACGAGAATCTGATGCAAAAAAAGAACGGCCAAGAATGTTGAGGGGCGGATGACTATGTACAACAGCTGTAACAATAGTTGTAAGATTATTTGCTAAGATTGTAGCTCCCATTTGCGACAATTTGAAAATTTAACTTGTGCAGGGCAGATAGCCCAAAGCATGTATAGCAGAATAAGTAGCTGTTTAACCTGACATTAGGAATGATTCTGTTTAAAACAGTTGTCATTGCGAGGAGGCCGTTGAGTTTACCCTCGATGTGAGCTAACTTGACTTTCTGTCGGGGGCGGCAATCTTCATTCTTTGTCACCCCGAGCGCAGTCGAGGGGTCTGGCCTACGTATATACTAAACCTTACAATCCGTCACTAAGATCATGCCAATCAGGGTTTTCCTTGTTAATTAAAATAATCTTCTTTTTTCGTGTCCGGTTTTTCATCTGCTTTTCTCGTGCTATCGCAGAATCAACATCGCTGAAGGTCTCTACATAAATATGCTTTTTAAGGTTATAACGTTTCGTGAATCCTTCTGTAGGTCCGACTTTATGTTCATTAACTCTTCTTCGTATATTATTAGTTACGCCAATGTAAAAATTACGTGATTGGTTCGTCATGATATAGATGTAATAAGTCTTTTTCCTTGGCATTACACAATTATAATCCGGATTTACAATCGATGCCAGATTACTCCATTAAGATTTGCTCGTGTCCGAATGACAGAATTTCATTGAATTCTCACCAAAATCGCCCAATTTTCGACAAAAAACACTAAAAACCAATCCAATTCATCAAAAATCAACAAAATCAACCACATTCTTGCGTCGTACAGTTGCTTTTTGAATTTTGATTTGTAATTTTGCTATTTACATTTTGACTTTATACGAGATACTCTTCACGAGATACTAAATACGAACGAAAATTCGAATAATTTTCGTTCAAAAACGCTCACTCTTAAAAACAAAAATATAAATCTTCATAATTTTTTATCTCCTTTTCCCACATCGAGTTACAAGAATCCAGCATCGAAATTCGTGACTTTTTTCGGTTCAAAAGTGCACATTGCTCTAATTATAGAGGGACGACTTTTTCCCCTCATAGGAGATGTCTGATGCCGAATGTCTTAAATAATGTGTTTATGGCAGTTGCAATTTAACACGGTTTTTTATATCATAATTGGACTATAGACAGCAAACTTTTGAAATATTAGGAGAAAAGAGTATGAAAAGGTATCCTTTTTTAATTATGCTGATAACAATACTGGGAGTTTCCATCGTCAATGCCGATTGGCTTCAGTACCTTGGCCCGAATAAAAACGCCACCTCTGACGAGAAGGGCCTATTGCGGTTATGGCCGTCTGATGGGCCGAAGGTTCTCTGGATATTGGACCTGGGACCCGGTTACGGCGGGGCGGCTGTCAGTGAAGGCAAGGTCTATCTTCTCGACCGCATCTACGGAAAGCAGGATTTGTTCCGATGCATCGATTTAAATAGCGGAAAAGAACTTTGGTCGTTTGCTTACGATGCCAAGGGTCGGCTCAGCCATCAGGGCTCACGCTCGACACCGGCTATTGATGGCAACTACATATACACCTGCGGCAGCTTCGGAGACGTCTATTGTTTCGACGGACGCACCCGTAAGCCCGTCTGGAATAAAAATGTTTGGAAAGACTTCGGGGGCCGTACAGTTCCGGGATGGGGTATCTGCCAGAATCCGCTTATCTACAAGGATCTACTGATACTTGCTTCCCAAACTGACCGGGCAGGCATCGTAGCTTACGACAAAACCAACGGCCGTATCAGGTGGGTATCCGAGGCTCTGCCGGGCCTGGTAAGTTACGTTACACCTGTAGTTGTGAACATCGATGGTCAGGACCAGATTGTGATGATAAGAGCTACAGACCGGAGAGAACGTGGTGGCCGTTCAGCACCGGCCGGTGGCTGGGAAGGTGAAACCGATGATGGCGTTGACGGTGTGATCCTCGGAATGAGCATTGAAGACGGCGGGACTCTCTGGACATATAAGGGCTGGCAGTGTCGCATTCCAATTACTAACGTTACCGCTGTCGGCGATGGGCGTCTTTTCATTAGCGGCGGCTATATGGCCGGCTCGGCAATGATCAAGGTCAAAAAAGACGATAGCAGATACGTAGTTGATGAACTCTATACCACTCAGGACTTCGGCAGTCATGTCCATCCTCCTGTAATCTATAAGGGACACTTTTATGGCCATTGCACGACTAATACGCGCAATGATGGTATGTCATGTATGAGTATTGACGGAAAGCTTAAATGGAAGACCGGACGTGCACCTGTCTTCGATAAGGGCGGCTTCATTCTTGTTGACGACCTTATCCTGAGCGTTGATGGCGTAGATGGCATCCTTTATTTGATTGAGCCGAATTCCCAGGGCTTCAAGAAGCTGGCAAGTGTGGACCTGCTCGATACAAGAGAATGCTGGGGGCCGCTTGCACTGTCCGACGGCAAACTGCTCATCCGGGACCAGGAGCAGATGAAGTGTGTTGCTGTCCGATAGTCGCTCGATTGGCTCGGCTCTTTCAGAATTTGTCATTATTTGCCGCTAAAACTATCTACCGCGTACCTCAGCGGCTTGAAAGTAGGCAGTTCATTTATTTTGACCGCACCCCAGGTCGTATTTAGATGCCCTAACATACGAGCGTTGCCGTGTCTCTTGGAATAATCCACAAAGGCCATGACGGCGTCGATTTTCTTCCAGCTTGCCGGCCAGACGTGAAAACCTTTCTCAATAAACATTGGTACTGATTCATATTCTTTTCGCAGCTCGTAATGCCAGTCACAGATTATTATATTTTTGCTAATCAGATCGACAGCTTTAGCCGTATTGTTGTCACTGGCTTCCCACTTGCCATAGCTGATTTTTTTCGCGTCGATCAATCTGTCGCCCCACATCAGCATTTCGATTTTGTGTTTGCCTGCAATGTGTTTGTAGTAATCGTTAATTGCTTTGGCCAAAAGTATAGCCTTGTCCTTACCCTTACATCTTGTGCAGGCATCTTCCCCTATAAGAAATACCTCATCCAGGCCAACGTGCAAAGCGTCCGCCTCGAAGACTTCTATCAGCTCGTCCATAAGCGCAAATATAATCTTGTTAACTTCCGGATGTAGTGGACACCAGCTTCTGCAGTAAATGCCTTCATTGTCCGGATACTTGCCCGGCGTCTCATCAAACTGGGGATAATTTATAAGCAGCGGCGCCGTGTTCTTCGACCACGACTGGTGACCCAGACATTGAAATTGCGGAATCAATCTGACTCGGTGTCTGCGGCAGGCGGCGAGCAGGTTCTTTATCTGCATCGCGCTGTTTGCGTCGTCTCTTGCAAGCTCCGGGTGCGATTTATATTGATATCCATAATTAATCTCACCCACTATCACATTAACGCCGAGCCCGGCCAACCTCGGGACGACAGAAGTCAACTGTTCAACAGCTTTTTTGTTACCTATACCAAGATGGACACCTCGCCACGGCTCGATACCTTGTGCGGAAATTGCTAACTTTTCTTTAGCCAGGCAGGCCGTCGATAAAAGACAAACAATTAGAAAAACACATTTGATTTTCATAATATCTTCCTGTTATATCGAATTAAGTTTATCTCTGTTCTCATAGACTTTTTCTATAGCGTCAGCAATATCGTCCATATCACTTCTGCTCCCGAGCAAGGGACCTGAAGCCCAAATCATGACCATCTCCCGACAAACCTTATCACAGTTAGGACAATCAATCTGGTCGCGGTATTGCCGCAGCCTCTTTGCAGAATACATCTTCTTATAAACCTTTGTTTTCAATATATTCTCTATCCACGGCTCCCTATGTAATCCCTTCGCTATATATGGGCTGAGACTGACACCTTCTGCGGCAACGGCCTTTAGAAACTTGCTGCGGTCGGCATTGTTAAAGTGTTCTTTTCGATATGTCATTGCATAGAGATAAAAAGAGCCGCTGGCGGTTCCTTCGTATAATTTTTGCGGAACTATGCCGGGAACATCTTTTAGTCTGTATGTCAAATGGGCGGCGTTTTCATTGCGGCGTTCGAATCGTTCCTCGATGCCATCCCACTGGCCGAGCAGCACGGCGGCCTCGAATTCATTCATCCGGTATTTCGGGCCGGCCACTTCGGTGAGTCCCCGGCGCGATGTGCCGTGGTTGTGGACGGTATAGCATTTGTCCATCAGCTCTTCATCGTTACCCGTGATTGCGCCGCCTTCTCCGCAGGCAATTGTCTTGCTCGACTGGAAGCTGAAACAACCGAGGTCGCCGATAGTGCCTAATTTCTTCCCCTTGTACTCGGCCAGATGAGCCTGTGCGGCATCTTCAATCACTTTTAAATTGTGCTTTTTGGCAATCTGCATAATTCTGCCCATATCACAGGGCTGGCCCATCATGTGAACGGGCATAATCGCCCTGGTGTTTTCGGTAATCTTTCTTTCAACGTCATCGGGATCGAGCTGATAAGATTCAGTGTCCAAATCAGCCAGAACGGGCAGTGCTCTTGCAGATAAAATGGAAGCTATAGTTCCCGGGTCTGTATAGGGAGAGGTGATGACCTCATCTCCAGGGCCGATTCCGAGGGCTTCGACGCAAGTGTGCAGGGCCTGTGTGCCGGAGCCGGTGGCCACGCAGAATTTCGCTCCTATCAATTGGGCAAATTTCTTTTCGAGAGTTGGGACAGTACCGGTTTTGGACTGTATTCTGCACCATATTCTGCTTTTTGTAGTTTTTACAACAGAATCTTCGACCTTCTTGTCCCAATATGGCCAGTCGGGCCACGACTTGTTTTTTCTAACGGGATTGCCGCCGAGGATTGCGAGTTTACTCGCTTTTCCGGTTAAGTTTGCATAGGCCGGAATGGTTCCTGATGTTACGGCGGCGAGTGAGCCTGCTGAGGCTGCGGCTATGAATTGTCGTCTTGTTAAGTCGTTCTTATTCATTTCCAACTCCTTTCAATTGGTGTTCTCTGGGAACATGATATTTGGCTGAAACCTCTATTATAATATCGCGCGGTGCTTGATGTTAGCGGAAAAAGCGCGATGGGCAAGAAATTCTTCTTTTTAGCTATTTGGGGGTGTTTGATCCGGCTTTGCTCGGGGTTACGTCGCGACAAATTGGGTTTGAATTGGGTTTGTTTTGGCTTTGAATTGGCTTTAATTGGCTTTGAAATTGGCTTAATTGGGTTTGAATTGGCTTTGTTTTTTTGGCCCTCCAACGGGATAAAAAGCTTGTAATTCATTGTCATGTCTAAGGTTATGTTCATTTTAGCATTTCCAAAATTGGCTTTGTTTTGCATAATTAGTGTATTTGGAAATATGTTATAATTGGAAGAGTGCCTAAAGTGACTAAAGTGCCTAAAGTGAGCTAAAGTTGGGTTCTCTATGCTCATGATGCCCATAAATTCTAAATCCTAATATCTAAATCCTAAACAAGCTCAAAATCCTAATGAATCAAATTCAAAACTCCTTAAATGAGGGCAGAAAAACACTCCCTCTATAATTAGACGAGTGTGCAGATTTGAGTCGAAAAAAGTCTCGATTTTCGATACTGGATTCTTGTAACTCGATGCAGGATAAGGAGATAAAAATTTTGGAAATATTTTATTTTTGTTTTTGACTGTGAGCGTTTTTGACCGAAAACACCCGCAGATACACCTCTGCATAGGCACAAGTTGATTGATTTTTCAGTGCTTAATGCTGGATTTTGGATAATCACAATCTCACTACCTGTCAATGACATCTAGCGCTCGTGGGGAATGGTTAATTTTGGATGCAGGATACTTGGTGCTTGAGAATTGCTATCCACTTCGCTAACCCTTCGGCTCCACTCATGGCAGGCTTAGCTTTGGTCTGCGATGTGAATATTTGTATTTCAGGACGACCTTGACATTGGTTGCTCCAGCCCTGGAGTGTTTTTGACCGTTCCATCCCTCCATTGGATCATCTCCCCGAATATGAGCGTTGATTACAACCGGGCCTTCGAAGATTCCATAAACAGTAAACTTTCCCTTTGTGTCAGTTCGGGAACCAATACCAAGCTGGTTTTCGCCTGAACAGTAGACCACGGCATTAGCTACTGGTTTACCTTTTTTGTCAACAACCACACCTGAGACCGAGAACTGTCCCCTGTCCAGGATTATATGGCCTTTTTCTATTCGATTACTTGGTGTTTTCTTAGTCTGAAATTCGAATTTTTTTTCTGCGGTATCCCGTTGCTCTGGCAATCACACTATATTTATGTCCCAGAGGCAAGGCCTTGATTTCGAATTTACCTTCCATGTTGGGTTCCATGATGACGGGCGAAAGGGGTTCGCTCCAATCGAAGGCCTGCAATAGCATATGAATTTGTGCATTTTGAATTCCTTTATCGTGGGGATCCACAACTTTGCCGGCGAGAATCGCGCCTTGTTCGAGCCTGATGTCGAGGTTATTTACATCTTCATTAAATTCCATAAAAGCGACGAGATTCCGCTGCGGGTGTCGAGCCAAAATGTGATATTTAGTTCTGCTTGCTTTTGAGCTTTTAGTGATTAGGAGTACTTCGAATCTGCCTTCGGGATACTTTCGAAAAAACCATTCCCAGCCCGGTATTGTTCGTATATTGACTCCATCAATCGGTGTACCTGCATCATCCCTTATTATACCTGTAAGGGCCATGCGGGCAGGATGTTTGATTTTGGACTTCGACTCTTGATGAAAGTTGGGATCGGCAGTCCCTTTTGGGAGGGCGATTTCCATGACTTTTTTACCGTTATCGAGATTACCAGTAAATACAACTCGAAATCCGGTTAAATCAGAACGACCGCCTTCGAATTTGATGAGTTGAAACGATCTTTCCGTTGATTTTTGGAACCAATTACTTCCGCGACGTATATGGACCACGTCACTACCAAAAACAAATTCATCTGAGCACCATTCCGAGACATTACCATACATGTCATAGAGACCCCATTCGTTCGGTTTCTTTTGGCCTACCGGATGTGTTGAACCTTTGCTGTTGTCGTAGTACCATGCGTATGAATCAAATTGTGAGTAATTGGGATCATCACCGTAATATAAACGAGTTTTCGAACCGGCCAGGCAGGCGTATTTCCTCTCAGACTCATCCGGTAAACGAAAATTGGTGCCGAGTCTTTTGCAGAATTCGGCCGCTTCTTCCCATGAGACGTAATAAATCGGATGGTTAGGGCCGACTCCTTTCAGGTGCCAGAAAGAATTTGCCTTTTTATGTTGCTGATTTACTGTTGTTCCCATCACTGTTTTCCACTGGGCCTGTGTTACTTCGTACTTACCCATATAGAACGGTTTAATGAATTGAACCTGGTGGGCAGGTTTTATATAAAAGCTGCCGGCAGGAATCCGAACGAATTCCATCGTGATTGCACTCTGGTTCGGGTCATTCTCTGACGACCGCGCGCTACCGGCAGCTAATAATATTATGGTTGCTATGACAGCACTTCTGTGGCTTTTTGGATTTAACATAATCGAGCCTTTATAAATCGACCAACATTTAAAGTTTTTCGCTTTCAGTAAATAATACGCACAACAAGCCAAAAAAATCAAACTTTTTTAAAAGAATTGATCTGATACATTTTTAATTCTTGTGCAAATCCCTATTGTACAAAATTGCGAACGGGTGATTGGAGTGGTATCCAGAGGTGATTTTTGTTAGAATGTATAAAATAAGCTTAATGTAATTAGGTAGTGCCAACTTGTGTACGTAGAAGCGTGGAGCAGGGGCCTACAGGCAAGAATCTGGATTCCCGCTTTCGCGGGAATGACAGGTAGTCGTTATACGAGGAGTTGATAACAATGAGAAAGAATATTACAGCAAAGTATATATTGTTAGTTTGCGTTGTATTGTTGTCCATGCCTATCTTTTGTTTGGCCGGAGAGGTTGCTTCGGTTTTGCCGGGTGAAACGGCGGGGGGGCTTAGAGCCGGTTCAGCAAAGGTGAATATTACTCCTCCTTTGGGGATTACGCTTATCGGCTCTTATGGTAAACCGAGTGATAGTATCCTCGATGATCTTTATGCCAAAGCTTTGGTTCTTAGTGACGGGAGCACTACTTTGGCAATCGTATCGCTGGACTTGTTGTACTCGCCTTTGGAAGATATTACTCAGCCGGTACGAGAGATTATTACGGAAAAAATCGGTATTCCCGCTCAGAATATTCTTGTTTGCGCGACTCACACTCATTCGGGGCCTGAAGTTTTTAGAAGATCAAAACTTTTACCTGAAAAACAGACTAACGTTGACGATATCGACCAGTTCTATCTGGGGTCGCTGATACGAAAAATCGCAGGTTCGGTATCTATTGCTTATAACAACATGCAGGATGTAAAGATAGGTGCGGCGAAAGGCGACCTGCCTGAAATAATTTTCAATCGAAGGCCGAAAAAGCCGGATGGTTCGGTGGAAATGGCATATACACTTCCGGTGGAAGTTACGGCGACTAAGAAGATAGTGACAGATGGTGAAGGCAATGTAAAAGTGACATTCACCATGCCTGATAAGGAGCTGGAATTTGGTCCTGTTGATCCGGATGTTTCTGTGCTCAGAGTCGAAGATCTGGAAGGGGGGATTGTTGCATCGCTTGTGAATTTCGGCTGTCATCCCGTTTCTATATATCCGCATTTGAGTACTGCTATTTCGGCTGATTATCCGGCATATACAACGAAGGTCGTCGAAGAGGCCGAAGGGGGGGTATGTCTTTATGCTCTTGGATTGGCGGGGAATGTAGTTCCTATTCAAAGAGGAGTAGAAGCCCGAAAGCAAATAGGAAAAGCCATCGGCGGTGAAGCGCTGCGAAAGCTACAGTTTGTTAGTACCAGCGGTGATGTCACTTTGAAGGCGCTGAAGAAGGATGTCAGATTTCCCACGAAGAAAACTTCTTCGCCGGAGAAGGCTGAAGATGCTGATACGACAAAAGACTATATTCTTACAGAGATTCAGGTTTTGAGGCTTGGTGACATTTATATTCTGGGGCTGCCGGGAGAAGTGCTGGTGGAGGTAGGGATGGAGATTAAAAGAAGGGCGGGCGTGGAAAAGCTTTTTGTTATCTCGATTTGTAATGACTCAATCGGTTATGTGTGCCATAAGCGGGCCTATGAGGAAGGGGGGTATGAGCCGACTTCCGCGACCAGACTGGCAAAAGGGGCCGGCGAGATTATGGTAAGTGAAGCCCTGAACCTTATTAACGGTATAAGATAAAACGGGTATTTGTATGCTTGGCAAAAGAAAGAAGATTTCCCGCCGTGATTTTTTGAGACGTAGCGGTCAGGCGGTCTGTGGGGTGGCTGCTGCTAATATTTCAGGTTCGACTGTTTGTGCATTCGGACAAGAGGAGCCTGCTTCGAATTCTTCCAGACGGGTTTCGGTTCATGGCGCTATCTGCTTAGGGCAACAGTCAACGGGGTCCGAGATATGGCAGGTTACAACGAAGGAATTCGGGCAATCGAACATCTACTGTGAGATTCCATACTGCAGCGGTGATGGCCGGTTCTTCGTTTATGAAAGACGCAATCCAAAGCTTTCGGGCAGGAATAAAATCGAACTGATGGTAGTGGAGACGGGGACGTGGAAACAATACCGGCTGGATGTCACCATTGGAATGGTTGGCACTGCGATTACAAATGATGGCTTATTTTACTATCTCAAACAGACCGAAGGCGGGAAGCTGGACCTGATGCGGGCGAACCTGTCGAATGGAATGCGGGAGAAAATTTATCAAATAGATGGCGAAAGAGACATTATCAGCTTTGGTACCGTCTCGGCTGATGGACGTTACTATGCCTGCGGTAAAAGATTAAGCAGCGACTACCAGATGTTCGGCATCCTGCTGATTGATCTTAAAGAAGGCAAAATGAGGATTATTGACCGGGATCCGTTTATTCTTAATCCTCATCCTCAGTTCGAGCTTGGCGGGGGTAGGGAATTAATGATTCAGCACAACCGCGGCGGCAAATATACGTCTGAAGGCAAGCGCATTCAATTAGTTGGCCCGGAAGGGGCCACGCTATATTTGCTCTCGGTGCCTGACGGCAAGCGGACCGAGCTGCAGGTGGGAAAGCCTTATACTACGGCGGCCACCGGTCATGAAGCGTGGGTCGGTAGTACAGGAGAGATACTGCTTTCGGTTATGGCCGAGGATGATTACGAGCCGGATAAGGGCAACCTTTTGGCTGTCCGAGCGGGAGAGCCTGCAAGGGTGGCGGCCAAAGGATATAAATTTAACCATGTCGGCGTTTCTCGCTGCGGGCGGTTCTTCTGCTGCGATGACTGGCAGGGAACAGCTAAATTGGTAATCGGTTCAATCAGCAGCGGCAGGACAGCCGTGGTATGTGAATCGAAAGCATCGAGAAGCGGCGCACAGAATACGCATCCTCACGCTTATCTTACACCGGACCTGAAATGGGTGATATTTAATTCGGATCAAAGCGGGTTTCCACATGTCCATGCGGCAAGCGTTCCGGATGGGATGATCGAAGAGATATCAAAAGCTTAATACAAGCTGAATAGCTTATAACCGGCGGCTTACAAATTGAATTTCCAAGTCTCAATTGCTCTTCTGCGTTCGCACTTTTTCCACTAAGCTGTGTACCTTATCTACGACAAGTTTCTCGACCGATGGCGTGAAAGGCCCGGGGAGGTCTGTGTAGAGCATTGCGCCGCCGCCTTCATAGCCACCCTCATTCAAAACACGCAGCGAAGGCAGGTAACCGAAAACATCGTTCGAGTAGCCGGCCACCCAAACATTCGAGCCGGGCAATTCCGCTTTGAAACGGAGCGAATAGTCAACCACCACTTCGCCGGCGAGCGCTATCATTGTCAAATCGCCGCCGAATTGAACAACCTGCACCAGATACGGATATGTTGCGCGAATCTCGCCGTTTTGTTCCAGCTCCTTTAACAATACTTCTGCATGCCAGCGTTCATACTTGTTAGTGGACTTTGCCTGCTGGGCAAGTTGTGCACGGCTGGGCGGCTGGGCAAAATCGAGAGTAACGGTTTCCAGTGCTGACTGAATCGGCCCGCGGACAGGTGAGGCTTGCGAGAGCAATGCTGTTTCGACGCCGTTGGCCAAGGCACGGCCATGCTGCTGCGCCAAGTCCAGAGTGCGACGAGGGTATGGATTTTGGTCGGCGCCGCATCCAGCGATGAACATTGCAGTTACTTCAGGGTGCGCCTCTTCCAGATATAATTGAGCGAAGCCGGCGTAGTCACCACAGAATTGAGTGAAGCTAAGCGTAGTGTTATGGCAGGCGTATCCGAACACTATAGCTTGTAATTTGCCATCCGGACTATCAACGCGGAGAACGGGGACATCGTGGTCAACCGGGCCATCAGGATATGGATGGTTTTGATAACCTTGTTTAGTTGGTAATCGCCTGTTCATGGCAAAACCGGCGCGTGCGTGGGTGTATGACAGACGTGCCGGGGCGAGATTCTCAATCGCCTGACCGATTAATCGCAGTAATTTTCGCTGCAAATCTTTCACATACTGGCGATTTTCTTGAAGCTGCTCTGGTGACAGGCCGTAAAAGGTATTTCCATAGATAGAATCCTTCGCTTCTTCCAGAACCGGGCCGCAATGAGTATGTGAGGCGTTAAGCAGCAGTGACTCTGGGGGGAGATTGTAGCGTTGGTTGGCTCGCTTTTCAAGCCAGTCGCGTGAGGGGCGGGGAATACCCAGCAAATCGACAGTGACAATTACAAAACGTGTGCCCTGGCTGTCTTCCATGGCCAGGGCCTTGGCACGCAGGTCATGGACTTTTCCCTCTGAAGGTTTCGTTCTCGCTGCGTACCCGGACATCCACATCGGCTTATCGGGTGTGATAACGGTTGAGGCAACTCCCGCTCGAAAGTTTTCCTGTGCGTATGAAGAGGCTGTAAAACCATCAACAAAAACCGTTAGGGCATACAAACATATCGATAAGCAAAAGAAACGACGTTTTTTTGTCATCACCATTTGGCTGCTCCTTTCTGATGAAGTTAAGTAAACTATTGTCGATATTATATCATATTATCGGTGAGTGGGCAAACTTTGAAGGCCTGTATAGGAATCAGGGATTCTTTTTTATCGTTTTTTCACTACCGCAACTCCAGACTAACATTATAATGTTCATCGTAAAATGATGTCCCACAGGGTCAAGCATCTTTGTCATCCTTATGCCGGAAACCTTGTTGGCTTTTCTATAATGATATAGACACATGAAAATTGTTATTGGCTGAACAGAAGCTGATAAAGCAAAGAACATGAGGTGTATATGTTAGGAATTGAAGCTTTTGACTGGTTGGTTATTATTGCTTACCTGGTAGGTATCACTTTCATCGGTCTCTGGGCGGTAAAAAAGGTCCGCAGTACCGCCAGCTTTTTCATGGGTGACCGAAAGTTCGGAAAAATAATGATGGCCTTCTTTATGTTCGGCTCCGGGACCCATTCCGACCAGGCGGTCAGCGTTGCTTCCAAGACCTATAGTTCGGGCGTCTCCGGTATCTGGTACCAGTGGCTCTGGCTTTTTGTGACGCCGTTTTTCTGGCTGATTGCCCCATTTTTCCGGAGAATGCGGGCGCTGACAACAGGAGATTATTTCGAGGTCCGTTACGGACGCAGCGTTAGCGGTCTCTATGCCGTGATGGGGATATTGCCGCTTCTGGTTGCTATTGGAGTAATGTTAAAAGGTTCCGGGGCGATGGTAGAGGCCGTTTCAGGGGGTGCGATAAGCTCGAAGCTTGCTATTATAGCGATGACGATTATGTTTGTCATCTACGGTGTTGCCGGCGGACTCAGCGCAGCTATAGCAACGAACCTTGTCCAGGGACTTTTAACTGTTGTTCTGTCTTTTATAATACTGCCGTTCGCATTGGTCAAAGTCGGGGGTATGAGTGGTCTGCGGGAGTCAATTTCCGACCCGGGTATGCTTTCCCTTGTTTCTCCGGGCGAGATTACCCTATTTTATATTATCATCATAGCTTTTAACGCCCTTGTCGGCTGGGTGACAATGCCTGAGACTATGGCAAACTGTGCGGCAGGCAAAACGGAGATGGAGGGGAGAATGGGCGTTACTGTCGGGATATTCGGCAAGCGTATATGTACCATTGCCTGGATGCTGACGGGTTTGTGTGCGGTGGTCATATATGATAAGCTTTCAGATCCTGATCTTGCTTATGGTACTATGGCGCGTGACCTGCTGCCGGATATTGCCCCCGGACTGATTGGATTATTCATTGCGGGAATGCTGGCTTCTATTATGAGTACCTGTGATTCTCTGATGGTGGTTGCTTCGGCGTTGTTTACGGAAAACATCTACAAAAAATTCTTTGTTGTAGGTAAAGCGGATAAACACTACACCCTTGTCGGCCGTATCGCATCGGCGCTGGTTGTGATAATGGGTATCTTTGTTGCCTTCAACCTGGAAAGCGTCGTAAAGGGCCTGGAATTTTACTGGATGGTATCAGCTCTTATGGGAATTGCCTTTTGGGTCGGGCTTTACTGGCGCCGGGCAACTGCAGCCGGCACCTGGGCCGCGACACTGACCAGTTTGGGTGCATTTATTTTCACCAGTACACAACCCCTTGGAATCCCATGGGATTTCAATACGCATTTTGCCGATAAGCTGCCGGCCTTTATGATATGGGATGGCAAGCTCTCTCTTCCCTGGCAGATGATTATTTATTTAAGTGCAGGTTTTATTGTTATGATTATAGTCAGCTTGTTTACAAAGAGGGTTCCGACGGAAAACCTGGACCGATTTTATGCTTGTTTACGGACACCTATCGGTCCTGATGAGCCGGAGACAACGCCGTTTACGCTGCCGGCGGGTGTGGAACCGGCTGAGCGAAATACTCTTATTGACCACCCTGACTTTGAAATACCCAAACCCACTATGATTGGTATTTTAGGATTCCTTGCCGCCTGGGCTGGTGTGGCTTTATTGATTGGCGCTGTGTACTGGATAATCGGTTAGATTTTTCGCTGCCCAAAATAAAAGGAGTTCGGTTATGGTAAGAAATATCGTTTTATCTGTAATATCTATTTGTTTGTTGACAACGTTTTTGTCCTGTGCCGTGCAGCAAGAGGGAAAAATGGAAGATACTGCTGCCGGCGGCAAAGTTAAGCTGATGGTTCTCAATCCCGGCCATTATCATGCGTCCCTTGTGCAAAAAAGTATGTACGACCAGGTTGCTCCCGCGGTTTATGTGTATGCTCCGGCCGGTGCCGAGGTGCAGGAATATCTAAAACGCATTGAGAGTTTTAACGACCGTTCGGAAGAGCCCACAAGCTGGCAGGAAAAAGTTTATACCGGAGACGATTACCTCGAAAAGATGCTCACTGAGAAGCCCGGTAATGTCGTTGTAATGTCCGGCAACAATCAGAAAAAAACAATGTATATCAAGTCGGCTGTCGATGCCGGTTTGAATGTATTTTCAGACAAGCCGATGTGCATCGATGCGGCCGGTTTCAGGCTTCTGGAGCAGGCCTTTGATACGGCAGAGCAAAGGGGTGTGCTGCTGTATGATATTATGACCGAGCGTTTTAACGTACTTTGCATTTTGCAGAAGATGCTTGTGCTTAATAAAAGCGTATTCGGTGAACTGAAGAAAGGCTCAGTTGATGAACCGGCTGTCGTTAAGGAAAGCGTCCACCATTTTTTCAAGTATGTCTCCGGCACACCTATCAAACGGCCGAGGTGGTACTTTGACAGCACCCAGCAGGGTGAAGGGCTGGTGGATGTCACGACGCACCTGATAGACCTGATGATGTGGACGTGTTTTTCCGAAGAGCCGATCGATTACCGAAAAGACATATCAGTTTTACAAGCTCGGCGCTGGCCGACAATGCTCACACGAGAGCAATACGAAAAGGTGACAAGAGCGACCGATTTCCCG
The DNA here is from genome assembly GCA_014384025.1 of Planctomycetota bacterium. Classification (GTDB taxonomy): domain Bacteria; phylum Planctomycetota; class Phycisphaerae; order Sedimentisphaerales; family Anaerobacaceae; genus NIOZ-UU13. The sequence continues at coordinate 39,593 of JACNGQ010000372.1, read as the reverse complement.
GAATATCTCAAAGGCAAATTAAATAACGAAGGTGCTTTGCCATATTATTCAAACGGAGAAATGGTCTTTGAAATGAAAGACATATATATGAAGCTGGCGGTTAGCTGGAATTTCCAGGCCCCGCAAGGTGGAGGGGACACCCATCATTCGTTGTTCAGGGGCAGCAAAGCCAACGTCATCATCCGGCAGGGTAAAGAAGAGAATTATCGGCCGGAGCTTTACGTGGAACCTGCTCCAGGGACAAGCGGCGTGCTATTGGCCGCTTCTCTAAAAAGGGCTGTCGCCGGGCTGCAAAGTAAATACCCGGGTTTGGCATTGAAACGACTGACCAACTCCTGGCAGGTGATAGTAGCTGATGAGCATCGAGACGGGCACGAAGCACACTTTAGAATCGTCACAGAAAAGTTTCTTCAATACCTGTCGCAGGGGAAGCTGCCGGACTGGGAAGTCTCCAATATGATAGCGAAGTACTATATTACGACCAGAGCGCTTGAGCTGGCAAGTCAATAAAGGAGAGCAGGCTGATATGACCCAAGAGGAACAAAAAAAAAACGAATTGGCACTGTTTGGTGGTGAAAGGGCGGTGAAATCGGAGCAGCAGGACATGTTCAAATGGCCTGTTGTTACCGAGCGGCATGAGCAGGCAGTGTTAAAAGTATTGCGGGCCGGTGGGATGTCCGGCTTTGATATAACGAAGGAATTTGAGAAAAAATATGCCCAGTTGCTTGGTCGAGAGTACGGCCTGGCGTATCATAATGGAACGGCTGCGATCCTCGGAGCCTTGTATGGCATGGGTATCGGCGTTGGTGACGAGGTCATCGTGCCGAGTCTTACTTATTGGGCCACTGTCACCCCGGCTTATAATCTCGGCACTACGCCTGTGTTTGCAGATGTTGATCCTGATACCATCTGCATCGATCCCAAAGATATCGAACACCGAATCACACCGCGAACGAGAGCCATTATAGTTGTGCATTATGCAGGCATGCCGGCTGATATGGATGCCATTATTAAGATTGCTGAAAAACACGACATCAAAATTCTCGAAGACTGCTCACATGCACACGGTGCTTTATATAAGGGCAAAGAAGTTGGTACCTTTGGTGACGCTTCAGCTTTTTCCCTGATGACCGGCAAATCTTTAGCCATCGGTGAGGGGGGTATTTTATTTACTGATGACCGGAAAGTCTATGAGCGCGCCATTTTGTTTGGCCATTATATACGACATAATGAGATTACACTGAAAGAGCTTAAACCTTTTGCCGGATTGCCCAGCGGCGGGTATAAGCATCGCATGCACCAGTTAAGCTCTGCTTTCGGACTTGTGCAACTGGAACTGTATCCGAAGCAGATGGCGGAAATCGACAGGGCGATGAACTACTTTTGTGACCTTCTCGATGATAGTGACGGCATCAAGCCAATCCGACCGGAAAAGGGCAGCAACACCACCAAGGGCGGCTGGTACTATCCGCATTTCAGATATGTTGCTGAGGAGTTTGAAGGACTTTCATTGTCGAGGTTCAGCGAAGCTGTGCGTGCCGAAGGAGCTATCTGCAATCCCGGCTGTAATAAGCCTCTGCACATACATCCGCTTTTTACGACAATGGATGTTTACGGACACGGCAGGCCGACGCGGATTGCCGGCCTTGATGAATCTGCCAACATTGACAAATATATTGAAAAACTGCCGGTGTCGGAAAGTATTAACCTCCATGTCTTCGAAGTCCCGTGGTTTAAGCGTTATCTTCCTGAAATAATTGAAGAACACGCCAACGCCTATAAGAAAGTCATAAAAAATTATAAAGCACTTCTGGCTGATGATACCGGCAAAGATGCGGAAATAGGGGGATACAGCAGCTTCTTCAGCAGCCGAAAAAACACGCAATAAAAGCTTACATGCTACCTTTGCAATTTTTATTATGGCAATTCACAGGATACTTCGATTGTGGAAAATAAATCTTTAGCGGTGGTAATTCCTTTTAGGTCTGTAATGATATGTTTAACATTTTGAAATTGCTCGGTCCTGCCTATTAATTGAGGGTTGCTTCGCTGGCCTGGGGATGAGGTTATTGTTCCTCTGTAAATAATGGAAGGCTGTCCGTTTCCCTGCCGGTCTTGTTTTCCATCCTGGCGTTTAACAGGAAAAGCATCGTTATAGTCACCAGAGACATTAACTTCGATGAAGTAGTTCAACGTGCTTTTAGCAGGAACTATGGTTTCGGCGGTAAGTTCTACTTTTGGAGTTGCCCCGGTTACTGCATCTATTACGGGATTTTCCAGAGTTGGATAACTCCGGCTCTGTGCTTCAATATTCCACCGGCTTACCCAATACGGCAGAGATACAGTGCGAACAACATCGCTTCCCCAGCTTCCTGTGCCTGTTTTGGATGTCACCCAGATTGTGCTTATTGTTCCTTCAGTTTCATCTTCCAGCCAGAGGGCAAACTGAGGAGGTTTTTTATAATTTGATTTTATATATATATCGGGATTCATCTTCAGAACGAATCTTAATATTACCTGTTCGGAGCTATTAATTGCTTCTTTGTCGGCGACTTTCAAATCCTGTTGCAGCGGCAGTCCGGCTAAAAAAAGAGCCTGTCGGTCAGTTAATTGGGTGTTTGCATCTTCTCTCTGTTGCGAATACAGCTTTACAACCTTTTGGAAGTCCCAGTGTGTCTTCTGGTCCGGTCTTTGGACAACTTCAACACCTTTTAGCGGTTTAATCAGTCTGCGCGACTCCGGCAGATGAAGAAAAATATGCTTTGGCGGCTGTCGTCGGGGCGGGTCAAATTTCACCTGTACACCTTTCTTTGTGCCGGTCACTATTAGGTTCATCGGTCCAAAGTGAGTTGGTGCCCGCTTGATCCGAATTTCTTTACCTTCGGCCAGCCACCAGTCGGGTATGGCTTTTAGCAGATGCAGCTCATCGCCTTCTTCGTGTATGAGCATGTGCCGGAGCATAATTGCATAATTGGAAGCTCCCAGAGTGTGTGGGATGGTATCGTTCCACGCGATGCGCTGTTTGTAATAAATACCTTCCGGGAAGGCATGTGCTGCGGTAGAGTGCAGAAGATACCAATAGAAGTCTTCGACAACCTGCTCGTGTTCTCCTCTTATGAGGGATGCCATAGTGGTATAAGAAGACATATAGGGATGTATGGCATCCGGATGACCAAGCCACTGAATAGTACCTTCGATGAAGCCCCCACCGTGGTTTTGCCGTACTTGCCTGATTAATGCGGTGACTCGCGGGTCGTGGGAGGCGAAAATCTCCGTGGGCCATAGTGTTTCAGTATTACTCCAGTGGGTGCCTACTTTTTCCCAACTGGGCGGGAAATAATCGAGCCCGGTTTGTTTCCAGGCGTTATCGATGGCATTGCGATATAACTCGGCTTCCTGCAGCAAGTCCTTTGCCTCATCTGTTCTGCCCAATATCCGTGCTGCATCGGCAGTACATAATAAAGCCCGCAGGTTCCAAAAATCGTAGCCAACAATATGATGTTTTCCATCCCATAAATACTCGCCGTCAGCAGGGGCGTTCGGTAGCACTCCGAAAAAAGGCGAATCAGCAGGTACCTGACGTTTGGCCTTCAAAGTCCAGTCCACTGCTTGCCGCATTTGAGGATATACTTTTTTTAGCCATTGTTGGTCGCCGGTGATTTTATAGAACTGCCAAAGTGCCCAACATGCCTGGCCGTTAGCGTCGAACTGGTTTTTCTGTGACTCAAAGCGTCCATCGGGTCTTTGATGAGTCAGGAAGCTTTCCATTGCTTTTTGTGCGGCATCTTTCAGGCCGGCTTCTTCAAATTCCATTATCTGGTACGCACCATCACGGATGTAGAATTCATCATAAAATCCTTCCCCCGGATGTACTTCACCATGGTCATTTGAGATGAATTGATACATATGTGAAGCCAGAAGAGCCTGTGTTGCTTTCTCGCAGGGAACCCTGATTTGTGCGGCTTTTGCCATGATGTTTTGCCAGTACTGAACAGTCCGGCCCAGCCAAAGCCCGGCATCTTTTTTGGTAAAATCTGATTTTTCTTTTAGTGGAGAAAATGGTATCGATATCACTGTTTCGGCAATTTCGCCGGGGGCCAATGACCAGGCGAAAGTATTTCCTCCTGAGCCGGAAGGTTCATTTGGTTCGACTTTTAGCTTTGCCTCGGCAATTTTTGGCCCTGTATTGGTGACCTTTACTAATATCCAGTTCAGATAATTCTCACCTTCAATAGGCCAGTCGAATGCCTTTTTCCAGTTTTTTACCGAGGGTAATGGTGTTGCCCAAAGAGTGAACTCGTATATTACCCGGCCATCTTCGGCAGTGATTAAAACAACCGGCAGCCATCCGTTCGTTAGCTTCTTTGTATGTTGGCGGTTTAGTGGAGTCAGTTGCTGCCCGAACCGGATTAAAACTCTCGAAGGTTTTTTGTTGCTGTCATGAACCACGAGCTGATTGTCAGGAGTAATGCGTGTCCCATGTGCATAATCTTTAAGCCCTATGACTGTCCATGAGTTGTCAAAGTAATCGAAGGATTCATCAGCTCGGAGCGGGCAGGTCAGAGCCAGCGCAGAGCAGATTAGTAATGTGGTGGTTAAACTTGTCGATTTAGTGTGATGTTTCATGAGTTGTCCCTCTTACCGGTAATACTTATCAGATATCTGCCGCCCTTAACAATCTTCCCGGGCTAAGCAAGTACTATAGTACCTGAAATTACTTGTTGCTGCAAACAGCAAAATAACTATGATGAATTCTATAAGGCCCAGTCTCGTAATGCATAAAAGAGCCTCAAAATAATTTTGGATTGAGCGGCGGATTACGATATCATAGGCTAAAAGTGAATAGCATTGAGGATAAACATGTCCAAATTGTTAGTATAGATTAAGAGGAAGGCGAACAGTCATGTTAAGACAAACCAGAAGAGAGTTTCTAATGGCCGCTGGTGTTGCCGGCATCGGCGTCTCAAAGGTATTTGCTGAGACTAACAAAGAAAATCCGGATGCCGAGCCCTCCAAAAAGAAACTGACGTCAAAAATCCGCGTAGCACAGGTAAAGGTTTATCCGGAAAAAGGAAATATGAAAGCGAACCATACGAGCCTGATGAAAATACTTAAGGAAATCGAAAGTAATCACAAAGTGGATGTTGTAATCACCCCGGAGGGTTTTCTGGATGGATATGTATCGACAGAAAAATCTGTAACAAAAGATGATATGATTAAGTATGCAATTAATCCTATAACTTCAAGGTACGCACAGGTAGTCTCGGACTGGGCCAAACGAAACAAGGCCTGGTTTTTTTATGGTTGTACGCGTAAGGTTGCTGATGGAGTATATAATACCGCTTTGATATACAATCGCACTGGCGGGCTGGTGGGAATGTATGATAAGCTTCATATCCAGACACATGATTACAAGTATATGCCCGGAAAACACCTTAATGTATATGAGTCGGATTTCGGGCTGTTCGGTGTCATGATCTGTGCGGATCGTCGCTGGCCTGAAACAACACGGACTCTTACTCTTAAGGGAGCAAGGGTAATTTTCAATCCGACATATGGAATGCATGGGGATTTGAATCTCTGTATGATGAGAACAAGAGCCTATGAGAACGGGATTTTTATAGTATTTACTCATCCTGAACAATCGCTTATTACCGGCCCGAATGGAGCTGTTGTATGCAATAATAAAGACAAAACTCAAACATATACCGTTACTGAAATCGACCTTTCCGAAGCGCTGGCGGACAAGAGCGGGCATATTGTTGACCGCCGAACGGATGTTTACAGGTTATAAACCAAAAACGTTTGTAGTTTTGAAAAGAATTTGGTAATTTGGTGTTCTGGAAGGTTCGTGGTTGTCTCGAATCTATGCTTTGAAGGAAATTCCGGCTAATATCTTTTTTAGGAGGAAAAGAAATGAAGCGATGCCTCTTGACAGCAATTATCAGCCTGCTGGTCATTAATTCCCTGACCTTTGCGGCCAATCAGCAAAATCCGATTCTCAAGCGCATCGGAGCTGATCGCGGAATCTGTGTGTTGCTTGGTGATTCATCCTGTGAGCTTGCGCTGAAACTCGTGCGTGAAAGCGAGCTTCTGATATATATGCAGTTACCACAAGCAGAAGGTGTGGAAAAGGCACGCAAGATAGCCGATGATGCGGGTTTCTATGGTACACGCATCTTTGTGGGTAAGGGGGCGCTGAAGAAATTACATCTGGCCGACAATATTGCCGATGCCGTAGTTGCAGTGGGCGGGGCAAGGCGTGTTCCACAGGCCGAGGTATTGCGGGTACTTCGACCGGAAGGAAAAGCATTAATAGGACGGGAAGTTTTAAGCAAACCTTTTCCGGAAGGGCTGGACGACTGGAGCCATCCTTATCATGGCCCGGACAACAATCCGCTTTCGCAGGACAGCCTTATTCGTGCGCCATATATGACACAGTTTCTCGCTGACCCTCGTTATGGCCCTGCGCCGCAATTGGCAGTCACTGCCGGCGGCCGCCTGTTCAAAGCCTTCGGTCATGTTGCCTGGCACGAGCGTGAGGAAGCTTTTCTGAATACGCTGGCTGCGTTCAACGCATTCAACGGTACGATACTCTGGAAAAGACCCTTGCCTGAAGGCCTGATGGTTCACCGAAATACGATGATCGCCACGCCGGAAACGCTCTTCTTAGGTGACGACAAGTCCTGCAAACTTATCGATGCCGTCTCGGGTGAGACAAAAGGCGAGATCATTCCACCGGTGAGCATGGCGGGAGGCACGTTCTGGAAGTGGATGGCGCTGGAAGATGGTGTCCTCTACGCTCTGATCGGAGAAGCCGAACAGAAGGACGAAACGATGCGGTGGAAACGTCAGGCCCACGGCTGGCCCTGGGAAGGTATATCAAAGGGCTATAACCAGTCCGAACAGCCCTGGGGATTTGGTCGTAACCTCTTAGCCATCGATCCTGAGACAAAGAAAGTTTTATGGCACTACCGCGAAAATGAGCCAATGGATGGCCGTGCCGTCTGCATGAAGAACGGGCGGATTTTTGCCTTTCAGTTTGGGACCTATTTGACCTGCCTCGATTCACGAACGGGACGAGTTCTATGGCGCAAGACAAAGGACAACGCGCCTGAGTTGTTCGAGACGCTCGGTGAGTACCTTCCCCGTCAGAGCTGGCAAACGAACTGGCGGACAACTGTTTATTTGAAATGTAGTGACAGCGTTCTGTATTTTGCCGGGCCGCAGTTGGGAAAACTGCTGGCCGTTTCCACCGAAGACGGCCGGATACTATGGCAGCACCCATATGACAACTTTCAACTGGTCATTTATCCCGAGGCCTTGTATGCAATTAGTGGTCCGTGGGGTAACAACTTCAGCAAAAAGTTTGACCCACTGACAGGAGAGGTTCTTGCGGAGCTTCCTACGGGTCGGCGGGCGTGTACCCGCCCAACAGCTACTTCAGACAGTCTCTTATTCCGGGCTATGGGAGGAACGGTTCGTTTCGATCTGGCCAGTGCTCGTCCACGATGGCTGTCACCAATGCGTCCTCCCTGTCACGATGGGGTGACGGTAGCTAATGGTCTTCTTTACTGGTGGCCTTTTGCCTGTGACTGCCAGCTTACTCTGAATGGTTTTACCTGCCTTGGCTCGGCGGGTGACTTCGATTTCACTCCAAAAAGCTCCTGGTCGACTCGATTCGAAAAGGGAGCCGGCAAAATCAAACCGGTTCAGAGCCTGAGTGTATCTGATGCCGACTGGCCCACATTCAGGGCAAACAACCAGCGAACCGCGACGAGCAGGGCGGTCGTTCCTGAAACCAGCGGCCAACTTTGGCTGACAAAGTCGTCTGCTCTGAGTAGTGTTAGTCTTACAGCTCCTGTGACGGCCGGTGGTCTTGTCCTGCTGGCCGGTTCGGACGGAATTGTCCGTGCCCTGGACAGTGACACAGGACGTGAGCAATGGAAGGTCTTCACCGGTGGAGAGATTCGCATTGCCCCGACCATATGGAATGATCGTGTGCTGGTAGGTTCGGGTGACGGCTGGGTGTACTCCTTTGAGGCGGCCACTGGCCGGCTGCTTTGGCGTTTTCGGGCCGCACCAGCCGAACGCAATATCCCTGTTTACGGCAAAATCCTCTCGACCTGGCCGGCGGCGAGCGGTGTTCTTGTGGAAGATGGGACAGCTTATGTCGCTGCCGGTCTGGTGAACTACGATGGGACCTATGTATATGCTCTCGATCCGGCTACCGGAAGTGTTCGATGGTGCAACGATACATCCGGACATTTGGACGCTAAAGCTAACACAGGGGTTAGCGTTCAAGGGCATCTGCTGCTCCACGAGAATAAGCTCTATCTTGCCGGGGGGAATGCCGTTTCACCTGCGGTCTATGATATCGATGACGGACGGTGCCTTAATGATGCCGCCCCTCTGGCCAATACAGAGTCAACCACTCCACGCGGCTGGGAGCTTTTCCTTGTAGGCGATAGAGTTATTGCCTGCGGGAGCCCGCTCTACACGCGTCCTGAAATCCCGGTGTATGACCACACGGTGACGAAAAAGCTGCTGCATGCTTCAACCGGTCGGCGTGACGTAGTCTGGATAGACAACAGCAGGCTGCTTTGTTACGAGCCGCTGGACAAGGGCGTATTGAGCCGGTGTGTTACGGACGAAAAAATCCCGAGGCATATAACACAGGCATGGGGAGAATTCAAAGTTTCTGAGAAACCTCTATGGCAGTATATCTGCGCTGAGAGCATTGCTGTTGCCCTGACAACGAACGCCGTTGTGGTAGCTGATAAATCGAAAGTTACTGCGATCAATCTTCGTAACGGCGAGCCGCTCTGGAGTCAAACGCTTCCATCTGCTCCAGTGCCATGGGGTATGGCTGTTGATCGCAATGGCAGGGTAATTTTGAGTCTGATCGATGGCCGGGTGCTTTGTATCGGCCATGAGCAGATTCAACAGAAGGTTGCCAGCGGCAATTGGTAAAGTAAACAGTTTCGCTGATATCGTTCTTTATGGATTATAGGTTTTTCCGTGATTTAACGAACTTTTCCACTTTCTCTCGTGACAGTGGAGCGGGGCGCAGTATACCCTTGCTCCAAAGGTCATAACCGCTTAGTCTGTATGAGCCCTCAGATTGCTCTTAGAATAAGATTGACGTACTCGGCTGCCGGTAATATTTGTTGTGAATAGAAGGTAATAACATTCAGGTTTTTTGATGAGAAAGGATATTTGAATGATTTTGAAATCTATTATGAAATTAATATTTATAGTTCTTATTTTGGCTGCGTATGGTTGTGGTGATGTTTCCTCGGGAGGGCCTTATCAAGCCACAGGAATTAAAATCGGGGAAGTTACTGACAAGGAAGCTATAGTTTGGACGCGTCTTACTCGCCATCCGGAACGGGTGGGATTGGGAGCTATGCCAGAGGTTCTTTATAGTGATTCCGACACCGGCGAGCTGGTTAAGAAGCCCAAGGGAAGGCCGGATTCGACTCCGGTCGTTAAGTTCCCTGAGAATTCAACAATCCAGACAATTGAAGGGGCCGTGCCCGGTGCACCCGGAAAAGTCAGGCTTCTGTATAAGATGGAGAGTGCTTCCAATTGGAACATCACTAATTGGAATAACGTAGATCCTAAACGTGATTACACTCATCAGTTCAAATTGGCTAACCTCAAACCGAATGCCAGATATCAGGTACGTGTGGAGGCGACGGCAGGGGGAGGAACAAAAGGACAGCTTATAAATGGCAGCTTTAAAACGGCGCCTCGTGCCGATAAATCTGAACGAATTGTCTTTACTGTTTCAACGGGCCAGGCTTATCCGGATCAGGATGCTGATGGTGGCGGGTATAAAATTTATCCTGCTATGTTGAAGCTTGATCCCAGCTTCTTTGTCCATACTGGCGATATCGTTTATTATGACAAGCTGGCCAAGACTTTATCTCTGGCACGCTGGCATTGGTCCCGTATGTACAGTCTCCCGACTAATGTCGAATTTCATCGTCAGGTTACCAGCTATTTCATCAAGGACGACCACGACACATGGATGGATGATTGTTGGCCCGGGAAAAAAACCAAATTCATGGGAGACTTAACTTTCGAGCAGGGCCAGGCGATATTCCTGGAGCAGGTACCGATGGGCGAGAGAACTTATCGAACATTTCGATGGGGCAGGGACCTCCAGATATGGCTGGTCGAAGGGCGCGACTTTCGCAGTCCCAATACAATGCCTGACGGCCCGGATAAAACCGTCTGGGGCAAAGAGCAAAAAGAATGGTTTAAGCGGACTGTTCAAGAGTCGGATGCGACATTTCGTATTTTGTGCAGCCCGACACCCATCGTTGGGCCCGATCGAACCAACAAGCATGACAACCATTCGAATGTAGATTTTACACACGAAGGCGATGAGCTAAGGGAATTTATTTCGAAGCAAAAGAACATGTACATCGTTTGTGGAGATCGTCACTGGCAATATGTATCTGTGGATGCCAAGACAGGTGTGCGGGAATACTCGTGCGGGCCGGCCAGCGATAAACATGCCGGAGGCTGGAGTGATGACATGAGATATCCCGAGCATCAGTACTTAAGTGTGATTGGGGGATTCCTTGAGGTCGTCGTTGACCGTTCGCAAGGCGAGCCCACAGTGACATTTCGACATTACAGTGTTGATGGTGATATTCTTAATGAGGACCGTTTTACGGCTCAATAGAATAGTGAATACTACCAGATATAGTTAGAAGCAACTTTGCAAATGCTTCTACTTATGTTCGGCTATAATTCTGTCTGCAAATATACTCGTGCGCCCGGACATGTTGATATTGCCTCCTACTTCATTTGTCGTGAATGTGATTTCTGCAGGGCCTACAACCACTGTTACAGTCTGGTTGTCAATATTAAAAGCGGCCTTTTCTACTGATGTGGTCGCGGCATCTGTCGCTGTCAACACATGTAGGAAATAATCAACTTTGGCTGGTTCGGGAGGTGATATTTCGATGCGGCATTGAGGCGCAGGTCCCGTATCCCGGCCGGGAAGATATTTATTGCCGTCATAACTGTACAGTTTTGATTCCTTTACCAGCTTAATCTGCGGATTCTCAGGCAGTAGAGTCTGGATAAACAATCGTCCTTCACCGTTAGTAACTACCATGTTCTGACCGGTATCAGCGGGTTCCTTCATTGCCTGAAGCAGCCAGGTCTTTTGAAATTGCGGATTCGTGGAACATACACGATCGAAGATGACAAAAATACCGGGCCTGAGAAACACAATCTGGCGTGTGAAATACTCAAGCTTATCCAGTGAATAGGCTCGTGTGCAATCACCGGCCACATACAGGTATTCTCCCCGGTCTTCGAAAGCCAGAATATCTGCAATATCATACAGCGTGTGTTCTTTTAGCCATTGCTGCGGGTCCGTAACCGCTCCGTTATGGTGAGGCCAGGAATGCGATTGCCCTCCGTCGTTACCGGTAACGGTGCCGGCGCGAATATTCGGCCAGGTCTCCGATGGGTCATGGACAAGTATCGTGTTATGAGCAATGCTCCTCAGGTGATAGTTGACATCATGACTTGAACCGAAAGAGTCATAATGGCCGCCGTCGCCTGCAAGCTCCTCATACTTGTAAATAAGAAAATGTCCCACATCCAGATGCTGATGAGCGGTGAAGCGGTCTCCGCACTTAAAGAAGAAATAAGTAGCATCTTCATCCCACGAGCTGCGGGCATAGACATAGCCGGGCCCGGGACTTATATGCGAGAGCTTGAAAGCATTGATATCGCCTTTCTCGATGGAAGTGTCCCGCCAGAGAAAATCCTTATACGCATATACACCCACACTGGACCTTGGTGTAGTCTCATTGAAAGTGTGCACAGCCTGATGGTTCGGGTCGTCGTAAAAATAATTTACCAGGATACATCTTGCCGATAGTGTCTTGTCTCGGTCTCCTCCGAAGGTACGGCCGCCCCCATCACCCATTGGGACCGACCGGCGGGAATTGTATGTCTTGATCCCGGGGTAAGTTTCAAACATGCCTGCAATTGCCCGGTTATTGAAAAACTTCGGTGCGGCCGCGTAATAGTCCACTCCTTCACAATAGCGGGCAGCCTCACAGAAGAACAGCCATTCATACAACCAGTAGTGTATATAATATCCCTCAGCCCATCCGCCTCCATCACCGGCCAGTTCGAGGGCCGGTGCTGCACGGGTAAGCCAATCTTGTTCAAGGGCCCGAAGGATTGCTTGGGCTCTTTCGTTTTCATAATATGTTGCGTAGCAGGCCAGTCCGATTCCCCAGTGCTTGTATCCGTACCAGCCGTTGTGGAATACGTGGGTTTCCGAGCGTACATTCGCATCAACTGTTCTGTTCATGTATTCGTGGAATCCTGCACGTTGGTCCTTGCTCCAGTATTCATAACACAAATCGTAAACTATTGCACAGCGGGCCAGGTCGTGACCAAAGGTGACATGCCCGCTTCGTATGGGACTATTTATGTACGTCATTGCCTTCTGTACCGCGAGTCTGCCAAGCTGCTCATCAGATTCTATCGCACAGACAATAGCCATCGATATCATTTTCGCATGATCGTCTGCATTTGCCTGGCGTGCCACCTGCACAACTCGCTGATAAGCTTCGGGGCGTTCGGTGGCCAATCCCTGCAAACGCTCAAGAGAGCCCAAAAGCCGGGGATGTTCGTCCGGGACGGCGTGTCTTATGGTCTGGCCGGATGCAGATGAAATTGAAAAAAACAGGCAGGGAAAGATTGTTCCTGTCCATATTCCGATGGATAAGGTTAATGGTATTGCCGACCTCCTCACAGATAAATCTCCTATAACAGACTTTAATCTTCCAAATGACATTGTTCTTAGATTATACAGCAAGCTTATACCTTTATTATTAAGTATATCAATTCTGCCAGTAAGAAATACGAGCAATATAATTATACTTTTTTTGATTAACGCACCATAACACAATTTATTTTAATGTCCATATAAGACGAATAACAATTGAATTTTGGTGTGCTTCACAAGTAACATCGTGTTTCAACAGGGTTCATGAGACTCCTGGAGACTCCAAACTCAATAGAACCTGATAAATACCCGTAAACACAATGGCGAAAAGTGTAAATTAGAAGTGTATGTCGATATGTCTAATTTCCGGCGTGCTGTGTTTTCGGCTGCTGTTCTTCTTCTTGCAGAATGCGCCACAGATTCCTCATGTTGCGCTCGTGCATGCCGTAGGCCCAATCGCCGGGTGGTGGCTCACGGAAGGCGGGGAACTTCGTCCGCACGGCGAGTCGCTTCGTGGCTTGCTCCAGGGTCAGGCCCTCCTGCTGGGCCGCGTGCACCTCCGTGAGCATCCTCTGGTAATAGTCCCGCACGGGCCGGAGATCGTTCTGCCGCAGCGGTGGGCTGTGTGAAGTGATCACATGATCGATCTTCACCCCTTCGGCGAGAAACTCGTCCAGCACTGCCAGGAAGCGATATACGTCCTGGAGTTTCGACTCTTCGCCAATCTCGGGCAGGTGACGGCGCTGATACACAATCGCGCCCGTAACCAGCAGTCGCTCCTGCGGAACGTAAACCAGTGTGTCGGACAGACTGTGCCCTTTGCCGAAAAAAACAAGTTCAAGCCGAAGGTCTCCAAGGTCAAGAGTGTATTTATCGGAAAACGTTATAGTCGGTTTTACAATTTCGAAACCTTCCTTTATGTCCTGCGTGTTTAGTTCGAAGAACTTGATTTCACCTTGTATCCTCCTGGTCTGTAATCGATTTCCGGCGACCCGCGGCAGTAAAGCCTGCAGGTTGCGAATCGTCATGGCGTTATTATCAAGGTTCTTGCGTTTCCATGTTTGATCTACCTGCTTATCGATGAGCCACTGCATATCAGCGGGTAAATTGTCGTGGCCGATTACCACCGCGCCTTTGAACAGACTGTTTCCGCCTGCATGATGGATGTGGGCATGTGTATTGATGACATAAGCCCAGTCATTACGCCCAAATGCCTTTTCAAGCCGCTCTTTAATTGGCGCCATGATACGCGGCGACATCTCGGTATCGATGATTACCAGGCCCTTCTGTGATTTTATCGCCACGAAATTCGTCCTGCCGGTTCCAAGCCAATAGCCAATGACCACACGGTCAGAGAGCCTTTCGATCCTGACAAACTTCGCCGAACCGTTTCCGATACCGGATATGAGCAGGCAAAGAACTACGCCCCCGAGAATTGACTTAATCATTTTCGACCTCCAAATGAAATTAACAGAATTTATTCATAATCAATATCAATAAAGCTGTAATATCGCCTCTCATATAAATTCTATCATATTATAATGCGAAATTCACACCAGAAATGACTCATGAAAAATTTAAAAAAGTGGAAAAAATATCGTAAAAAGGTTATGTTGTGATTCAGCACAATGAGCTTCAACTGCGGAAATCCACAAAAAAAGCGGATTTAGAAAAAAAGCCCCTGCTTTTTGGAGGAGAATGTAAAAGCAGGAGCTTAGGCGATAGTGTATATTCGATACACTACATTATCAACTTCCCTCCATGGAATATAAATTTAGTAAAGATTTTATAATTATGTGCCTGCATTGATACTAAATGTAACGATTATTTCTGAAATTTTTCTATAGATTCACCTAACTTTCTGTAGCTATTGAGGTTGTATCACCTGCTCGCGTTTTATTTTGTAGATGTTATCCTTCCATCGAAGGTTTTCCGGCCCAAAGGCATGAAAAACGCGTATGCTACGAGAATTTTTCAAATCTTTATCGTCCTTTGCCTGAAGTGTAAACAAAGCACCATTACCGTACTCTTCTTTATTCCAGCGAAGCGCATAAAAAGCTGCAAAACGCGGCCCTTCTATTACAAATCCCCAACGCGGCAGGACTACATCTGCTCCCAGTTCCGATGTAACCCGGGCTTCTGCTGCTGAGAAATTCACGATGATTCTTGTCGCATTTTTCCCTTGTCCGTATGTCGCCTGCCGGAGTGTTTGGTCTTTGCTGAGAAATTCCAATTGTTTCAGGACATCGTGGGCTGTAACACTGTGCAGGGGTCCCAACACTTCATGAGTATTTTTCAGAAATACATCCATGGGATGCATATTTTCAGCCCAGCCGTTATCACTGCGGGTATAACAGGAGATATCCGACTTACTGTTTTCATTTGTTTTGCTCTGGTCAGATTGCCAGTAAAGGTGGTCGCTAAAAGAGTGATAATGCAGCGGGCGGGCGCATAAAACATGATGCGCGACATATTCAGCAGCCTTTTGGGCCTGGTAGCCGTACTTGCCATAGCATATCTGGCAGTCATGATAGACCATCTCGAAGAATGGAATAACCGTAGCCCCGATTTCCTCTGGTTTAAGGTTATGGTAGTACTTTCCACTTACACCCACGAGTCCCTCGAAGAAATCACTGTGTGGCAGTGCCCACTCGCGACCGCACTCACTGCCGAAAATTCCAAATACTTCCCGCCCATAATCGCTCAGGCGAATCTTCCAGGCGATGTCGCTGTTTCTCTCAACAGGATGATTGGGATCAAAGCATTCACGGGGCCCAACCGCGTAGGTCGTATCGATAAAGTAGCTCCATGGTGAGAATAGCTTATGGATAGCAGGTAGATTCTGCGGCCGTTTGGCAAGTTCCAATTGCTTCGGCGCGCAGACCATGTATGCTCGTCCGCCTAACCACCTGCCGCCGGTTATAAGCGAACCGTCTCGATGTTTTTCAATGAATGCCGGGTCCCAGCTCTTCGCGTCCCGATACATATCCTGCACATTATCGTGTAAGCATCCGACATAGCCCAATGCCTGGATTCGCTTGATTGCGTCCGACAGTGCTTCATTACCGCCGCACTCAGGATTAGCCGGCAGGTTATCGGGATGCCGGCAGTCATAGCCGCCTTCTGTCCAGCCGCCAACCATAAACAGGCAGCGCTCGATGTCAAGGTCGTTACGAAGATGCTCAGCGATTTTTGCGGCCTCATCGAAAGCCCAGCGAACTTTGACCGATTCTTCCTTAGTGCTTTCCTCATTCATACGCCGCGCAAGACAGGTCCACAATTTGGCATTCGATGCTCCGATCATCAGTTCTACGTGCTTGTCGCGGCGAATCTTTTCTCTAAGTGTTATCGCCAAACCCTGCTTTTCGGCATAACGCCTGTAGCCGGCAGCTATCGTATTCCAGTTGCCTTTACCTAACGGCGTAAGACGTACCGACTTTGCGCTGCGTCGTAACTCGAACGTTGCTGTTAATCTTTGGTTGTATGGTTTATCTGTGGGTTTTGTACTATGAAGTTCCGGAAAAACGTAAGCATCGTCCCATGTTGCAATCAGCGCCGAACCGCTCTTTATAAAACCGAGCATATTCATATGGCAGCCTTCATAATCGGATGTGCCAAATACTCGTTTAAATGTTTTTCCGCTGTTGGCCGAAATCAGTAATCCCTCCCGGCATGGTACGATAACATAGCCGTCTTCAACATCCGTAATAACCAGAGCTTCCTCAAGTACACGGATACTTCTGCTTGCCTTTTCCTCGTAATTAAGGTCTAATGTTTTTCCTTCATCAACAAGGGCAAAGACAACAGCCGTACCATTCTTCCTGTTGTGCAGATGTACGGTATTCTTGCTTGTGATGTCAGTCCTCTCAAAATCACCCTCAAGCCACTCTGCGCTTCCGGGCCCAGCCGTCCCATCCGAAGGCCATCTTGTTCCTGAACGTTTATCTAACAAGCTCCATCGCCCCGTAACATCATTTATCTCGGCCTTCAACCAGCGGCTTTCTAATGTTACAATATCTGCCGGGCTGATTGTTGATGTCAATAATATCAATAGACAGATTAAAATCAGCTTACGCATAATCCGGCTCCTTTCGAAATAAGATTTGATAACTTGCATATCCCATGTGACATTAACATAAAATATGCTTAGGCTCCTGTTTCAATACAGTAGCAGATTTTACTGAGAAATCAAATCTTCTTAATTGTATTATCCCGGATCTCCCACGTAGTGCATGAAAAATGAGTTGTACTCCTCAAATAAAATGGTAGAAATTTGATTTAACTCTGAAATAAAACGGATTCTCCAAACGTCTTTACATGCGGAATGTTAAATAGAGTAGGGGGCAGAGTATGTCCATACACATGGAGAATGCTTGTTTTGAAAGAAGTTACGAATTTTTTAGAATACTCTAAAAAATGATATTACCCCGGATTTATCAAGTAGATTTGTGCAAAAATTAATAATTCGATAGATTTTGGTGAGATTATTGACGTCGTACATAGAAAATTGCGTTTTTAAGCGTTCAAAGGGGATATTTCCAGATAATAATTTATTAGGAGTGAAGAAAATGAAGACTAAAGTAATGCTGATAGCAGCAATTATAACGATAACGAGCGGCAGCACTTTGGCTGCGGATTGGCCGCAATGGCGCGGGCAAAACCGTGACGGCAAGTCCGTGGACACAGGCCTGCTCAAGGAATGGCCGAACGATAGCCCCCCGCTCGCCTGGAAAATCGACAAACTCGGCGGCGGCTATAGCGCTCCGTCCGTTGCCGCCGGACGGATCTTCGGCATGAGCAACCGGGGTGAGGACGAAGTCGTTTGGGCCCTGTCCGAGACCGACGGCAAGGAGCTTTGGGTGACCCGCCTTGGCCCGGCTTTCGCGCAGCGACCGTCGCAGGGAAAAGAGGGGCCCGCATGCACGCCGACAGTCGATGGCGAACGGCTCTATGTCGAGGGCCTGGGCGGTAATGTGGCTTGCCTGCAGGTCAAAGACGGCAAGATCGTGTGGCAAATCAGTATGACAGATGATTTTGGCGGGCGCACACCCATGTGGAGCTACCGCGAATCGCCACTCGTTGATGGTGATAAGGTCATCTGCACCCCAGGCAGCGTAGACGCGACCCTGGTAGCCCTCGACAAGCTGACCGGCAAGACGATCTGGAAGGCCCAGGTGCCCAGCAGTTCCGACGGCGGGTCTGCTGGTCCCGGTGGTGGTCCGGGTGGTTTCGATGGCGCTCCCGGCAATGCCGACCGTGATCGAGGTCGTCCCGGCGCTGGTCCGGGTGGTTTCGGTGGTGCTCCCAGCGGTGCCGACCGTGGTCGAGGCCGTCCCCGCGGTGGTCCAGGTGGTTTCGGTGGTTTTGGCGGATCTGGAGCGGCCTATTCCTCGGCTATCGCGGTCGACTTCCAAGGGCAGCGCCAGTACGTGCAGCTCACCGGCAAAACGCTTACAGGGATTGCAGCGTCTGACGGTAAGTTCCTCTGGAAGTATGACAAGCCCGCCAACCGCATGGGGATTATCTGTTCCACGCCGATCTACCACGACGGCCATGTGTTCGCCTCCTCGGCCTATGGTGCGGGTGCTGGTTTGGTGAAGCTTAGCAAAGATGCCAACGGTGGTGTCAAGGCCGAGGAAGTCTATTCCACCAGCGAGATGCAAAACCACCACGGAGGCATGATCCTTTTGGGTGGCTACCTGTATGGCGCCACTGGCGGCAATGAGGGTGGCGCCCTCGTCTGTCTGGACTTCAAGACGGGCAAGATCATGTGGGACCAGCGTGAGAGCGCAGGTCGTCGGGCGAAGGGCTCGGTGGCACTGGCGGATGGCCGACTCTACTATCGTATGGAAGACGGTACTGTAGTCCTGATTGAACCGGATCCGAAGCAATACATCGAACATGGTCGCTTTGAGCAGCCGGACCGTAGCAGGGCGCCGGCCTGGCCGCACCCGGTCATTGCCAACGGTAAATTATACATCCGTGATCAGGATGTACTGCTCTGCTACGACGTCAAAGCAAAGTAACGAAACCCGTGTAAATGTTCGTGGATAGGTGACAATTACAACGGAACTCGGCATTATACGGATTACTGAGTAAAATGGTAAATCCCGGATAAGGAGGTAGAAATCATGTATTGGAACGAAGAGAAGTATGGAATCTCACTGAAATGCCGGACGATCATCATCACGTTAGCACTGACTTGTGCCGCGCTGGCCGCGGATTGGCCACAGTATCTCGGGCCTGATAGAAACGCAATCTCGCCGGAAAAAGGGCTTCTGCGCACCTGGCCTGAGAATGGGCCGGAAGTTCTATGGAATATTTCTGTTGGAAGAGGATTTGGCGGACCCGTAATCAAAGACGGTAAGGTATATTTGCTCGACAGGGATGATAAGGTAGGTGATAATCTTCGGTGTTTTGACCTTTCCAATGGTAAAGAACTCTGGAATTTTGCCTATGATGCTCCCGGATCTGCTATGTTTCCCGGCTCGCGAAGTGTACCGATTGTGGAAGGTAATAAAGTTTATTCATGCGGTCATAACGGCGATGTTTATTGCATAGACATAAACACACACAAGCCCGTCTGGAATAAGAATGTTTGGACGGATTTTGGCGGAAAACCCGCAAGCAGCTCATCGAGGGGATTTGGACGTGGACCCGGTGGATTTCCGATATGGGCCATTACTCAGTGCCCTTTGATTTACGGCGATTTGCTTATTCTGGCATCGCAGGCGCCTTAGGCGGGTGTGGTTGCTTATGGTAAACTCACAGGCGATATTGTTTGGAAAACGCCCAATCTTGGCAATGAATCATATGCCAGTCCTTCAGTTGTGAAAATAGACGGAAAAGACCATGTTGTAATGGTTATTTCATCTACTAATCCTATTGGAAATCGAGAATTGCCTCAAACTCTGGGTAATGTTGTTGGAATAGAACCCCTTACGGGAAAAATCCTTTGGGAATATGATAAGTGGAATTGTCACATTTCGGTACCGAGTGCTGTTGATGCCGGTGACAACAAAGTGCTTGTTGTTGGTGGATACGAACTCGGCGCAACTATGATAAAGGTCGAAAAAAAGGCAGATGGCAGCTACGGCACAACAGAACTTTTTACAACCGAAGAATTTGGCGATCAAACAAAACCGCCGATATTACATAACGGATATTTCTATGCTCAGTACGGAACCAATAATCGGCGTGACGGCCTGGTGTGTATGAGCATGGATGGTCAGATCATGTGGACAACAAGACGTTCACCTGATTTTAATAAAGGCAGCATGATTCTGGCCGATGGCCTGATTCTGGCTACCGACGGTAGGAAGGCTTTGTATCTTATAGAGCCTGATCCATCTGGATTTAAGCAACTTGCATCAGCAGAGTTACTTGGAGAAGCAGGAACAAACAGTGAAGGTATAGCTTTAAGAGTTGGAGGTGCAACCCAAAACTGGGGACCGATGGCACTTTCCGATGGTAAGCTGCTGATAAGAGACCAGATGCAGGTGAAATGCGTAGTCGTCCGATAGGCATCAGTCAAAAGAGCAATGACGTTGTGAGACACGGGGGTATGCAGGGCTTGCCGGTTTTGATTAGCGGACTTAGGCGAATTCATTTGACCAGTCTTGGGGTGTGCGTGTATGTAAGCGTGGATAAAGACCTCTCTTTGCAATGATATATGCCTGATCTCAGATTATGTATTTCTTCTCAGCTTAATTCATATCTTATATATCGATTAATTTGTATCAGCGAATTATTGCTCAAGGTATGACTCGAAAGTATAATTATTAACGGTTAAGATAAGTGCTGCGAGTATATATATAAAGGAGTGTGAAGCATGAGCCAAAAAATAACACGCAGGAAGTTCCTAAGACGTTCAGCGATTGGAATGCTCGGTGCTGCGTGTGTTCCTGTGTCAATGACTTCATCGTGTGCTGTATCCGGCGATCCCGGCAAGCGCCCCAATATTGTTATGTATATATCTGACGATCATGGGGTGGATTTTCTGGGCTGTTACGGGAACAAAGATATCAAGACTCCTAATATTGATGCCCTTGCGAAAGAGGGAATGCTGTTCTCCGGCATGTTTGCTGCTTCGCCTACATGTGCGCCTTCCCGCTCGGTATTATGGACGGGACTTTATCCTGCCCGTAATGGATGTATGGGAAATCACACAGTCTGCCGGGATGATGTCACCTCACTGCCGGCCTATCTGGGCCGTTTGGGCTACCGGGTAGTACTGGCAAACAAACGTCATGCCAAGCCACAAGAAGTCTTCTGCTTCGAATATATTGATGCCGGTTTACCTCGTAATCCTGCTAATCCCAGAATATATCGCAGAGAAGGCTTAAATATCGGGGCTATTGACGAGTTTCTTTCAGATCATGCCAAAAGCCGGCCAGAAACGCCTTTGTGCCTGATTCTTGGTGACAGCAGCCCGCATGTCACCTGGGAGCCGAACAAAACTTATGACCCGGCAAAATTGCAATTACCTCCGTTTATTGTTGATACTGAGCTAACCCGGAAAGCCATGGCCAATTACTACCAGGACATTACGACGATGGACAAGCGGGTTGGACAGACAAGAGCCATGTTGAAAAAGTATGGTTTTGATGATAATACCCTCTTCATTTACACTACAGACCAGGGTTCTGAATGGCCGCATTCGAAATGGACCGTATATGATACCGGTATTCATGTTCCCTTCATTGCTGTCTGGCCCGGAAAAATAAAGACTCATTCGGTCTGTGATGCGATGATTTCCTTTGTCGATATTACACCAACCTTTATCGATATCGCGGGCGGACAGCAGCCGGAAAGTTTGGATGGAAAAAGTTTTTTGGATGTGTTGCCTGGCAAAGCCAAAACCTTCCGCAAGTATATCTATGCCAGCCATACACGTGACGGTAATATGAATGTCTTTCCTCAGCGAGGTGTTCGTGATTCCCGGTATAAATATATTCTGAACCTTCGCCCGGAAAACAAATGGACCACGCATTTTACAAAAGTCCCCGGCATCCCGGAAAGCCACAAACAGGTCTGGGACACCTGGGTCGAGAAGGCAAAATTCGATACCAAAGTTGCCAAACTGCTCGATGTTATTGAGCATCACCCGGCCGAAGAATTATATGATTTGCAAACGGACCCTTACGAACTTAACAATATTGCCGATAGACCTGAGAACAGGCCTGTCTTAAGGGAAATGCGAGACCGGTTAAATAAATGGATGCTCTCACAAAACGACCCCGCTCTTTAGGGCAACCGGAAGAGTTCTCAAACAACGGACAATATTCAATTCAAAGTAACGAGGTAGTAGATAAACGCCAAATCAATTGGATATATGTTTCCTTTTTTATAAGTGCAACGATTCTAATAGGTTTCTATCTTAGCTCCTTCCAACAGCTTTTCCCCGTTGAACACATCGGGAGGATAATCGCCCTCATCAAGGACCTCAATGTTAATGGACCAGTTGGCTCCACCTTGGCCTGTACCTCTTTCCGGATCAGCATAGGTAGTCAGAAGACAACTGCTCGCATACCAATGACCTTCAGGCAGACGGGTGAAACCGGAAAGTTCGTACTGCCTTTCCTTCTCCCAGTTACCCGAGTGCAATTTCCACCATATCCATTTGACGCAGATATAGTCGTGGGCCGGGTCGATGTACATCTCCCTCCGAATGTCACCGGAATCGCTCCGCAACCCAATACATCCGCTTAACTCTTGCGACAAATCTTGTATGATCTCGAACTGCGCCGCCGCCTGCTTTACGTACGGCCACTGTTTATCATGCGGCCAACTGCTCAACATCAGAGAATTTTCCCTAGCGACTCGCACTTCTGGTTTGCGATGTTCTTTAAAAGACGGTGACGGATGAGAGTTACTTCTGCGGTATCTATTATCGCCATCTACCATCGTCACACCAATAGGTACTTGCGTTTGCGTCCATTGTAGTACTTCTTTCGCGGTACACGGAACGTCAAGATGATAGGGCTCTTTAATAAGACTAAAGTATCGAGACTGCCGAATTTTATCACCATTGCGCCAGATGATATCTATCTCATGGCTGCCCTTATTTTGCCAGACGATTACACGGTAGCGAATGGGGAATCTGTCAACAACCGCCTTAGCTGCCTTAAACGCTTGTTCAACAGAAGGACTTGCGATTTTGTCATAGTTTCGGACGACAGGTAAATCCTTCGGCACGCCTAAATCGTAAATAGAAAGAGGACCCATTTCAGGGAAGGAGAAGACGCCTGTGATATATTCTCGATTTTGCGTTTCTCGTTGCGCCAATGATAAACGTTCCCAAACCTTGACCGGCAATCGCGTCTGGGGATCAGCCCAAATCTGTTTAATTAATAATCGTCTTCCTGCCGCGTCGTTGTAATAGCGGTCAAACCGGACAAGCTGTTTACCATCAACTTGTTCGATATTCCTTTCAAATTCCCAATCATGCACTTTCACATTTTCAGAAATTATTCCCAAGTGTCCAACAATAGCATCCCACGCTGTTTTGGGCTCGTATGCAGGGATAATGTTGTCTTTATAGATTGTCGGTCTATTTTCTGTAATATGTTTACCATGTCCCGGAGCATATCGCTGGCGTAGATTATCTGTCCGGTTGATATAGACAAAGCTGTCTCCCCAAAAGTATATTTGTTTGTGGCAGTGGTCTCCGGTTTTCAAGTTGTACCATGATTCAGTATCATTGTCATACTTCAGGTGTACCCAGGACTGTGCAAGGAATGCTTTCTGTACATCCGCCCAGGCAACGTTTGTAACATCAATTTGAACGCCGAATTGATTTGTAACGATAAAAGCTGCTATGATTATCATCGCCGCAGCGGCTAATTTTGTAATTGGACTTTTCATTATTTTTCTCCATATAGATGCCGGGCTGATGTTTGGCCCGGAGGTGTGTTTGGTTTTTTCATTTTCCACTGCTGCGAAAATTGCCTGTTTGGCCGAATCACAAGTCTGCGCATCAGTTGACAATTCCCTTATACTTCCGGTGCATTTAAGTAATGCTTCAAGCCGCTTCAGTTCATTGCTGCACTGGGGGCACTCGATTAGGTGTGTTTTTACCTCAGATACTTGTTGTTGTGATAACTCTCCGAGAGCAAAATCCACTAACAATTCATTGATATTTTCGTGCTTACCCATAATTCACCTTTTTTTATTTCATCAGGTAGTCGCCAAGCTCCCGGGCCAGCTGCTTCATTGCCCGATGAAGATGAACTCTTACAGTTTCCTGTGAACAACCTAAAAGCTCAGCGATTTGTTCCGCCTTCAATCCTTCCATTCTCGATAAGACAAATACTTCGGCCTGACGTTTTGGCAATCTTGCAAGGCACCCGGTTAGCTTCTGCTGTAACTCGGCGGCCCGCAAAGAACCATCCGGCCGTTCCTGACTGGTATATTCCGGCTGTTCCTCGAAAAGCCGTTCAGCCCTTGACTTTTTGGCAAGATGTATTGCCTTTCTCACCGTGGCCCGATAAAGATATGCCTTCCAGTTTGTCTGGCCATCATACTTATCCCATCGTCGCCATATTCCAAGAAATACTTCCTGATGTACGTCCTGGGCTTTATGGGTATCGCCCAGAATCCGCACCGCAGTGTTCAGCACCTGTGCGCTGTAGTCGTTAATCAGTGCCCTGAAATCCTGTTTCAACACGTTTTACTTTCGAAATATTGGACTATGCACAGCTTAAAGATACGACTTGTCGCATATCTGTAATTATAGAGGCCCGAAACGAAATTTCGTTTACAAAAAAACCTTATGCCGATAATATTTTTTACATAACTTCTCATACACCATTCATACGTGACCCTTCTCAGTCCCCGTGAAATACGGATCGTGGTGGGAAATCAGAAAAATAAAAATTTAGCAAATTTATTTTGTCTTGATTTGTAAACTCCTAAAGCGATTTTATTGGACAGTGAAATACGTGCTCAACATAGGTTGGCCACTTAGACTATATATGGTAGTCGAAGTAAATGCGGTTCGGCTATATGGTGGTTTACGTTATGGGTCGTTACTCCGGCGCTTGTATCGTTGGCTAAAGAAAAATTATGTTTGCTGTCGATATTGCGTAGATTGATAATACTTTTTTACCACTTTTGAAGGAACAGTGCTTATGAGTAAAAGGGAGTTGATAGATTACATTTGTGAAATCAACAGAAGTGCCAAGCCGGAATTTCTCGCCAATTTTTCAGAGGAGGATCTCAACGCTTATCTTGAGCATCTGATGGAGCTGGATTTGGAAGAATTGGTTGTTTGCAGCTAAGGGTGGTAGTGCCGGATGGCACTAAAGTTGAAATACCCTCGCTTATACAAATTCAATTTTTTCAGCCTCACCCTATACGCATTGTCCACAAAGCGGGTTTGGTCGCAAGAAGGCGTAATTTGCCCTATGCCCCTACAATTCATATCCCCGGCGCATTTTAGATGAGCCGATTGAACTATTACTTTTCGCTGGGTTGCAAAGCGGTAGTGGACGTGCCGGGATCATCTTTATCAGAAACCCGAATCTGTGCCCGACTGTGCCAGGGGGCTGGATTTCCTTCTGTTCTTATTTACTTTTGGATGTATAGGTAAAAAGCACTGGTGGCGGTGCCTTGTCTGCTTTAACGATAGCTTTCGACGGTATCTCGACAATACTGTTTTGCTTAAACTCGAGCAGCATCGGCACATAATCCCTTGGGATGCAAAAAACAAAGTCAATCCATTGTTCCTTGGCGTCCCCTTTGAAGTAGTCTTTGCTGTCTATGTTTATCTCAGTGCTTACCTGTATCTGGTCTGCCGCCTTCAAATGTCCGATGGGGTAAATGTTTATTCCCGGTCCGGTTAATGGCTCATCGCCGTATCCTTGCCGTTTACAGATGAGCCTTAATTGAGAAAGCAGAAATGAGCCGCCGTTTATCTTTGGTTTGGAACTTAGTGCGATTCTATTTATTCCTACTCGAACTATTGTAGGTTGATAATCGTTGCTGACAGGCCCGGGCATAGATATTGACTTGCCGGTTGAGTCGTCCTTAAGTTTACTTTGACGGTTCAGCTCTGAAACAAGTTTGCTTATCTGTTCATTCAGGCTTTCGGGGGCCGGCCAGACAGCCGGCTCAGTCGGTTTTGGCAGGCTTATCGCCGGAGTTTTACTGGTGGCAACTGGGGTGCCTGAAAT
Organism: Planctomycetota bacterium; assembly: GCA_014384025.1. Classification (GTDB taxonomy): domain Bacteria; phylum Planctomycetota; class Phycisphaerae; order Sedimentisphaerales; family Anaerobacaceae; genus NIOZ-UU13. The sequence goes on along the minus strand of JACNGQ010000372.1, from coordinate 13,643 downwards.
CTGCCTGTTCAGATGAACCTGGTCGAGGAAGTCCGGATGGATATTGGCGAAACTTCTTTCGCCGCTCATGCTTCCTTTACTTATGATGCCGAACAGGCCCGCCGCAAAGCCATCTGCATTTAGTAGAACCTTTTTACGTTTCCCGTCAAAACGCTGATAAGGGTACTTGTTTGGTAATGGCGCCATCCCAAGTGTCGTAAACAAAAAGCCCGACAACAAAAGGCCTAAGAGAATTCCGCAGACAACACGCCCGATTCGCTCAGGTAGAAATCCTAAATCAACTGGTTGATATTGCGTAAGAAATATCAGACCTGTTTGCAAAGCTCCGAAGACTATAATAAAGAGCAAAGCAAAACAGAGCGGTTGCGCCCATGGCACAATAGATAGGAAGTTACCGGCGTCACCCCGGCTGATGAAGACGTTTGCCAGAACCTCGAAGAAGCCAAACGCAGCTATGCCTGCGCAAATAGCGATTATTATCGTTGCAAATGCCCTGGTAAATGTGCCTTTGAAATACTGGTAAGCCGCACATCCCAATATTATTATCACCACTGCTAAGCTGGCCATTAAAATATCTCCTTTTTTTTAGCGATCCGTTATTTGACTATAATTCACGATCTACTAACAATTATTTTGTTTTTTTTGCCTTGCCTGTCGAAAGTACTCGGATCATTTCATTTATTGCTACGGTTCCACTGATAACTCTTCTTAGTGCCTGTTCCTGCAAATAGAGCATTTTGGCACGTCTGAATTGAGTGCCGATTTCCGGCAATGACCTCGTCTGTATCAGAGCCTTTCTTAATTCGTTGTTCAGTGTGATCATTTCGAAAATGCCAATTCTGCCGAAATGACCGGTTCCCTGACATTTTCCACATGTGGTAGCTTTACCCCGTTTGTCGTACAAGACCTTGCCTGTCCGGTAAAGAACTTTTGTTTTTTCTGCGCTGATATTAAACTTTTTCAAAAGTTCCTTGTCCGGTGTATATGCCTGCTTACATTCACTGCAAAGTATTCTAACCAACCTTTGATTACTTATGCCGAGAAGAGTTCCCGCAGCCAGATTCCTGTCGCCGACGAATTTCATCCATTTGGCGTATCCCTGGATCACACTGTCAGCTTTGATGGTAACATAAACAAGTTTTCCGTCAGCCGCGGCGGTACAGGCAACCTGAGCAGTCTCGGCATCCTCGCATTCGCCAATACCAATAACATCCGGCCCCGTTCGTATTACCGTTTGCAGCTTCTTGGCGAATGTTGTTGTGCCTGTGTCACTGAGACTGAAAGTGTTTTGAGATAGATTCGGAAGATGATGGGATGCCTGTCTTTCAAGAGTGCTTATATGGTTGATGAATGCGTCATGATTCCGCAGAAATGCATAAAGTGTCGTTGTTATGCCGCTTCTTGCCGGGCCGCTTATTATATATACACCCTGCTTAATCTTGTTGAATCTGGCTAACTGTTCGTACTGCTCGGGCATTAAGCCGATTTCGTTTAATCTTGGTAATTCTTCATGTGATATTTCTTTGAGTCTGACCTGTTCCCCTGCGGTTGAGCCGGCCGTGGTCACTTCCCACTCGGTATAAGTTTCACCCTTAGCGATCTTAAATGCACCTTTTTGAGGTTTTCGCTTTTCTTTAGTGTCCAGGTCTGCAAGGTTTTTGACGAAGCTAATGAAATACTTCATTTGCTCTTTGCCCATACTTGGCTGTTGAAGTACCGAGCCGTCAACATAATATGCTATGTTATAGTCTTGAGGTGTCGGGGAAAACGCTATACTGCTCGCCCTTCGCCAAAGGGCATCGCTCAGAATTTCATAAGCTGTTTTAAATCCGAAAAAGTCCGGTGTTCGAGGTTCAGGAATTGGAATTTCATTTTTGTTCGCTGTTATAAAGGTATAAGTCTTTAGTTTTGCAATTTTCTTTTCTTTGCTTTCGAGCAGGTTTTTGAGGTGGTCAACAGTAAGCACTTTGTCGAAATCCAATGCCAAAGAATTTCGGTGCTTAACATAAGCCAGAGATGACCCGCCGACAGCTATCAAATAGAGCAGCATCCCGATGATAAACACAGGAGTAAGAAGCCAGATTATTACCCCAACAGCTCCGGCGCCCAGAATAGTAGCTGCCCAGAAAACCTCTTTTGTCTCGATTGCTTTGGCGTCATGGAAAACCCAGGTCAGCAGCGGTATCCATGCAAAAAACATAATCAGGAAAATGACAAACTTGAATATTGAAATATAGCCACTGTATCCGATAGCTGCTAATAATAAATCCGGCATAAGATGCTCCGTTAAATCTTACAAAATGCCACTGGCTGTGGTCTTGATACCTTTTAGTGCCATTTTTAGTTCTTCTATATTTGGTGCGTGTTTATATGCGTCCTTCGGGTCAACATAACCTTCTTTTACCAGCTCGCAAAGATTATATGTCAGGTCCTGCATGCCTTCTTCTGTAGAGCTTCGTATAACACTGGGCAAATCGCCTTCACGGCCTTCGGAAATCAGTTTTCTAACCGACGCGTTTGCAATTAGAATCTCAAGTGCAGGCATCCTGTCAACCCCTTCTTTCAGGCATGGCACCAAAACCTGACTGACGACTGCTTTAATTGCGATACTTAAGGTCTGTCTTACAAGGTTTCGTTCGTCTTGTGGAAACAGGTCCAGGAGACGGTGAACACACTGGGCAGCATTCGCTGAATGCATTGTTCCAAAAACAAGATGGCCCGTTTCCACTGCTCTCATCCCTGCGCTTACGGTTTTAGCGTCCCGCATCTCTCCGATGAAAACCACATCGGGATCCTGACGCATCAGGTATGTCAAGGCCTCTTCAAAGTTTTTAACGTCAAGCCCGATTTCCCTTTGTGAGACTATTGCTTTGTCGTCCTTAAACAGATACTCGATAGGATCTTCGATTGTAATTATATGACATAAGCGGGTATGATTTATGTGGTCTATCATCGATGCGATGGTTGTGGTTTTGCCACAGCCCGTTGTGCCTACTACGAGAACCAGCCCCTGCCTGGTCTCACATATCTGTTCAAGTGCCTTCGGCAAGTGCAGTTCTTCAAATGGCGGGATAACGGTGTTGACCCGTCGGGCGGCAAGGCTGATCATTCCTCGCTGACGAAATATATTTGTCCGGAAACGATGTTCACCATCGATTTCATGAGCAAAGTCCAGTGTTCCATGCTCAAGAAAAGACTCTTTCTGGACAGGGCTTAGTATCCCGTAAACTAATTCCTCAATCCTTTGTGCCGTCATTACTTCGCCGGTAGTCTTTTTCAACTCTCCGAAAAGGCGTAATTTCGGCGGCTGCCCCGCCTTAAGGTGCAGATCACTCGCCCTTGTTTTGATGGCGGCCCTGAAAAACTTGTTCAATTCTGGCCCATGCTCAGAACTTATTTGGCTTTCAATAGGTAGTTTCATGGGTATAATTACCCTTAACTCCAAAGCTTATCAATTAATTGTTACTGCCACTACCGACTCAATTGACGGCATAAGTCTGACAGAAAACCTCTTACCATAAGATTTGTAAAGACAAACCTTTATACGACTATATTATAAAATTTTAAGCTCTTTGTCAAGCTTGATGCCTGAACAATATTGATTTTCATTGTAAATCACAGGCCGGGTTGACCCTCTCCTGGTAAATGCCTGCTTTACGGGCTTTTCCAGCCTCAATCGGCCAATGGCGTACCGGAGAAAAACTGAAATTCTTTTCAAATAAATATTTGACAAGCCGGTTATATCGTGTTAGAGAATTGGGGACATTACAAGGAAGTAATCTAAATACAGGGGTGGATTTATGGAAGTGGAGAACAAAGAACTTTCAGGCCGGGAAAAGGATGAAGCATCGATAAAACTCCTCAGAAAGCTTCGGGAGCAGTTGTACTCTTCCGACGCCTCGAACAGACGGAGGGCCGCTTATAAATTGTCCTGGATGCAGGAGGATGGATTAGACATCTTAAAAGCTGTCTTGTTTGGGGATTGTCCTGTACCATCGAAAAACGCTTCTGCTTATGGTCTTCGAAAAATGCGGGGCAGAATGAAAAAAATGGCTCTGGAGGTTTTGGAACAGGGCCTCAAACATCGCGATAACGCTATTAGGGGAATATGCAGAAATGCGCTGCAGATGTTAGGACAGAAGGTGCCAAAAATGGCTGCTCCCCCAAAAAAACCGGTATCGCACTTGGCAATTAGGGAAATTCCCAACAAAAGAGGCTCTGGCAGAAGGGTAATTACCCGGCGAACACGCAGATAACAGCTTGGAGTAAAGTCAGAAACTCGTCTTGAAACAAACAGGGCCTATAGTAACAACGCGCCCGCTGTACTCACGTTGCCAACAGCAGTGTCAAAGTCATGTAGATTGCTACACTTATCGAATCGTTTGCGGTTGTAACTAATGGCCCGGAGCTTATAGCCGGGTCTATATGGATTCGACGGAATAAAAACGGCAGAAACAAACCAAGCGTTGTCGCTACCATTATTGCCGAGAACATAGCTGTCCCGAACGCAAACACAAGCCGTACAGATTTTATTGTACTTTCCAGATCTTTCAGGTTAAGCAGGATTGCGCATGCAACACCCCCTATAATTCCACAGCTCAAAGCCACAAGAACAGCGATGCGAACTTCACGTGCGAATACTTGTCTCAAGCTCAATGCCGCAAGGTGGCCGGTTGCCAGTCCCGAAACTACAATCGCTGAGGTTTGCAGGCCAGCATTACCGCTAATAGCTGCAATCATCGGAACAAATAAGATCGCCGCAGTATAAACAATAGAAGAACCTTCCCCAAATTTATTGTAGAAAAACATCAGGACAAGAGCTGTTACTCCCGTGCCGATTAAACAAGGTAAAAGCCACGTCATCCGAATCCTGGCTGCGTTAACAACCGACGCCGTATCCAGCTCATCCGCGTCCGTACCTGCCATTGTGTACAAGTCCTCTGCAGCCTCTTCCTCCGCAACCTCGATGATACGGTCGGCGGTGATTCGTCCGACTAACTTATTATCGTTTTCCAGGACTGGCGCTGCAATCAAATCATTCTTGCTGAATATATTCCGAACTTCTTCCTGGTCCATATCGACGGTAACGTAAATCGTATCAGGATCAACTAAATCACCTATCCTTGTCCCTTCCGAGCGTGTCAGCAGAAATCTCAGCCGAACGTCACCTACAAATCTGCCATTCTTATCCACAACATATACGGAAAAGAAATTTTCATCAATCTCCGCAGAACGAATCTTATTGACGGCCTCAGCGACTGTTGCATCCTCAGATACACTTATGACGGCTGTGTCCATAATCCCACCTGCCGAATCCTCCGAGTAGCTCATCAGCTCTTTAATTTCGGCCGATTCCGCAGGAGGTATGCTTTCGAGCAGTGCAGCCCTTTCTTCTTCGGGAAGTTCCGAAAGAATGTCCGCCGCATCGTCAGGATCAAGTTCACTGACAATACTTTTCAGTTCCTCCTTTTTGAGCAGCTCGAAAAGCTCGTATCTGGTCGCCTCATCAACTTTTTCCAGAACCTCCGCCGAAGTCGGTTTGTCCATAGCATCGAAGATGGTACGTCTTTGCTCGTTATCCACAAGTTCCACGACTTCTGCTATGTCGCTGTTTCTCTGCTTGCTGAGCAGTTCCCTCAGCGCCGATTTGTCTTCGGATTCGAGAAAAGGCTCGATTTGATGCACTAATTGTTTTTGTTCATCTTCCATTAAACCTCTTTTGTTGTTTCTGTTTCGTTCGAAATACGGCTCACGAATTCACCCGCCTGTGGCATAAAATAACGCAATTTCTTTTACTAAGCAACAATTTAACTTAATCTAATAGGTTTTATTAAGCTTTGCGTTATCAGGAACGTCAGGACGAAAAGGTGGGACCTTTGATACTGGATATTTTTGGAATGATTAATCAGGTTTTTGGTACTTCGTCGAAGGCGTATGCTATTCGCTGGTATCGAGGATTGTCATAAACGCTTCCTGCGGTATCTGGACGTTACCAACGCTTTTCATCCTCCTTTTTCCTTCTTTTTGTTTTTTAAGCAGCTTCATCTTACGCGTTACATCACCGCCGTACAACTTTTGAGTAACATCTTTGCGAAAGCCTTTGATGGTTTCTCTTGCGATGATTTTGCCGCCGATAGCAACCTGCAAAGGTATTTCAAACTGATGCCGGGGTATAGCTCTTCGCAGCTTTATTATCAGCTTTCGGCCGCGGGCCTCTGCTTTACTGCGATGGACAATCAAACTCAGGGCATCTACTGCAACCTTGTTTACAAGAATATCAATCTTAACGAGGTCACTGGTCTGGAAACCTGTAAACTCGTAATCCATCGTTGCATAGCCTCGGCTGATACCTTTGAGGAGATCATAAAAATCATATACGATTTCGGCAAGAGGAGCTTTATACTCAAGCATGACCCTGGTCGTACTCAGATAATCTGTCTTTAAGAGCTTGCACCGCCTCGACTCCGCAAGTTTCATAATCGCCCCGATTGTATCCGTCGCGGTAATAATCTCAAGGCGGACAAAAGGTTCGCGAAGCTCTTCGATATGACTCGGATCAGGCAGTTGACCGGGCGATTCTATCCTCTTAACGACATCGTCCTTTGTCAGTATCTCGTAACTGACCGTCGGAGCGGTCTGAATAACCTCTATATCATTCTCACGTTCCAGCCGTTCCTGTACAATCTCCATATGCAGCAGGCCAAGGAAACCGCACCGGAAACCAAAGCCAAGTGCTGGTGAATTCTGCGGGCTGAATGAGAAGCTGGCGTCATTAAGAGTAAGCTTGCCAAAAGCGTCCCTCAGCCTTGAATAATCCGTATTATTACCCGGATAAAAATCTGAAAATACCATCTGCATCGGCGCTATATAACCGGGTAAAGGTTTTGATGCCGGTTCGTTATAATCTGTAATTGTGTCTCCTATTGTCACATCAGCCAGCTCGCGAATATTTGCGATAAGATAACCGACCTCTCCTGTGCCGAGTCTGCCAACCGCAATCATCTCAGGTTTGAATTTGCCCAGCTCGGTAATAGTATAAATTCTGTCGCTGCGCATAAAGCTGACCTTTTGCTTTATATTCAGGCAGCCGGCGAAAACTCTGACATAACATATCACGCCCCTGTACTGGTCACAGTGGCTGTCAAAGATTAATGCCGCGGTCGGCTTATCGCTTTTGTCCTCCGGCGCAGGAAGAAATGTCACAATAGCTTCGAGAAGTTCCTCAACTCCCAGTCCGCTCTTTGCGCTAATTTTAAAACACTCATTGGCACTGATGCCGAAAACATGTTCGATCTCTTCGGCAACACGGTCGGGGTCTGCTGCGGGTAAGTCAATCTTGTTGATTACGCTTAAAAGTTCAACATTGCTTTCAACCGCCAGATAAGCGTTAGCCACGGTTTGTGCCTCAACGCCCTGGCTGGCATCGACTACGAGTAAAGCGCCCTCGCAAGCGGCCAGGGCCCGTGAAACCTCATAATGAAAATCAACATGACCCGGGGTGTCGATCAGGTTCAGCATATATGTTTTGCCCTGATGTCGGTAATTCATCGTTACCGCCGAGGCCTTGATGGTTATTCCCCGTTCGCGCTCGAGATCCATATTGTCAAGAAGCTGATCGAGCTTTTGACGTTCGTTAATGGTGCCGGTCAGCTCAAGCATACGATCAGCCAGAGTGCTCTTGCCGTGATCAATATGCGCTATAATCGAAAAATTTCGTATATGTTCCGTACTCATTTCGTATGTCTTCAAATGTTATCGGGACCTGAATTTATATAAAACAATACCTTGCCCTGGCTGATATAATATTAAGAGATTGCACGCCCTTGCCGCCGCCTGTCTGCTTCTTTTAACAGCCTTTTGCGGATTCGAATTGAATTAGGACAAATCTCGACAAGCTCATCTTCCTGAAGATACTCCATCGATGCCTCAAGACTCATCTTTCTTGCCGGTCTTACCCTGGCGGCATCGTCTTTACCCGATGCCCGAACGTTGGTAAGCTGCTTGCTTTTTACGACGTTAACGGGTATGTCTTTTTCCTTGCAGTGTTCCCCGACTACCTGCCCTTCATATACTTTTTCTCCGGGTTCGACAAAAAATATTCCTCGGTCGTATAAGGCGTCAAGCGCATAAGCAGTAACTTGTCCTGCTGTGGTTGCAATCATAACACCGGCCTTTCGCTGAGGTATTGCTCCCCTCATCAGCTCGTATCTTTCAAACGTATGATGCATAACCGCTCTGCCCTGTGTCGCATTCATCATCCTGGCGTTAAGACCGAATAGTCCTCGCGATGGTATCAAAAATTCCATGTGAATAAAATCGCCTGCGCCGCTTTTGGGATCTATTTTAATTATTTCACTTCGTCTGTCGCCCAGAAGGCTCATCACGGAATTCTGGCAATCCAATGGGCAGTCCACAGCAAGTAATTCTATCGGCTCATGACGCTTATTATCGATTATTCTCAGAATTACATTCGGCTTACCCACACAAACCTCATACCCTTCACGCCGCATATTTTCCAGCAAAATCCCAAGATGCATCAGCCCTCTGCCCGAAACATTGAATTCTTCCGGACTCTGCCCGGCTTCCACCCTTAATGCGACGTTCTGCTGAAGCTCCTTTTCAAGTCTTTCACCAATCTGCCTGCTCGTTACATACTTGCCGTCTCTGCCCGCAAATGGCCCGTCGTTAACCCTGAATGTCATTGACATTGTCGGCTCATCAACAGGGATAACCGCAAGCCTCGAAGGTTTATCCGCACAGGCAATCGTGTCACCAATTTCAACAGGATTAAGTCCTGATATCGCACATATATCACCGGCCTGAACTTGTGAAACCTGCTTTCGGCCAAGCCCGTGAAACTGATGAATCTGCATGACTTTTTGCTGCGTATGCAGACCTTCTGAGTCGATGACAGTAACTTTCTGGCCTTCACTTAGCTGGCCTGCAAAAATCCTGCCTATTGCTATACGTCCGACATAATCCGAATATTCCTGATTGGTCACCAGTATTTGCAGAGGAGCGTCATGGATAATCTCCGGCGGGGGAACATTATTTATTATGGTGTCGAATATCACCTGCAAATTGTCGGTTTTCTTATCAATGTCCGTCGTCGCCCACCCGTCTCTTGCCGATGCATATATCAATGGGAAATCAAGAGCTTTATCATTGGCACCAAGCTGAACAAGCAAATCGAATACTTCATTCACAACATCATCAGGCCTGCTGTTTGCCCGGTCAACCTTGTTGATAACAATTATGGGCCGAAGCTTATGCTCAAGCGCCTTGCTCAGCACAAATCTTGTCTGGGGCATCGGCCCTTCGAAGGCGTCAACCAGAAGCAGCACGCCGTCTGCCATTTTCAAAACACGTTCAACCTCTCCGCCGAAATCAGCATGTCCCGGTGTATCGATTATATTAATTTTATATTCGGTATCTTCACAGTCCGTATAATTAATCGAGCAGTTTTTGCTTAAAATTGTTATGCCACGCTCCTTCTCCAGCGGGTTCGAGTCCATAATCAATCCATGCTCGCCGCCGGCCAGTTTATCAAGGTCCTCCTGCCGAAACATACCCGACTGGTACAGAAGCTGATCAACAAGCGTCGTCTTGCCATGGTCAACATGGGCGATTATAGCCACATTACGAATATAGTCTGAATACATAAAAAACTCTCAAAAGGGAATAGTAGGGATTACTGAACTATCCAGTACTTGGTTTAATCATTGCTGCCAAAAAAAGCTATTCTACAATATTCTTTCTCGATGTCAATACAAAACCGTTGCCTATTTAATAAATGAAAAAGGGGCCTATACCGAGTAGGTATAGGCCCCGAATTGACGTGAATCTGTGAAATCAATCACACGATCTATTTCACGCTGAATCCCGGTTTAAGGTGCAGGCCGATACAATCTGATATCATCGAAATACATCGTACCTGTACCGCCGGCCAGCGGATTGCTCTTGTTGCCAAGACCAAGACTAATAGTATTGACATTGGAAAGATTCACTCCCTGGTCTGCAAAGCGTGTCAGGTCGATAGTCCATTCCGTCCAGGTGTCTATCTGTGTTGCTGTAAGATTACTATGAGTTACTACCGCATTGCCGTTGAGTGCAACATACAAAGGCACAGCGGCATTAGCCGCTTCACCTCTGAACCAAATCGTCAGTGCTCCGACACTTTCCTCTGTCCAGTTTTTCTGGCTGGTCAATGTCAAGGTTGCTTCAGAGAGCCCCACGCCGTTATCATAGAATAACGGCATAGCCTGCATGCCGCTGTGAACGATACTTTGCTCGGCAAAAGGAGGACTTAAATGACCAACGGTAGAACCGTTTGATGCCGGGTTGTCGTATCCGTCCAACCACGTGTAAAATATCCTGTTGCTCTCCGGGTCGTCGGTATTAAGGTCATTGTAGCTCTCAAAGTCATCCACAATAAGATAATCAGCTACTGAAAAATTCCAGGTCGCACCTGTAGTGATAGAGCCGTCGTTATTGTTCTCATCAACTCGCCAGTAGTACGGTCCGCCGCCCCATTCAACACTGCCTGCAGGCAGTGTAAGGCTCGTACCGCCTTGTCTGCCCAGGTATATGCCGGTCGTGTCCGATGCATCGGCGTTACTTACGACGTTTTTATCAGTGCCTAAGTAAACATCATGCTCAGCAGCCTCATCTCCGGCAGACCAGCTAATGGGTTTACTCGCCTCTTTGATATCCACTGTCGATTTATTTTTCGGCTTCGGATTCCAGGCTGCTAATGGATCACCTCTCATAAGCTCCTGAACCTGATCTGCCGTCAGAGCCGAATTGTAGAAGCGAACTTCGTCCACCATGCCGATATAAAAGTCGCTCGGTGCAGAGTCCCATTCCTGGCCTATTGACCATCGTGTTTCTGAGGTGATATCGATTGAGGTTGTAACCGAGCCTACCTGTACTCCATCGGTATATACACTTATTTTTGATCCTTTCAGCACGAGCGTTATCATATGCCATTGGTCGTCATTGACCGCAGGGGGAAAGTCATTACCTGGACCATCATCCACCCAAATATTTCCATTGTCGATGCCAAACTGGAGAACGTGACTGCTGCCAGTATTAGATGCAATCACATTACCCTCTCCAGCCTGCCTGGTTCGGATCCACGCACTAAGTGTAATATTTTTCTTTGTTATGTCATCGACGACGCCGTCAATAACGACATAATCATCACCGGTAAGATCCAGCGCACCGCCTAAAATCCCTTCAACTCGCACTGGGGTACCGCCAAGCTCGCCGTCATTACCGTAACCGGAAAAATCAAGGGCTATATCTCCACTGGCTTCGTCAAACTTCCAGTAGCCGATAAGGTTCGGATCGGTAATGGAGATAATCGGTAAGGTGCTGAAACTCCAGACATCACCTTTGTATGTATTGATTGCATCGAACTCATCTACCCGCCAGTAATATATTTTGTCCATTTCGAGTGTGCCGGGGGTATAGGTTGCAGCAGCCTGTGGAAGACCACCGGTGGCGTTGTCCACGTCGTCGAAATTATCACCGAAATAAACAGTGTGTAATTTCGAACCGAAGCCAACTGTCCAGCGAAGCTGCACATCCGGATCAACATATTTACCACGATTAGCAGGGATGGGAAGGTAAGCCTTTTTGGAGGGAACCATAAAGCTCCAGACATCGCCTGCGATCTTAGTACCATCGGCCTCAACCTCATCAATCCGCCAGTAATATGTCTCTCCGGAAACAAGGCCTTCCGGATAAGGCATACCGGGAAAACCGGCAATTACCATTGCCGAGGCCTGGTTGCCAAGGAATGTGCTCTCCGCACCGGCCTCCACATCTCCTAAATTATCGCCCAAATACACATCGTGAGAGACTGCGGATTTTCCCGGGTCCCACATAAGGGTAACCCAGATGTCATCAATTATGGCACCATCAGCCGGGTCCGGTTCCGAAGCATATGAAACGGAAGTTTCGAAAATCAGCCGTGCATAACCGTTAGCCAAAGCACTTCGAATATCGGTGGATGGATTGGTTTCATCGTCCCTGATATATATAATCAAGGCATCGCCCTTGGTCCAGCCGTCCTGATTAAGTATTTCGCTGATAACCGAGGCGATATTCGGTGTTCTCGATGCCTCTGTCGCCTGGCTGGCGCTCCAGTCCGGTATATTAGACCACTTGACCTCCGCAGTTGTTTTGGGATCCCTATCTTCGTAGAATTGTTCGCCACTTCCAAATTCAACTGGATTGAGTTGCAGCAGGCCGTTAATGATAAGATTCACTGTCTCTCCGGAAAGTTTTTCGCTGTCAGCCGTGAACTGGACATAGGCACTCGAAATCTGTTCACCTTTTTCGAAGGGGATATCAAGGAAACGCAAACCTATTATTTGTTTGTTGCCCGTTGCGCCATCACCTTCATACGGCATCTCAAGGTCGCTGCTGCCCCGACTATCCGCACCGCCATCGACTAAGGCTTCACCATCATTATTGCTTCCAACAACCGTGCGTTCTATCACGATTGAGCCGAAGACTGCATTTGAACTGACCAGACTCAATACCAATACAACAGAGACCAAAAAAAACAATTTCTTACACATCATACTACTCCTTCAAAGTTAATAGGGATTTGTGCTTTGATCACACGCCAAAACATCTGATGTTATCAATAAAAAACTTTTAAATAAAACGACCGATAATAATTTAGGCACATGCTAAACATATCTGCCCGGGATAATTCTTACGGCTTGTCACTACCTCCTTCCTTAAAGCAGTTCAATGAGAAACCGAAATCTGTATTCTATCATTTCTATTTATACTAAATATATCATATTCACTATCTTCTCGTCAAGGCAAAATTAGGTTTTTTGGAGATATTCGCGTTCTCGTTTATGAGAAATATCTTTATGCCACCTCCGACAGGCTTTGTCCGCTTTTGTGGGTTTATAATCTATAGTGCAATAAATTATTGTTCTTAATGCGAATAAAAAAACGGAGCCTATACCTAACTGGCATAGGCCCCGATTTAATACATATCTTCAATATCATACTCACAATTTTAATTGTGGGTCAAGCCACACGGCTTATTAGTGCCGGTTCTTATGGTAGAGGATATAGACGAATATCGTCAAAGAACATCATACCCGAGCCGCCTGCAACCGGATTGGCCCTGTTGCCAAGGCCAAGTGTAATCGAATTGACATTGGCAAGGTTCACGCCCTGGTCTGCAAATCGCGTCAGGTCGATATTCCATTGAGTCCAGGAACCTTTCTGCGCTGCATCAGGATTATCATTATCGACACCAGCGCTGCCGTTTAGAACAACATACATTGTTTCGGCGGCATTAGAAGAACCACCTCTATACCAGATTGTCAATGTGTTGACACCATTCACTGTCCAGTTTCGGTTGGAAGTCAATGTCAAAGTCGCCTCAGATTTGCCAACTGCGTTATTGTATTCGAGGGGCATCGACTGATTACCGCTGTGAACAGTAGTCTGTTCGGCAAATGGAGCATTGGCGTAACCGACGATAGAGCCGTTTGTGGCCGGATTATCGAATCCATCAATCCATGCAAGATATATCCTGTTGCTTCCGGGGTCACCTTCATCAAGGTCATTGTAGCTTTCCATATCGTCAATGATAAGGAAGTTGG
>JACNGQ010000108.1:13256-16481 GCA_014384025.1 Planctomycetota bacterium | reverse complement strand
AAGGTGCTATGGCAACAATCGATAATGCCTTAGTGCGTATGCAGCAGTTGGCCGAGCAGGCGGCCACTGGATCGTACTCTTCGGCACAGAGAAATATTATGGAGAACGAGTTTACGGAAATGCGATTAGAAATCGACCGTGTCGCCGGAGCAACCACCTTTAACGGCATCAAGATGCTTGACAACTCCGCTACCGTGTCGATCCACTTCGGCAAACTTACAACCGATAACATCAGCATCGACGGCAGCAACATAACCAGCGCATCGAGTGGTCTTAACATCACAGGCCTGACCATTGCCGATGTTGCCAGCGCCAAGAACGCGTTGATAACGCTGGACAGTGCAATCGCTACCAAAGATACCGCTCGTGCCAAGTTCGGTTATAAGATGAACCGTCTTGAAGGTACGATATCGGTGCTTAATATTGCGGCTGAGAACCTGCAGGCTGCAGAATCTCGTGTTTCGGATGTCGATGTTGCCACCGAAATGGCCGAGATGACGAGAAACCAGGTGCTTGCACAGGCCGGTATCTCGATGTTGGCTCAAGCCAATACAATGCCTCAGATGGCACTGACACTGCTTAGATAAGAAACAGCGGCATTCGTCTTATGCCGTTTTAATAATATACTTTACGAAATTTCATATACAGGGACATAACAGGATGTTATGTCCCTGTTTTCTTTTCCATAACCGTCATATGTAATTCAGCCGTTTATTAACTACCGATAGAAAAACAAGTATCAGGATGGAACTATGCAGGTTGGCTGTGTCGGCGGGGTTTCAGGGTAACATATACAGCCACTTGAGCAATCAGACCAAGAGCAAGAACAATAATGGAGAACCAATAGGGCCGGTAGATTCCGAAGTTCCCGGACAGGTACCCCCCTGTTCCGGCGCCGACTATCACGCCGAGTGAAATGGTAACTTCGTGTATTGCCATTTGAGCGGAACGTTTTTTGCTTCCGCAGGCGCCGTAATAAAGGTGAGAGCTGTAAGCAAAGCCAAAGCCAAAGCCCATAATCAGAAATGAAGGAACAAATGCCCAGAGAGTTCGGCCGTAGATAATCAGAAATATGGAAAGGGCAAGTATCACCTGAACACTGAGAAGCAGCACCGGTTTGAAATGCCAGAAGGCGAGCCGGCCAGCGCCGGTCAAGACCAGGAAATTGCAGATTCCAAATATTGTGATAATTATCCCGAACTGAGTTTCTGAGAATCCCAAATCGGTAAACAGCAGTGCAAATTGAGAGCGTGTTACCCCCAGGCAGGCCCAGGAGCAGAACAGGGCAATGCGGGCCATCCACTTGAAACGTAACAGCAGCCCCTTGTCGAAGGGAATTTCCGGAACATTCGACGGCTCAACAGAGGCAGCGTTTCCGGCCGAAGCATCATGAGCAAGACAAAGCAGCACAAAGCAAACAGCAAGACACACAACACCAACCACAACCGGCCCAAAAGTGCTCATATCTACGAGTACACCGCCTATCAGGGGGCCCATGATTGCGGCTGAGGACCACATACCATTGTAGGTGCCGAGGCGGCGGTTCAGGATAGCGCCCTCGTAGTCGGCTGAGACCCAGCTCATAAGAAAAGGCCAGAAAAGCGACATTGCCGCACCGGAAAGTGTACCTGTGGCAATCATGGTCCAGATAAGGGCGGGCCTGCCGAGTTGGTCCCTGGCTATTGCGTAATAGACCACAAAGACCATCACGAGGGTTGCCAGGAACATAGCTGCAGCGGCCGCACGGGTCGCATGTCGAGGCGCAAGATGGCCCAACATCACCGCGGTTAATAACAGGCACAACATATAGCCTAACATATTGAAGGCCCAGATGTATCCGACGTGCTCTTCGGTTCCGCCGATGTTGCGAATGATAAACGGCATGGCCGTCCATAACACGCTTAGACTTGTCGCCATCGCAAATGCCGACCCGTACAAGGGCCAAACGTTCACAAGGGCCTCACGAACACGCTTTGAATATATTGTTATCATCACAGAACACAGAAAAGGACAGCATTGTACTCCAAGGGATAGATGTTATACCAGCTTTAAAAAAGCTTCTAAACTTCCTTACCCCTAATGAAAATGAAAAGAGACAAGACTAAACCATAACAGCATTTTAATTCAACGGCGCCCCGCTGGCCTTCAACACAGCCTCCTGCACTGCCAGGTCGTGCTCGGGCGGATATTCCGATTCTTTTTGCCTATTAATAATCCGGGCCAATTCAATTAGCTGTTCATCGTAGCGCCCCGGCATAGGCGGCAGATCTACTTGCTGGTATCCTTTTTGAAATTTCTTAAGCTGTCTATCCGGAGCAAATAATAATTTTGGAGGCTCCAAAGGTCTAATATCCACCGTCCCTTTGTCACCACAGACTACGAACTGCCGTCTCTGCTGACCAGCCACTTCAATAAGAGCACTGCGAATAGTCGCTGTCGAGCCGGCATATTCGAAAACAGCCAACTGGTTGTCCGCAAGATTATCCTGCTGGGGCCGTGTACGCCGGCTAAAGCCCGTGACCTTGTCCGGCTTGCCCAACACCTTTACCATCGCATCAATCAGGTGGCAACCCAGTTCAAACATAGAGCCGGGAAATACGGCAAGCTCTTTGCGCTGTTGAGCACCGATGGTCTTGCTGATTACCCCATCGACTTCAAACACATCACCCAACCACCCTTCCTGCACCGCCCGGAAACAAAACTTAAAAGCAGGATTATACCTGAACATGTATCCCATTTGCACTGTGAGCCTGCGGCGAGTGGCTTCATCCAGCAGTTTCTTAAATTCAACCAGCGATAATCCTGCGGGCTTATCGAGGTGAATATGTACCCCCGCCGAGACACACCGCATCCCTGTCGGTACCAGTTCAGGGATTTCGGTTTCCACCGCTACCGCCCGAAGTCCGGCTGTGTTCAACAGTTGTTCTTCGCTGAGCCATTTCAATCCTCGATACACAGAATGATTTTTCAGTTTGTTGCGTCTATCCGGATTCGGCTCTGCAATTCCGACGACCTCATAATATTCGCTCAGTTTTCTCAGGGTCGCCATCTTCCCCCCCGCATGTGCATGGGCCGTTCCAATCTGACCGACCTTAATCCGTTTAGATGAACGACCCGCCCGGGTCTTCGAATTATTTGTTAATGATGCCGCAATGAATCCCATACCGGTAAACTGTCCCGCATTTTGTAAAAATTTACGCCGATTCATAAATGTATCCCTTTAAT
>JACNGQ010000108.1:0-12859 GCA_014384025.1 Planctomycetota bacterium | reverse complement strand
TACGATGTCTGCCACGGGCCGTTCACAAGCTCGGCAAAAGCCTTTTCGTACATCTGCCTGTATTTGGGGTATCTTAGAAACTGATTGACCTCCGGGAATTGCCCGGAATTCACGGAAAATAAATTTGTGCTGGGCCCATGGCCAGACCCGAGTGTAAAGTCGATGTCCCAGGGAAGGAGATACCATTTGCCCTCCGGAAGTGCATAGTAGAAATAGTTATTCTTGCCGCGGGTGTATCCATAGCTGTCCCAGTCGCCTACTGCATGACGAATCGCCAGCACCTTAGCAAAATGTTCGGGATGGATGACCGATTCAATCGCCTGTTCGTATCTCGAATTGTTCGAAGGTGTGTTCATCGCAACTGCAAAATCGAACAGATGCTCCCAGTTGTCGTGTTCTCGATGCGAGCGTTTTTCAAATCCCCAGCGATAGGTCTCTGGAAGCAGCGGGTGCCTGTTGTCATACTTTAATCCTTCGTCAAGATTGGTATGGGCCGTGCCGTTGGCCGAATATTCGAAGTAGTCATCGATTTTATGAATGTAGCCGTCGGTATCGTTCGGAAACCACCGGCGAATATAATCGCCGTCGATTTTCCGGACGTCTTCGTAGTTGGCGTGGCTTCTGCCGTTGATGATTACGCGCACATACTCCTGCGTCGAGAACTCCAGGCCCATTTGCGAATAGAACCAGTATGATGCGCGTTCCTGAAGCGGGCCGCGGCTGCTTCCCTCGGTATTGTCGAGATTAATTTCCTGGCGTTCTCCGAATCTCTGGTCAGGATTGAAGTCAATTCGATAGGCATATCTATCGCGGGGATCGCGGCCTGAGCCGCTTCTTAGAAACGGGCTGCCGCGGAAACGTATTCCGACATTGTAAAATACCTCGGAGTCATTGTAAACGAAAGTGCAATCCATCAGCTCGTTCGAGAGATTGGGACGAGACCTAAACGTGCTGATAACCTCATCAGAGAGCCAGATACGGTATGTGGCAAACCGGGTGTTCACAAGCGTATCACCGACACGAACCAGGCAGGTCCTTTCGGGCACATCCGCCGATGGTCCCAGTTTGGTGGGGAACCGTGTAGAGGCCGAGCCGTCCGAGGCCTCGATATAGAACGCATGCATAGTTCCGCTGGGGGAACCCGTGATCGTAGCCGTGAAGATACCGTCCCCGGCAATAAGGTCGTCACCAGATGCATCGTCAACCATGGCCCTGCTGGTGATTCTTGCCAATCCCCCGGAACCAGAGTAGAGTACGACTGAATCCACGCCGTCGTTGTCGGCAACGCGGGCGGTTACAATAATGGGTTCACCGGCCCTGGGCAAGACGGGCACATGCCGCACCTCCATAATATCAGGCCCTCGGTTGGGCACAAACGCAGTATTTTGCTGACCTGGAGTGCCGAGGTTTAAAGGCATGTTCAGTTCAACAACATGTGCCGGTCGCGGCGGCTGGACGGGCGCTCGTTCCCGGCTCGTACGCAGGAGCAGAAACCGGCTGCCCCGCAGCCAACGTGCCCATCCACTGAATGTGACAGAGCCGGCTCTTATACTGGAAATCGACTGGTTAATTCGATTTGCCCCGGGATCACCATGACCGGTTGCAATCAGATGCAACGACCGGGATCCGGAATAACTATCATCCATAGTTACGAACGACTGAACGTGATTGCCGAGCATTCGCCACTGAGATGTATCACTCTCGAAGCCGTTGTTTTTAAGAATACTTCCTCTGCTGGAGTCAATATTCAGATCGAGGTCATCGAGGAGCACCTCACCCCGGTTGAGCAGTATAAGCCCGAAGACGTTGACTTGATCGTGAGTGTACCTGGAATCATCCCCATCGATAGTAAATGAAAATGGCTCCCATGCAGTCTTGCCGCTCTCATCGCTGTCGGCCCAGGCATCCGGGGTGTTGTTATTGCTGTAAGGATCGCGCAACTCAAGGCTGGCCCCCTGGCCGTCAGACCACATCGGCCATCGACCACCGTCGAAATAGGTAACCTCGTCCGCCGTGACCATATACACCTCGCCGGTGTCCGGATTCACTTCTTCAATCGGATACGACAACCGGACAGTCTCGCTGTGATCATTCAGACTTCCCGAGTACGGCCCGAGAAGATTCACCCCGACAACCAGATTATCATACACGCTTTCGAGCAGGTTTGGGTCCTTGGCCACGACCAGATACGAGCCCGGCGGTATCTCGGCGCCATTCTCGAAATCGTAGCTAATACCGTCGGTGAAGGCCCAGCCGCCAAGCGAGACAGATCTCGGGCCCCGATTATACAGCTCTATATACTCGTAGCGCTCATCGCTGATAGCGTGGTGGTACATTATCTCGTTAATAACGATATCATTAATAAATGGTTTTGTATTCGGCCCTTGAAAAGTAGCGGAACTCAGATATCCGAAGTAATCGGAGCCGTCCGGGAACCGCCCGAAAGTTACCTCCGGCTCTAAGATGTCATAGCGCACTGCGTCCAAAACGCAGAGCGGTTCCGGCGCCGGACCATTTGTGGCCGCTGTGACATAAATCGTCTCACCGGCAAAGTCCACCAGCCCAAAGGCAAACCCGTCGGCACTCATACCTTCCGTGACAGCCCAAAACTGCCCCGGCTGCAGCACGACCCCGTCAGGGATTTTGTATTGAAGCAGGTTGAGCCGGTCGTCGCTTAAATAGACGTTGCTGAGATCTACAGCGGCAGGACCCGGATTGTATAGTTCTATCCAGTCCGCTCCCGGGGGCAAATCGCTGTTGGCCAGCAGCTCGTTTATCACAACACGTGCGCCGGGATCGCCGCTGGCGGCAGACTCATCCACAATCGCCTGGAGTATCGGGCATCCAAGACAGTCCGAACTGCCTGAAATAGTCGCATTGTGGGCCTGGATTGCAAGGACATTTACGCCGGGAACAAGCAGGCTTATTCTGTCGCTCAGATTCACATTAGCCATAGGCGGCTCCGTTGCAGGCCCGCCGCTCTGGTCGAAAGGCGGGGGATTTCCGGAGATTTGCCCGGAGTCCGCTACTCGCCTACCATTAAGATACAGGACAAAACCATCGTCATAGTGGACCTCAGCCCATAATTGTGAAAAGGAATTGATTTGGTTTGCCGTCAATGTAAACCGCAGGCGCGCATATACGGACATATAGTTTCCACTCATATCGTTCAGCTCGGTGCGGATTAACTGAAGCTCATTGGAATTGTTGCTGTAACCATACCCGTTAGGCCCATCGAGCCACGCAGTTGTTTGGGTGTCATCGTTGAACTCAGGCCGTGTCCAGGCCGTGGTGATTAATCCGCCTCGTTCCGGCGACGGTTCCTCGGTTCCTTTGAAATAACGCCCGGGATGGCCCACATCCACGAGCGTTACCAGCGTGGGGTCTTCGGAACCAGCCTGTACCGTATCCGGCTTGCCCGGCGTACCGCCGATATACGTGCTGGCAGACCAGGTTGAAGCCTCCTCCGGATCCCCCCCCTGCCTGGCGAGAATCAGCGAGTGCCCCGCCCCGTCGGCTGAGGCCGGCCAGGGCCTTCCATCGTCGTATCGTAATGAAATGACAATCTCCCCGTTGGCACTGGACAACTCGATCCTTTCACCATCATTGCTTAACCGACCCTCAAAAGGGCCGCGGGCGCCATTGATGCCGTAAGCCGCCTCCAGGGCCGCAGGATTTTGTGCCACTACCAGAAACTCCTTAGGCCCTATAATAGTTTCGGTTTCGAACACGTAACTAATACCGTTCGTGAACGCATACCCTGTAATGTCTTCAAAAACAGCTCTATTATTATACAACTCAATGAACTCGAGCTGCCCTTCATCGGCGGCCGGGTTGTACATAACTTCGCTCACCACAAGACCCAGGCCGGGCCGGGCAGTGCACAAGGTAACCACGCAAATCAACGCCAAAAGATTCCAAAGATACCACCGGTGGTTACTCATTTATGTCTTATCGCCCTTTCTCCAAAGATCGTGGCTGTGCTCCCATCCCATCGGTAATAATCGTACGATACTGCTGATAATACTCTATTATAGCAATAATCCTTGCTATCTCAAGCGTAATTTCCCTCAAACTCAGAGATTTATGCTGACTAATGCTACTTTTTTCTTGACTTTTTTATATAATCGTGTATAATTATACTTACTGGGGTGGTCAGTACAGCTTTGTATGTACAAAGCATTCCTGCCTGCGGTACTTAACCAGTGTAAACAAGAACTAATGGAGTTTTTATATAAGGGGAGAATGATGAAAAAACATAAGAATCTTACTGTACTAAAGGTATTAATCCTGATAATTGGGCTTTTCTTAGCCATCACAGTAACAGGGTGCATCGACCCAGTGGCCTCTGATTGCCAAGAAAATCATATTAGGCTCGCCGAAATCGCCAAGCAGCAGCTTCGGTACGGCCTGCCTTCTTATAACCTGACTCCGCAACAGGGAGAAATGTACTATCCGGCACCATAGAAGTATTTGAACCCCCCTTCTTGCCTCTGGCAAGAAGCAGGGGGGCCAATATAAAAAACGCCCTAATAAGGGCTCGTCATTAGTTACAATTTATAGAAAACTCACCGCTATTAATCGGTGGTGAGTTTTCTATATATCCTTATCGGACCAATGCCCACTCAAAGCCCTCAGTATCAATTTGTATCTATCCATATATCTCACTAAACCCTATGTGCATTATCCAAAGAGATTTATAAACCAACCCGTCCGGCCCATTTTTCCCATTCGGCACTCATCGCTTGGACACGGTCGGGATGCTCTGCTGCAAGGTCGTTGGTCTCGGTTCTATCCTCAGCCAAATTGTAAAGCCGCCAGGGCTCGTCTTTGAGGGCAACCAGTTTCCAGTCGTCCATACGAACAGCCCGACCGCCCATATGTTCGAAGAAAACCTTCTCGTGCTCTTTGCGTTTGTTTCCGGCGAAAATTGGCAATAAACTTTTCCCATCCAGAGCCGTCAATTTATGGCCTTTGTATTGCGCCGGATAGCTCGCACCTGCCAGCTCAAGACACGTCGGCATAATATCCATAACGTGACCCGTCTGCTGCGTGATTGAGCCGGGTTTAGTTTTGAGCCCTTTGGGCCAGTGAATTATCAAAGGCGTATGACAGCCGCCTTCGTAAGATTCCTTTTTCCAGTAGCGGAAAGGCGTATTAGACGCACTGGCCCAGGCCTGCCCGATGCCGGTATAGGTCGTTTCCGAACCGGGCTCGAAAATACCCTTATACCGGATTTTGCGGCCATCCCGTGTATGTGAGCTGCGGTCGTACCCCGGCTGCTGCGGTACCTCCGGCGAGGCGCCGTTGTCCGAGAGGAAAAAGATTACTGTATTTTCCATCTGGCCGGTTGCTTTAAGGGTGCTGACGATATCTCCGATGCCCTGGTCGATGCGGTCTATCATTGCCGCATGTACTGCCATCTTTGCCGCCTGGAATTCTTTTTCCTCTTCGGAAAGCTGCTCCCACTTCCTTCCCTTACCCTGTATTGGCGGCAAAGGCGTATTTTCTTTGTCGAATAATCCCGCCTTCAACATCCGCTGATAACGCTCACGGCGCAGTTTTTCCCAGCCGGCCTTGTAAGTGTCCTTATATTTGGCGATATCCTCCGGTCGTGCATGCAAAGGCCAGTGCGGCGCACAGTGCGCAACATATAAAAAGAACGGCTTATCGGTCCGGCTGAACTCTCCGATATATTCCACTGATTTTGCCGTAACCGCATCGGTAAAATAATAGTCATCAGGCACAGTCTTTATAGCCTCTGTACCATCGACAAGCGAAAATGGATCGAAGTAATCGATTACACCCCAAATCACACCATAGTGCCTGTCGAATCCACGATTGGCCGGATACGTTTCAAGCGGAGCAAAAGGCTCACCCGGGTCATACTGATGGTCCAGCCATTTTTGATGCAGTTCCTTGTTCGCCAGCGGAACTGTTCTGGACAGATGCCATTTGCCCGCCATTGCAGTTTGGTATCCCGCCTGCCTGAGAGCTTCGGCGATGGTAATTCCGTTTCGTGTTAGGTCCCTGCCGTTCTGTACCAGGCCAACTTTATGCGGATATTGACCTGTCATAAGAGACGCCCGCGTCGGACAGCAGCGCGCACAATTATAGAACTGTGTAAAGCGTAAACCATTTGCAGCCAGCCCGTTCAGGTTCGGCGTGCGAATCTCTCCGCCAAAACAGCCAACATCCGAAAAACCCATATCATCGGCCATAATGATTATGATGTTCGGTCTCGATTGTCTATTTGTTCGGGACGACAACGCAGGCAAGCAGCCAAGTGATAGTGCACAAGCACCGGGCACTGAGCCAAGTAAAGTGCTTCTAAGAAACTGCCTTCGTGTTAGCTTCATTTGCCTGTACCTTAATTAAATATAATCACTCCAACCCAACAGCAACCACAGAGAAGATTATACAACATTTGAAAAACTTTGGCGAAACGTTTAGAATATATAATTACAGGGCGACAGCTAATTGAGTTGTCGCAGCAATTGTTTGCACAAGGAGAAAGGTATGTATAGAGTCAATCCGACGAGACGTGATTTTCTGAAAATTTTAGGGCTGGGCGCTGCGTCCGCAGTTTTACCCAAATGCCTTAATGCAACAAACGCAAAACGGATCTCCAAAAAGCCAAACATTGTGTTTATCTTAGCTGATGATTTGGGTTTTAAGGATGTCGGCTATCAGGGCGGCGATATCAAGACGCCCCACATAGACAAACTGGCTCGTGAAGGGACAAGGCTCGATCAGTTCTATGTTCAGCCCGTCTGCTCGCCGACCCGCTCGTCTCTTATGACAGGTCGATATCCAATTCGCTGCGGCTTGCAGATAGGAGTCGTCCGGCCATGGGCTAAGCACGGACTGCCTTTGGAAGAACGCACTTTGGCGGAGGCGCTGAAGGAAGCCGGTTACACAACCGCTATTTGCGGCAAGTGGCACCTCGGCCACCTAAGCTCGCAGTACCTGCCGACTTCCCGCGGTTTCGACCATCAGTACGGTCACTACAACGGCGCGCTCGATTATTTCACACATATTCGGGACGGCGGATTAGACTGGCATCGAAATGACCGGCCGTTGCGACAAGAAGGCTACTCAACCGACCTGATTGCAGATGAGTCGGTTCGTATAATCAAAGAGCACAATATATCTCGCCCGCTGTTTCTGTATGTACCTTTCAACGCCGTGCACTCGCCGTTTCAGGCGACGCAACCTTATATCGATATGTACAAGCACATAACGAACAAAAGACGCCGCATATACTCCGCTATGGTGACATCTATGGATGACGCTATTGGCAGAATAGTCAAGGCCCTGCAAGAGCGAGGCTTAAAGCGCAATACCCTGATAATATTCTGCTCAGACAACGGTGGCGTGCAAGGCGTGGCTGATAACGGGCCTTTGCGCGGACATAAGGCGCAGTTGTATGAAGGAGGAATACGTGTGCCGGCTGTTGCACTTTGGCCGGATGTCATCAAGGCCGGGGCTGTCGTCAAAGAGCCGCTTCATATTGTCGATATGTATCCGACACTGATTAAGCTTGCCGGCGCAAGGCTCGAACAGCCATTACCGATTGACGGCAAAGACGCCTGGCCGACAATCACCGATGGCAAGCCCTCGCCCCACGAAGAGATACTTCATAACGTCACCGCTGCCGCCGGGGCAATTCGCCGGGGCGACTGGAAGCTGGTTTACAACGGCAGCATCGGGGCAAATAATACCGGCCCCGTCGATAAAAAAGTCTTTGAGCTTTTCAACATCGCAGACGACCCATACGAGAAGAGCAACCTGGCTGACAAATACCCGCAGAAATTCCAGGAACTAAAACTCAGACTTGAACATTATGCCAAAGAGGCTGTTCCGGCCAATATCCCCCCGAACAAAATGCCAAAAGACTTCAAAGTACCAAAGGTCTGGGGACATCCGGAGTAATGGATAGAGATTCCAAAACGATATGAATTGGAAAAGAAAATGCAGATGTCCGGAGTGTAAAAACAAACTGAAAGACTTCAGTGTAGATATGGACTCTCATAAGATTGAGTGCATAAGATGTAATGCACAATTAAATCCACTAAAAGTGTTCAGAGATTCCGATATCGTATTCTTCTCAAAATCACTGCCACAGGACAGACAAGAAGCGTTTCTAACCGGATTGGGATTTGAAAGACAGCCTGATAGAAGAACACCGAAACCTCTTCTATATGGCTTTCTTTCTTTTCTGATATTAGCTTCGATCTTTTTAGGTGTCATGCTTTTCTTCAGTGGGTATCGTATCACATTCTTAAGCCCAATCATTGGTGGCCCCTTGCTTTGTTTTGGGATTTACCAAAATTACAAAGAGGAAAAGAAGTTTCGATGGCGAAGGAAAAATGGTCTTTAATTATCAAACTATAACAAAAAGAGATGGTAGAACTTTTCACCAGGAGAACGATATGAATAAAGTCAATCAAACAAGACGTGATTTTTTGAAAACATTAGGTATAGGGATTACATCATTGGCTTTACCCGGATGCTCGAAGGCCATAGCTCAAAGAGGCTCTGGCTACCGAGGCAAAAAACCTAATATCGTCCTTATCATGGCCGATGATTTGGGATACTCCGATATCGGCTGTTTCGGCGGAGAAATCAAAACACCTAACCTCGATGGATTAGCGGCCGGCGGAATGCGGTTCACGCAGTTTTATAACGCCGCCAAGTGCAGCCCGACAAGGGCATCCCTTCTGACCGGCCAATATGAACATGCGGTAGGTGTGCAGAATATGGAGTACGGTGCCACCTTCGCAGAGGTCTTGCGCACCGCAGGTTATCGAACAATCATCTCCGGCAAATGGCATCAAAAACCGTTACCGACTACGCGCGGCTTCGACAGGTATTACGGTCTTGCAGATGGATGCTGTAATTACTGGAATCCCGGAATCGAGGCCCGGCCCGGCGAGCCAAAGCCCGGCCGTAAAAGACCGGCGCCACGCCGCTGGGCCATTGAAGGCAAAGCTATCATGGGATACGTCCCCGAAGATAAGAACTTCTACACCACCGACGCCTTCACGGATTATGCAATCGAGCGGCTTGAAGAATACAGCAATGAGAACAAGCCGTTTCTGCTTTATATGCCTTATACCGCGCCGCATTATCCGCTGCACGCCTGGCCTGCCGACATCGCCAAATACCGCGGCAAATACAAAATCGGCTGGGACAAACTTCGCCGGCAGCGCCATGAGCGGCAGATAAAGATGGGCATGCTCGATGCGAAGTATAAACTCTCACCGCGAGATGAGGCCGTCCCGAGCTGGGAGTCACTAAGCGAATCCGAAAAGGACGAAGCCGATTTGAAAATGGCGGTTTATGCCGCTATGATTGACCGAATGGATCAGGGGATAGGCAGGGTGTTTGCAAAAATCAAAGAGCTTGGCAAATGGGACAACACGCTCATACTGTTTCATGCCGACAACGGCGGCTGCCCTGAAACACCGGATACAACTCCCGATATACCACCCGGACCGGTCGCAGGCTATCGCGCGTTAGGCCCGCCCTGGGCCAACGCCAGCAACGCACCGTACAGAAAATATAAATCCACAGACTATGAGGGAGGCGCCTGCACGCCCTTCATAGCTTCCTGGCCCGGCGTTATCAAACCGGGAACCATAACCAGCCAGGTTGGACATATCATTGACATTCTTCAAACGTTCATGGAAATTACCGGGGCTGTCTATCCTGAACAGCTCAACGGCAGAAAGTTAAAATCTCCGGTGGGCAAATCACTACTGCCGATTTTCGAAGGAAAACAAAGGAAGGGACATGATGTACTTTTCTGGCAGTTCAGCAAGGCCAAGGCCGTTCGCACAGGCAAATGGAAACTTGTTCGTCTCGGTCAGGCCGACTGGCAGCTCTACGACCTTGAGAAAGACAGAACGGAATTGAACAATCTCGCCCTGCAATATCCACAGAAGGTCAAACAAATGGCGGCTATGTGGGAAGACTGGTGGGAAAAGTGCAAAATTAAACCCAGTTAGAGCTTTTTCCAGAATTTATCACTTGATATCTGACGGGATAAAGAATAATTCTCATAAATAGGAATGAAAAATTCCCCCTAAAAATTCGTTTTTTTCCTTGAAGTGAAGGTGGATAATCTGGTATAAGTAGTAATGTCGGGATTCTTAGTATTGAATTTCCGGCATATAGAAGATCCATAGTTCCTGGGCAAACACCTAACGTATTAGGTGAGGAATGGATTTGGTGTGAGGTTGATACCTCGGAGGTGGAGTATTTCTATTTAAACTTGCAGCTAAAGGTCAGCTTCCGCACAGAGGTATCAAAAACTTCTCCTACAATAAAAGTCATTTTTTATAAGCACAGAATTCGGTGAAGATTCTTTGTTGCTTGCGTGAAGGTTGTTTTCAAACCGGCACAACCAGGCGCTGAATCTCTATTTTTAGCTTGTCAATAACAACAGATGTTTTGGTGTGTAGCTAAAACAAAATTCACAATATTTTCAATTACAGGAGGACTATTATGTGTAAGAAACTAATATTTTTAACTTCCTTTCTTTTAGTGCTGGGCCTTGTCTTCGCAAATGTCGCCCCGGGAGCTGTTCTCGAAGTCCGGGTCGCTGCCGGCGAGGACGATTCCGAGGAAGATGTGGCGACTGGTGCGATTGATCTGGGCAGCTCGGACATCGAGATAACCGAAGAGGGTGAGCCCGCCCTTAACCAGCTTGTCGGGATGCGCTTCAACAACATTGACATCCCGCAAGGGGCCGTCATCACCAGTGCCTATGTACAGTTCCAGGTCGATGAGACTGACGTTCCGAGTGACAACCGGCCTGGTACAAAGTTCCTCAAGGGCGAAGCCGTTGACAATGCCGCGGCATTTACGGACGCTGCATTTGACATATCGTCCCGGCCGACAACGTCCGCTGAGGCAAGCTGGGACTGGCCGGAATGGCTTACGGAGGACGAAGAAGGTCCGGATCAGCAGACCTCGGACATCGCCGCCGTTATCCAGGAGATCGTTGACCGGCCGGGCTGGTCGGCGGGCAATTCCCTGGTGCTCATCATCACCGGTAGCGGCGAGAACTGCGCCGAAGCGTTCGAAGGGGAGGCGGATGCTGCGGCATTGCTGTATGTAGAGTTTACTTCTGCCCAAGACCAAGACCCGGAAGCCGCGAATTCCCCAGACCCGGCCGATGGTGCTATTGATGTGAAGGCCGCACCGGTACTTACCTGGACTGCAGGCGCAACAGCATTTCAGCATGACCTCTACTTGGGCACTGATGCGGACCTGGTAGCAGCCGGTGATGCAAGTGTACTCCAGGGTTCGCTGGCCAATGCCAGTTTTGCTGTTGATGTTAATGCGCCCCTGAGTCGCGGCACCACGTACTACTGGAAAGTTGACGTCTCCACAGGCTCATCAAGGGCCAGTGAGTTACATCCAGGTAATGTATGGAGCTTCAGAGTGGCCGACGAGAACACTGCCAACTGGGCAGCTACAGTGAGTAAGGATTCACCTGCTTTTATCGCAACCTTTGTTGAAGACGGCCTCTATGATATTGGCGCATTAAGCGGTGATATCACTTATGAGTTCGTCGTTAAAAGCAATCCTGATGAAACAGAGGCCAGCATGGCCCTGATAGGCAGGAGACAGTTTGGCGATACCCAGGCAGGGCTCAAGTATGAGCAGTGGAACAATACCGGCACATATGGCGCGACTCTCTTTGGCGTTGTTGACCTTGATTTTGGCGTTCCCACCGCACCCGGTGAAAATACTGTTCTGACCTTCGTTTCCAGTGAAGCTACGAATACAACTGCTTTGTATGTAAATGGCGCCCTTGCGGGCAGTGTTGATTCAGCCATTACCCTGTCAGGCCTTGTCGGCATCGGCTACGGTGCCCAGGGTGAGGACATGAGCGGAGCATTCGACAACTTCGATGGTACTATCTTTGGCGTGGCTATCTATGATATGGCTCTCAATGATGAGCAGATTGCAGAACATGCTGATAGTTATTTCAATCCTGCGAAGGAAATAGTACCGGTTGATCCCGGTACCGAAGGTCTCGTTGCATACTATTCATTTGAGAACGATGTAAATGACATTTCCGGCAATGGCAACGATGGTACAATAGTTGGCGATCCTGTCTTTGTCGAAGGGCCGGCTGGCTTTGGCACCGCGATGGAATTTAGCGGTGATGACTATGTTGACTGTGGTAACGGTGATTTGCTCCAGATCCAGGATGCGATTACAATATCGTTCTGGTTTAGTGTTGTAGCCTTCGAGAACTCTTGGGAAGCCTTCCTTTCCAAAGGTGATAGCGCGTACCGAGCCAGTCGTGGACCTGGCGACGGCGATGGCACACATATGGGTATTTCGGGTACTACAGGTGGCGGCGGTAATGGCTGGTTTAATGGGCCTACTATCATTACAGGCGGCGCCTGGCATCACTTTGCCGGAACCTATGATGGTGCTGAAGGAAGGATTTACATTGATGGTGTATTGGATGCTGTAACCGAAGCTACCGGACAGATGAACATCGAACCCGAAAACTTCTGGATTGGCAACAACTCACAGAACGTCGATCGTTTCTTCCATGGCATGATGGATGAGGTCATGTTATACAACAGGGCGCTCTCTGATCTTGAAGTCATGTATCTTGCAGGTAAACGCGTGACCCCGGTTGATCCGGGCAGTACGGGTCTTTTAGCTTTCTGGACCTGTGATGAAGGGGAAGGTGCAGTTGTGGGTGATGCTTCAGGCAACGGCCGCGACGGGACTATCGTAAATGGCGATCCTGTCTGGGTTGAAGGTGTCAACGGCACCGCCGTGGAATTGGTCGGACCGACTTTGATCGAAGTTCCGCCTCTGG
>JACNGQ010000201.1 GCA_014384025.1 Planctomycetota bacterium | reverse complement strand
TCAAAAACGCTCACTGTTAAAAACAAAAATCTAAATTTTCAAAATTTTTTATCTCTTTTCTAAATAACGATTTACGAAGCCAGAGTCCTAAATATCCCGTGAATTTTCGTCTCAAAACTGCACACTCCTCTAATTATAGAGGCAGTCTTTTTCTGCCCTTACTACAATATGAAATCTGAAATCTGAGATATGAAATACCCAACTTTAGCTCACTTTAGGCACTTTAGGCACTTTAGGCACTCTTTCAATTATAACATATTTCCAGATACACTCTATTATGCAAAACAAACCCAAAGTCAAGTACCCCAAAATCAACCTAAGCTCTTTTGTGACAAGCAAATACGAGCGTTGGGACATTTGGTTATTCGGAAAAACAAACCCAAAACAAACCCAATTCAAAGCCAATTTAAGCCAAAACAAACCCAATTTAAGCCAAAACAAACCCAAAACAAAGCCAAAACAAAGCCAATTCAAACCCAATTTCAAACGGGCTTTTTTTCTGCTAAAAATGAAAAA
Source organism: Planctomycetota bacterium (assembly GCA_014384025.1). Lineage (GTDB taxonomy): Bacteria > Planctomycetota > Phycisphaerae > Sedimentisphaerales > Anaerobacaceae > NIOZ-UU13. The sequence goes on along the minus strand of JACNGQ010000201.1, from coordinate 15,977 downwards.
TTGCAAAAATCACTGCTTTTAGATGGAGAAAAACGCAGATTTCATCGAAAATACTAACAGTATAATGATAAAGAGAATATTAAAACTTAACATATTGCTTTTGCTCCTTGCCGTTCTCGTCTCGGCATCCTGCCAGGGCTCGAAAAGGATATCGATTGAACCTGCCACAATCAACCGGCGTATCTTTGATGACAATATACTCGCAGAAAAAGACTTAGAGCACTTCGCTAAACTCGTTGAGCACATATGGCATAACGGCAAGATAGTTGATTACAATCTCGCCGGCCGTTTTTCAGATACTCCACAAACCATCTATATAGCTTTACGCAGTAAGGGCCTGCGTCTAATAGATACATGGCAAACAGATATGAGCCTGTCTGAAACACTCGTTCGTGCAGTTAACAATGCAAAGCAAACCCTTAATGCAGAGCAGATTGATAATATAGACACACTCGAAATAGACCTGTGCCATTCCTTTCGGGAACTATACACCAGTAATGACAGGCAACAATCATTAACCAATATCCACAGAGGCATACGCGGCTATGAATTATCATACGGCAGCAAAATTGAACGAGCTGCTCCGACTTACGCAATCGCAACCAACCGTTCCAATCAACGCCTGCTCGAATTGTTTCAGGAAAAATATAAGCTCACAGATGCCCAAATGCAGAATGAGGTCCGTTATCGCACATTCGAAGGTGTCCAGGTACTGGTCTATCTTGGCAAAACAAAAGCTGTTTTAACCGATAGAGGAAATACTTTCGTCCCGCTAAGTGAAGTTACACAGGAAAATACCCGCAAGACGGCAGAGACCGCCATCAAGTGGATGTTTAATAACGTTCACCAGGACGGCAGGTTTACCTACAAGTATTGGCCGAGTGTAGGAGCAGAATCACAGACAAAAAATATGATTCGGCTCTGGATGGCAACTACAGCACTTGGGAAAGTTGCCGCCAAAAGTAACGACCCGAAACTCTGGAATATAATTGAGCGGAACATTGACTATAATCTTCAGCAGTTCTATCGCGAGGAAGGTCAATATGGTCTCATTGAATGGGAAGGCAAAGTCAAACTCGGTGCGCTGTCAATTGCGACAATGGCGATTGTCGAGCATCCCAAGCGCAGCAAATGGGCCCGGCAGGAAGCTGCAATTAGGCGAACAATAGACTCCCTGTGGAAATCCGACGGCTCTTTCAATACATTTTATAAACCGAAGGACCGTAATGACAACCAGAACTTCTATCCCGGTGAGGCCCTGTTATTGTGGTCGATACTTTATGAAGAAAAAAGGGATGAAAAATTGCTTCAACGGTTCATGAAATCGTTCGAATATTACAGTAAGTGGCACCTTGGAACCAATCGTAATCCCGCCTTCATCCCGTGGCATACCCAGGCATACTACACGGTGTGGAAACAGACCCGGAACGAAAGACTCAGGAAGTTTATTTTCCAGATGAATGACTGGCTGTTGAGCGTGCAGCAATTGGAAGATAACGTTGTATATCGTGACACCGCCGGCCGCTTCTATGACCCGACTCGTCCCTTCGGCCCTCCGCATTCCTCCTCTACCGGAGTATATCTCGAAGGATTGATTGACGCATTTCAGCTTGCACGCCAAACAGGTGATAATAAGCGTACGAATGCCTATCGTATTGCAATACTGAGGGGGCTTCGCAGTGTAATGCAGCTTCAATTTACCGATGATATCGATATGTTTTATATATCCGAATCAAAGCGTAAGTACGCTCGCGGGGGCATAAGAACAACGGTTTACGATAATCAGATCCGTTGCGATAATGTTCAGCACAACCTCATGGCAATCCTTAAGATACTCGATGCATTCGAACAGGACGATTACAAGGGAATATGATACCCAGGAATCACTTTGCCCTTAACCCAACACGCTCTTTTTCATAAGTTAATATCCTATCAGCCGCCGGAATTTTATGAGCCACCCGGGGGCCGGCAAACAGATTTGGCCTTGTACCAATATTAAGTTGTTTAAGGCTAAATCCGCAGGATAACATCCATGTCAGTTGCTATTATCAACCGGATTTGGTATCTTAGTATGATGAATGATTTAGTAGTAAAAAGACAATATTCGTTAATCATCCGAATCCCTGATGGTGGCAGCGGAGAAGGGGATAGATTGTGGTAGATATATTAAATATCCCTGATTCAGAATCGAGTTCTGCTATGTTCCAAAGCAAAGGAGCGGAATTAGAAATAAAGGGACTCGTATTCGACGTCAAGAAATACGCCATACATGATGGCCCGGGTATCCGCACGACAGTGTTCTTTAAAGGCTGTCCGTTGAAATGTCAGTGGTGCCACAATCCGGAAAGCTGGAGGGCTTACGCCGAGCACGGCTTTCGCAAGGGGCGATGTGTAGGATGCCTTCAATGTGTCGAGGCCTGCCCCGAACAGGCAATTTCGATTATCGACAACAGACCTGTCACAGAAATAAATAAATGCAGCCTTTGCGGTCGATGTGTCGATGTCTGTATGGCCTGTGCAAGGGAGATTATTGGGCGAGAGATGACACTTGGTGAAATAATGGCTGAGATTGAGCAGGATGTCATTTTCTACGACGAGTCAGGGGGCGGTGTAACAATCTCCGGCGGCGAACCGCTAATGCAGCCGGAGTTTCTTCTTGCCGTACTAAATCAATGTCAGAGGCAGCGGATACATACCACAGTGGATACAAGCTGTTACGCTGAGCCGAAGATTGTAGAAATGGTTGGTGAAAGAGCTGACATGTTTCTTTGCGATATTAAACACATGGACAGTGAAATTCACGAGCGTTTTACCGGCGTGGGAAACAATCCGATATTGAATAATATCAGGCTTCTTTCAGAAGCAGGCAAAGAAATCATTGTCAGGATACCTATTATCCCGGGTTTTAACGATGAGAAGGCAAACATTGAAGCAACCGGCAAATTTACAGCGTCACTGCCCGGTGTGATCAGAGTAGATATCCTGCCCTTCAATCGCGGGGGAAAAGAAAAATCGACTCGACTTAAGGCTCAGAGCAAACACCTGCAAGTCGAAACTCCCAATGAGGAGCAGATGAACTCGATTGCAAAGAGTCTCAGTAAATACGGATTCGAAGTCAAGATTGGTGGTTAGTAATATGAACGAACGAGTAGCAAAACTACGGAAACAAAGCGTTGAGACCAGGCCGTACATATCAACCGAACGGGCGGAACTGTTGACCGAGTTTTACAAGAGTGATATTCCCCAACGAGAATCTGTTCCAGTCACTCGGGCTTTGTCCTTCAAACACATTATGGAGAACAAGGCAATATGTATTAACGATGGTGAGCTGATTGTTGGTGAACGCGGCCCGGCACCGAAGGCGACACCAACTTACCCAGAGCTGTGCTGCCATACTATGGAGGACCTGCGCATACTCAACAGCCGGGAAAGAACGCCCTTTGTGGTTACTGAAGAGGTTAAAAAAATCTACAGCGAGAATATAATTCCTTTCTGGACAGGTAAAACCATGCGGGAAAAACTCTTTGGAGCAATGGAACAAAAATGGCACCAGGCATTCAAAGCAGGAGTATTTACAGAATTTATGGAGCAGCGTGCACCCGGACACGCTATTCTTGACGATAAAATTTACCACAAGGGTATGGTGGACTTTAAACGTGACATCGAAGAGAACCGAAAGAAGCTCGATTATTTCAACGACCGGCTCGTCTACGAAAAAGACCAGGAATATCAGGCCATGAGCATTTGCGCTGACGCTGTTATTATTTTCGCTCAGCGGTACGCCACCAAGGCAACGGAATTAGCACAACAGGAAAGCGATCCGGTTCGCCGCAGTGAACTGGAAAAAACAGCCGAGGTCTGTTCCTATGTACCGGCTAATGCGCCTCGCAATTTTTGGGAAGCTTTACAGGCGTACTGGTTTGTACATTTGTCAGTGATTACGGAATTGAATACGTGGGACTCCTTTAATCCCGGCCGGCTCGACCAGCACCTGTTACCTTTCTACAAACAAGGTTTAAAAGAAGGAAGCTTAACAGACGAACAGGCTAAAGAGCTGCTGCAGTGTTTCTGGGTCAAATTCAATAATCAGCCCGCCCCGCCGAAAGTCGGAATTACCGAAGAGCAAAGCGGAACTTATACCGATTTTTCATTGATTAACATAGGAGGGATAAGGCCGTCCGATGGAAGTGACGCTGTCAACGATGTTTCATATATGATGCTTGATGTGGTCGAAGAGATGCATCTGACCCAGCCAAGCTCCTGTATCCAAATCAGCAAGAAGAATCCGGACAGGTTTCTCAAGCGAGCCTGCGAGGTTATTCGTACCGGAATCGGCCAGCCATCCGTCTTCAACACCGACGTCATCATTAAGGAGATGCTTCAGGACGGCAAAAACATGACTGATGCCCGTACCGGCGGTCCCAGCGGCTGCGTTACAGTAAGCTCGTTCGGTAAGGAAAGCTGCACACTGACCGGGTATATAAACTGGCCCAAGATTTTTGAGCTGGCCTGTAACGACGGCGTTGATCCGAAATCAGGTGAGCAGGTTGGGCCTCAAACTGGCGATGCGAGCAAATTTACTTCTTATCGGCAGCTAATGGCTGCCTATAAAGAACAACTCAGGTATTTCATCGACCTGAAAATCAAAGCTAACAATGTCATCGAGCGACTCTTTGCCAATTATATGCCTGCTCCATTTATGTCAATTTTGATGGACGACTGCATCGCCCGCGGACTCGATTATCACAACGGCGGAGCAAGGTATAATCCGACCTATATCCAGGGTGTTGGTATCGGCACGGTAGCCGATGCGCTGGCAGCGGTGAAATGTCACGTTTTCGACAAGCAAGACATTGCTATGGACGAATTACTAAAGGCAATGCGGGATGATTTTGAGGGGTATGAAAACATGCAGCAGAAGCTACTATATCATACGCCTAAATACGGCAACGATGACGATTACGCTGACAGCATTGCAGAGGAAATATTTAACACTTACTATGATTTGCTCAACGGCCGTCCGAACACCAAGGGCGGCAAGTATCGTGTTAATCTGCTTCCTACAACGGTACATATATATTTCGGCTCTGTCACAGGTGCGCTGCCTAACGGCAAGAAAGCCGGCGAACCGGTTTCTGAGGGCATATCACCCAGCCAGGGTTCCGATATCAAAGGTCCAACCGCCGTAATCAAGTCGGCGGCCAGAATTGACCATGTCCGTACGGGCGGAACTTTGTTAAATATGAAATTCAATCCGCACATGCTCGACGGCGACGGTATTGATAAGCTCGGGCATCTAATCAGGTCCTACTTCAAACTCGACGGTCATCATATCCAGTTCAATGTCATTGATGCTGAAACTCTTCGGAAAGCCCAGCAAAATCCTGAAAAGCATCGTGACCTGATTGTAAGGGTGGCCGGCTATAGTGATTATTTTGTAGATGTAGGACAAGATCTGCAAAATGAAATTATCGCACGAACAGAGCAGCAATCATTATAGAGCAGTTATCTTTAATGAATATTCTATTTGAACGTCAGTTTATTTTGTTCAGGTATAAATGGAGATTCATAATGAAAATATACTCTGTCATGATAACATTATTTGTTTTGCTTCTTTTTCTTTGTGGTTGTGGTAATATCGCAAAGGAAAAACAGTTAGAACAATTTATTGATATTCATGTCGCAAAAGTTGAACCTCTTTCGAGACAGGCGAATCTTGCCTATTGGGACGCTTCGACAACAGGCAAGCCGGGAGATTACGAACGAGTTAATAAATTGCAACTGGAGATTAGCCGAATTTATAACAATCCGCAGGAATTCGCCTTTCTTAAAGATATAAAAGAGTCCAGCCAGGTAATTAATATCAGATTGGCCCGACAATTAGACAAGCTATACTATGCTTATCTGCGGAACCAGATAGAGCCTGAGCTGTTGGAAAAGCTTGTTGATGCGGACAATAGAGTACAGGAAAAGTACAACACTTTTCGCGGCACGATTGATGGTAAAAAGGTCACCATGAGTGACATTTATACAATCTTAACAACAGAAGAAGATTGCCGCAAAAGAGAACTGGCATGGAGGGCAAGCAAACAGGTGGGTGATGCGATTTTTAATGACCTTATCGAACTGGTCAAGCTGCGCAACACGGCGGCCCGAAAGGTAGGTTTTGGAAATTATCATACTCTTTCAATAGTGACAGGCGAGCAAAATGTGGAAGAGCTTGATAGTATCTTCGATGAGCTTTGTGAACTGACCAGTGAACCATTTGCCAGATTGAAAAAAGAGCTGGACCGTATACTGGCAGACGGTTATGGCATTGCCACTGATGATTTGATGCCCTGGCACTATCATGATCCTTTCTTTCAAAGAACGCCTTTAGTTTATGACCTGGATCTGGATATTTATTATAAAGACCGGGACGTGAAAGAATTAGCCCAAAGATATTACGCCGGTATTGGCTTGTCTGTAGATGACATCCTCGCAAGAAGTGATTTATATGACCGGGAAGGCAAATATCCACATGCTTTCAGTTTTGAAGCAGACCGCAACGGGGATGTTAGAATTTTGTGCAACCTTCAAAATACCGAACGCTGGATGGAAACTATATTGCACGAACTGGGCCATGCAGTTTACAGCAAATACCACAAAAGGAAAGAGCCCTGGCTGCTCAGGGAACCGGCCCACAGTTTTACTACCGAAGCTATTGCGATGTTCTTCGGAAGATTGAGCCGTAATGCAGCCTGGATGCAGCAAATGCTGGGTCTGTCGGAACCACAAATCGCGAAAATTGAAAGGGTCAGTGAAAAATATCTTCGTTTCCAGCAGGTGCTTTTTGCCCGCTGGGCCATGGTTATGTACACTTTTGAAAAGCAGCTATACGCAGACCCCAAACAGGACCTTAATACACTCTGGTGGGATTTGGTTGAAAAATATCAGTTGATAAAGAGACCTGGCGGGCCTGCTGATGCTGGTTGGGCATCAAAGCTTCATTTCACCACCGCGCCCTGTTATTATCACAACTATATGATGGGCGAGTTGTTCGCTTCTCAACTGCATAACCACATTGTTCAAAAAGTTCTAATGCTTAAATCGGATGAAAATGTAAGTTACGTGGGACAAAAAGAGGTTGGAGATTTTATTCGCGAAAAGGTCCTGGAGCCCGGAGCTGTTTATCAATGGAACGAGATGATCAGACGGGCAACCGGAGAACCATTGACACCAAAATATTTCGTCGAGCAGTTTGTTAAATAACATATCGAATTCAATTAATATTCTCAGCACTTTAAGATTTAAGCTCTTGCTTACATTTCTATTCTTTGTATATTATCGAGGGACAGATGACTTATTTAATTGCCATATTTGTCTATTTACTCGTCCTGACAGGTATCGGGATTTACAAATCCCGGCAGGTCAAGACTCAGGCTGATTTCTCAGTGGCGGGCCGAACCCTCTCACCGTGGATTCTGGTTTGTACGATGCTGGCCTGCTGGATAGGTACAGGTTCGATAGTAGGCAACGCCGGAAAGACGTATGAAGTCGGCATGTCAGCTTTATGGCTTCCCTGCGGGACATTCATCGGGATGATTCTGTTATCTTTTATCGCCACCCGTGCACGCAACATCGAGGCACTCAGCGTACCGGAGATCATCGGCAAGCGATTTGGAGGTACTGCACGGATCTTAGCCGTTGTGGCCCTCATCCTTGCCTATATGGTAATAGTGAGCTACCAGTTCAATGCCGGCGGTATGGTGCTGGAAGTCATTACAGGCAAGAAGAATCCTGTCACACTCGATACCGGGAGCATGTTAACCATGAGACAGGTTCGCAAAGGCTACTTCAGGTATGAGCCCCCTGCCGATTGGACCGGCGTGGCACACATTGGATTCGATACAAAAGATAAGAGCACGGGGCATTGGTCCAAGAAACCCGGACAGTTCACTGTTCTGGTGGTACCTTCCACTCAGATCATTGGACTCAATGATGCCTTGCAAAGGGCACGTGAGACCGGGTCCATCGCAACTCTTGTTAAGGAGGCCGGCTCCCTCGTTAATATCGCCACATCCGAGATTGAGACCATTGATAATCTCAAAAACATCGTCGCCATCAAGCGCAATACGATCACCAGGATTACGATTGACGAGTACGGTGAAGGCTTTGGGAAAGATGAGCAGATTTTCCGGTTGGCCAAGTTGCCAATGACAGGAAAGGTCTATCTGCACGAGCCTAAGCTGACCTCGGAGAAGGCAACGATCATCGCTGCGGCTTTTATTGTGGTCTATACCATGCTGGCCGGTCTGATGAGTCTGGCCTTTGCGGATATTGTTACTGGAATTGTTATCATGGGGACTTTATTGATTGCATTTCCCATCGTATTGATAAAGGCGGGCGGATTCGCCGGGATGGCAGCCGCCTTTGCAGAAATGGGTGATCGGCCCGACCATATGCGGATGTTGGGGGTGTGGGGGCCGGTGAATTATATCAATTTTTGCCTGCCGGTTTTTCTGCTGGTTCTTGGCGACGCCAATCAGTACCAGCGTATCTTTGCCAGCCGTGATGCCAAGGGTGCTAAGACGGCGGTTATCATCATGATTTTCGTAGCTCTGCTGATAGAAGAATTAATCATCGCAGAGGCCTGGTTCGCCAGCAGCCTCATACCCGATCCCGAAAACGGACGCTACGTTCTAATCTACGCAGCCAGACACTTTATGCCCTTGGCCCTCGGACTTTTGTTTATGATAGCAGTTGTTGGAATTATCATCTCCACAGCCGATTCATTCCTTTTAGTTCCGGCTACGACCTTCATCAAGGATATCTACCAGGCGCACATTAATCCGAAGGCATCTGAAAAAAGAATCGTCTTTATGAGCCGTTTGATGGTACTGAGCTTCGGGATCATCGCATGGCTCATCTCGCTGGCATTTGCCGAGAGTACGACTGTTTTTGAAAAAGCGCTTTATGCTTTTACGATTTACGGCTCAGCAATTACCCCGTGCCTTGTTGCTGCACTGCTCTGGAAAAGGGCCACAACATCCGGTGCAATTTCTTCTATCCTGGCCGGTACGGTGACAACGCTCTTGTGGGAAGAAGTAATAAAGGTACGCTTACCGGCCGAACTGGCAAAGCTCGATGCAGTGCTGCCAGCGATAACTCTATCAGTGATTTGCCTGGTAGTAGTCAGCTTGTTGACTCAAAAGAAACAGCCAACCGGAGATGATTGACAAATGTTTGCCGCTGATGTCTATATTGAAAGAAGGCGACGCTTAAAAGAGCAGATTCAATCAGGATTAATTCTTTTCTTAGGTAACGAAGAAAGCCCGATGAATTATCCCGACAATCAGTACCCTTTCAGGCAGGACAGTTCATTTCTCTACTTTTTCGGGCTTGACTGTCCATCTTTAGCAGCAATTATCGATGTGGACCGGGACAAAGAAGTTATTTTCGGCGATGATTTGACGGTTGACGATATTATCTGGACAGGGCCGCAACCGGTTTTAAGTGAGCGGTCTGAAACAGCAGGTATCAGCGAAACCGCCGGGCTTGAAATATTACAGTCCGCATTAGAGCAAACTGTCCAACAAGGCAGAGATATTCATTTTCTGTCGCAGTACAGGGCCCGGAACACTCTGAAGATTGCCGAATTGCTGGATATTCCCCCGTCCAGTGTCCATGAGCATGTCTCAGAAACACTCATTAGAGCGGTAGTCGCCCAAAGGTCTATAAAGAGCGAGCAGGAAATCAGCGAAATAGAAAACGCTCTCGATATTTCCTATGAAATGCAGACAGCAGCGATGAAAATGTCGAAGCCTGGTATTTATGAGCGCCAAATCGCCGGAGCGATGGAAGGCATCGTCCTGTCGCTCGGCGGGCGATTGTCTTTTCCGACCATCTTCTCAATCCATGGAGAAACGCTCCACAACCACAGCCACGGCAATTTAATGAAGGCAGGTGACATAGCCGTAAATGACTCCGGCGCTGAAACCAGCCTCGGCTACGCCAGCGATATCACTCGAACCGTCCCGGTAAGCGGTAAATTTACGCAGCGGCAAAAAGAAATCTATACTATCGTACTCGATGCACAGGAGCAGGCAATCGGGGCCGTTAAGCCGGGTGTCGAATTTAGAAACATTCATCGCCTCGCCTGCACAGTTCTTGCCTCGGGTCTGAAAGGCCTGGGATTGATAAAAGGGGATATCGACGAAGCTGTTAACGCCGGGGCTCATACATTATTCTTCCAATGCGGATTGGGACATATGATGGGACTGGATGTGCATGATATGGAAGGGCTTGGAGAAGACTACGTCGGTTATACCGATACGATTCGACGGAATCCCGGATTTGGCTGGAGATCTTTGAGGCTGGCTAAGGAGCTTGAGGCTGGTTTTGTAATAACGGTGGAGCCGGGAATTTATTTCATTCCTGAATTGATAAAACGATGGAAGGCTGAGAATAAAAACTCACAATATATAAACTACGATATGGTGAAGAAATATGAGAACTTCGGTGGTGTGCGAATAGAAGACGATGTTTTAGTGACAGAGAACGGTTATCGTGTGCTGGGCAAGAAAATACCTAAAACTATAGATGAAGTCGAAGAAATGTCATCCGGTTAACAATTTCAATATTTATAGGAGGTTTTAAGATGAACAAGAATATTAAACTTATTGTTATTTCTGCTTTTCTTCTTTTGTTCGTATCAAATTCATTTGGTCAGGGCAGAGGGGCCCAGCCTGTTCAATTCAAGAAAATATCCGACAGGCTCTTTGAAATTGCGGGTGGACGGGGCGCACAGGGAGGGGCATATATCGGTGATAATGGTGTCCTTATAATCGATGCGAAATCGGACAAGCAGTCGGTTGACCAGGTAATTAAAGGAGTCAGGCAGATTACCGACAAGCCGATAAAGTATCTTGTAAGTACCCACAGTGACGGCGACCACATATCGGGAAATCGATATTTTCCCGCAACGGTGACTTTTGTCGCGCATGAGAATTGCCGAAAAGAGTATTTTCATCCAAAACAGGATGGAACTCCATCGGAATGGGAAGGGCCAGAATTAGCGTCTTTCGTTCCTTCAATAACTTTTAGTGATAAGATGGATATTTATCTCGGTTCGAAGAAGGTAGAATTACGGTATTTCGGTGTCGGACATACCACCGGGGATATTGCCGTATATTTTCCGGAGGAAAAGACAGCTTTCATCGGAGACCAGATATTTTTAACACGACCGCAACTTATCCATTCCTATAAAGGCGGCAATTCCATTGAGCATGTTAAAACACTTACTAAAATGCTCCAAACAATAGATGCAGAGAAATTCTGCAGCGGCCACAGCGAAACAGCAGACAGGAAGAACATAAATATTCATATCGACCAGATGAAAAAACGACAGGAAAAGGTTAAAACCTTAATCGAAGACAGAAAAAGTTTAGAAGAAATAAAAAGTGAATTTAAGGAAAATGAGGCCAGATTAATCGAGGCCATATATAACGAGATAAGAAGGTAATCTCGGCAGTAAAACTATAAGTCGAAACAACAAATTAAACCGGTTTAAGGCAGTAATTGATTTTTAGTAAGTACACCGCCTTTAGCGGAATCGACCGTTATGGTGAAGCTGCCTTTCCCTTCAGCGACAAACTGTACGATAGCGGAATCCATACCGCCGATTGAGTTCAGCTCTACCCGCTCTGGCCGGCGTTTGACCGGTTGAACACGCTTAAAATATTTATCAGTAACTCGCCCGGCGGATAACACCTTAATGTCATTACCTTTTAAGGAAACTATGTCGGGCGGGCTGATGTGATGAGTAATATCCTGGCCGGTACGCGTCGGGATAAGACGTTGGTTCTCAATTGTTACCCAAATCTTATACAAGTTTTCTTCAAGCTTTTCTACTGCTATTTCATGGATTTTCAGCAGGGGCATCATATCAGCATGATACAGTGTAAAAGCCATGTTACGGTGAAGCTCTTCCTCAAGCAGAAAAGAAGGCGGGATACGTCCCCATTCTTTCCTTCGTCCACCGATTTCAATTTTTCCATATGTGGGGTGGTCATATTCCCGCCAGGGAATAAGGCCGTCACCCATCAGGACGTATTCAACAAATTCTGCTTGTTGCTCATCCGAAGGCGCATCCGGTGTTTTGTACAAGTTTTTGGATGTCCATAATTCATTTGAAAACGTCAGAATACCTCGCCCCCCGTAAAACCAATCGAGCTCACCGCCCCAGACCGTGTAGAGGTCATCCCAAATAGCAATTGAGCGATAATAGGGGAGGATTTTTTCACCCCGCTCGCTGATGAGTCTTAATGCTCTCTCGTCCTGTTCACTCATTTCGCCACCTTCACGGCCCGGGCCTCTCAGAATCAAGCCACCGGAGTTATGATACGAATGCGCGGCGGCAATATTTGGACGGGAAAGAACGAAATCTGCTACGGCTCGTGTTTCCGGCTGCGAGAACGGATATTCCTTTGCACCATATTGAACATAATTCGGCTGCCAATCGAATGCCCAGTTGCGATTCATGTCATAGCCGCCCCGCCTATCTTCGTTGATGCGACCATCGCCATCATTGTCGATACCTTCGCCGCCAAGCAGGCTGTACTGACCCCGCTCATCCGGATTAACTCTTACCATAAGGTAGTCTGGGTAATTCGGGTGTGGTTTATATCGTCCGAAAAGGTCCTTGATACGCATTTGAGTAATAACGCCGTCACCATCGAGGTCGTCATAGTCATCTTCATCCATAAGACCATCCCGATCATCATCCGTAGGTTCAAGGCCTGTACGAGATGATCGTGAAGAATAGGCAGCGTGAAACCAGAAATCGCGTGCATCAGGATTGATCGTCGGAACAAGATAAAAAACACAGCGATCAAGCAAGGCTGTCACTTTCTCAAGCCGCCCGTACTGATGGCAAAGATACCAAGCCGTATAAGCTACTACTTCACCGCCCTGGACTTCATTTCCATGAATATTTCCGTCAATATACATTCCCGGCTTACGGTCCGAGTCGCCTACATTGTGAGATGTAACTTCTATGCACCAGATATCTCTGCCCTGAACGGATTTTCCAATAGAATAGAGCCGGGTCAGCTCAGGAAAGGCTTTGTGCAGCCGCGCGAGAATGCCCCCCATCCCGGCATGGTCATAGAATCGGTTCCATGCCACTTCCACTTTCCGTTCATCTGAAGCCCCCAATGCCGGGAATGAATGATCAGCCGGGTTGCTTGCCTTAGGTTTGCGATTTACTTTTTGAGCATCGGCTTTTACATTCAGCGTTACAACAAGATATAAAGAAACAAAAAAGACTATATAAGTTCTAATTTTCGATCTATGCTTCATAATAAAGACCTTCCACATTATGAAAGTCATCCATTGTTATTCTATCTGCTTTTTTCCAGATTAATAGTTCCCTCAACTTGCCCGGCCAGCATCGAAATAATTTCAAAATCGATTTTTTTACGATTGGGTGCATAGATTATATAACGTGCTTCGACCATGCCTCCACTTCCCGGGATTACAGGCAGGGTGGTTATCCGAGTTCCGGAAAGGAAATGCTCATCGTCCAGGTCCATGACCAGCCGTGTCGGATAAACTTCTCGGGTTGTTTGACCCTGTGCAAGTGAAGTAGGTAAAAAGCCGGTATTTTCCACATGGATCTCGATATCATATGTCCCCTGCCCCAGGTGTTTAGTTTCAACTCTTCGAATGCCGATACGCGGCAGACGCTGTATAACCGTCGTCAGGAAATCAGTGTGCCTACCGACAACTTCTTCGACCATATTTGCGGGGGGATTAGTGAGCGAGTAAGGAGCATACCCACCGATCTCCACATTCCGGCCCGGAAAATCAGGATGCTCTATCGACTGCCATTTGATAAATGCCCGGGGTGCATGTTCATCAAACCATTTCAGCTCCTTACGTTCGTTTTCATTGCGTTTATCCTTATCTTTTTTATAATCTGCATTTTTTTTCTTTTCGTCATTATCTCCTGTCTTTTCTTGTTCGTCTTTTTCCTCTTCTTCAGCAGACTTTGAAATCTCCACGGCAACAGACGGGCTCCACGGCCGGGATGCAAGTGATAATCGGCCCCGATGGAAATACATCCAGTCACTGAACGTGCCGGGGCAAGAGGTATTCTCAAGCTCTTTGTTCAATCCAATCGCTTCTCGATATATCTCGCCCATTACTTTGTAATAGCCCAGGTCTTTCTCATCAATCGATATCATTGGTTTTCGGCGATCGGGATCAGGTGCGCTCTCAGGTGTCTTCAGAAGATTATCAGCAGCGCCGTAGGTAATAATAATCCCGATATTGGGATGCTCAATAACAAATTCAGCAAGCGCACGCGTTTGGGCTTCACTGACCTGGTGTACGCCAGCATCAGAGGCGAAAAATTCGTAGTTATATGGAAAATTGCGATTGAAGTTAACACCCCCGAGCCCATCTTCATTCCATTCTTCATCGTGGTCGTTATCGATACCTTCACTCAGATAACGCCACGCGCCAACCTCTCCCTTTAAGTTGTCGGCTTTTAGTAGCAGACGTTTATCCACAGGGTCGAGAATATAGTCACCTTCCTTATCTTCGACACGCATCCATGTAATAAGGCCATCTTCGTTAAGGTCTTCAGGACCATCTTCATCCATAAGCCCATCATGGTCGGCATCGACAGGTTTATTGTTCGCACTGGTTTCGAATTTCGGCTCGATGAAGAAATGTTCGGCCGCGTCCGGATTAAGACGAGGGATAACATATATCGTTGTTGTTTCCAGAAGTTCGGTGATTTTGTGATCCGTCCGGAATTGTTTTATCAACTGTTCGAGCCATGATACTGCTATTGAAGAACCTGTCAGATCGTTGCCTTCTATACCTGCCAGGACCAAAATAGAGGGACGTTTTTTTCGGTTGTCTTCGGCGCCCTTACCGACCTCCACTACCCAGACCTTCCGCTTGTCTATCGATTGAGCTATGCTGTCAACTCGCACAAGATTAGGGTCTTGCTTAGCGAGGGACACCAGATGTTTTCTCAGAGATTTGTAATCGTAATACGTCGCGGGCCGGGCAATTCCTGTCTGCATTGTCAACAGAGTTATTGTCACTAACAAAAACCAATATGGCTTCATTTTTAGCTGAATAATTGTTAAGGACATTTCACCGTTCCTCTACGAAGCTTTGTTGAATTCCTCCAAAACAAATATGAGAAACTCATATTCGGTCGTATCGGGGATACGACTTTGGATAGTTTCCGTTACGTCAGATAATTATATACCATCTCGCCTCATTAGTCAAGCTTAAGGTCTGAATTGCAGAGAATAAAGATTCGCATCCTTCATAACAAAATGAAGTCGAATCGGCCGGTTTGAGAGCTGACCCACGTCAGTTCCTGAATGCCAGGAGGCAGGATGCTCAATATAGTTGCCAATCATTTCTTCCGCATCGCCAAGTGAATAGCCGGGAATAGGTTTGCCCTTAGAATCCTGGATTTCAACCTTTATATATCCCGGAGCTGAGGTAGCAAAGTTGAGCAATAGTTTTTTGCCTTTGAAGATAAATGTTTTCGTGGTCATGCTGCCGCTCTTATAAGGAGCATATATCGAAGTAAAGCCATCAAGCCGCATCGAATAGCGGCGCAGATGTGCCGTTGGCTGTGCATAGTCATGCTGGACGTAAATCGACATTTCGTCAGCTCCGGTTTGAACGACATTCAGAGCGGGATAGTTCGAGCGAGAGCCCCAGTTTTGCAGGCCGATGCCTGGTCGTATAAACGCCTCCATAAAGGTCCTGTCATAAACATTATCACCGCGTGAGGTCATTAAAACAGCATCGGAGCAGTCTTTGAAATAATTGGGATTTACTTTTAATTGCCGGGCCTGTTTTTCATTGAGAACCTGTCGCCCGGGAAGAAAACGGGCGGCGATGGCCACATAAATATGTGGTGCGCGAAAATAGGGATGCGTTTGGTTTGTATATAAGTG
>JACNGQ010000074.1 GCA_014384025.1 Planctomycetota bacterium | reverse complement strand
TACCATCATTATTGGGGCCATAATCCATATTTACACCCTGTGAACGGTTACCAAGTTGTCAACCCTTTAACCTATTTCTCTAAGATAACCATCTGCCAAAACTGCCGCTCTCGTTATTCGATCTTGCCTGTTCTGTGCTCATGATTAACCTCCAATGAAATCACGAGCAAGTTATCAACTTTTCAAAGAACTCGGCAAGATGCACTTGCCCGGGAACTTATGTCAGAATTACATGGATTAGATTTATTTGGTTATATTGAGGCTTGTTAGTGCCGATGTGTTATACGTGATACCCTATTACCTAAATGTGGTTGGAGGAGTAATCAGGGACTTGGCATCAGAATTCGATTATTGGGAAATTGGCTTATGAATAGAAATAGGGGCGATCCAAAATAGTTTGCTGAACTGCGAAAGAATTCAGTGGAAAAGCTTAAGAAAAAACCTGCCGATCGGCAAAAACTCCCAGTTAATAATCCTTCCGAAGTAATTCACGAGCTTGAAGCACATCAAATTGAACTAGAGACGCAGAATGAAGAACTTCACAGAAGTCAGGTGCAGCTTGAAGAATCGTGCAGCCGGTATTCCGATCTGTATGACTTTGCTCCTATAGGATATTTTGTTTTTGACAGCAATGGGCTGATTCTGGAGGTAAATCTTAGCGGTGCTACTCTATTAGGTGTGGAAAGAAGCTATCTGGTTAAAAAACCATTCTCCTTCTACATCAGCAGGGATGACCGTAACCTGTTTTGTTTGCATCGGAAGAAAAGTCTCGAGGCCAAAACCAAACAAACTTGTGAAATCAGACTTGTCAGAAAAGATGGATGTCAACTCTATGTCCTACTCGATACTGTGGCAATAGAAAACTCCAAAGATAACTCTATCCGTCTCCGAACAATAGTACACGATATCACCAAGCGCAAAGACGCCGAAGAAAAATTGAATAATCTAACAATAACGTTGAAGCAGAATATGCAGAAAATACAGTTTCATGAATCTCGGCTACAGGCGTTGTTAATTCTCAACCAACTGAAGGAAGCATCAACACAGGAACTTATAGACTTTGTCCTTGAGGAGGCCGTTAAACTCACCAAGAGCAAAAATGGCTATTTGGAAATCATACATAAAGACCAGGCAATTATGACAATACATTCCTGGTCAATGAATAAGATGACGCAAAGTGTTCATGTTGAAAAAACAGGATTTTTGTTAGAAAAGATAAAGCCCCAAGAGACGGTCGCTATCGATGATTCTGTTAACGTCAGCCCTTTCAAGTCAGGCAAATATGAAGAGCTTGGTGAGGTGACTCGTCATATAGACGTCTCGGTGGCTGAGAATGGACAAATCATCAAAGCAGGCGTTGGAAACAAAACTGAGGAATATGATGATTCTGATATTCGCCAAGTGATATTACTCATACAAGGGATGTGGAAGCTGATGGTACGCAACCTGGCCATGGAACAACTCAAAGAGGCTATGGAAGCAAAATCGCAGTTCGTCTCTATGGCCTCCCATGAATTAAGAACTCCCTTAACCATCATTAAAGAGGGTATACGTTTAGTGCTTCAGGGGAAAAGTAGCCAGCTTGATGATAAACAAAAAATGCTTCTGGGGCTTGCGCGAAGAAACGTAGATCGGCTTGCCAGACTAATCAACAATATCTTAGATTTTCAAAAGCTTGATAGCGGCAAAATAGATTTCAATATACAGGACAATGATGCAAATGAGGTGGTAAGAGAAGTTAAAGAAACCATGGCGACATTAGCAAATGACGAGAAATTAAGTCTTATCACTGAACTTGATGAAAGCCTGCCTATAGTGAAATTTGACCGGGATGAGATCATGCAGGTTCTGATTAACTTGGTCAGCAATGCTATTAAATTCACAGACCAGGGCGGCGTTACCATAACCTCAGCTAGAGAAGGAAACACAATTCGTATATCTGTACAGGACACCGGCCCTGGGATCAAAAAGGAGGATTTGCCAAGGTTGTTCCATGAATTTGGGCAGTTAATGGACGTCGGTAATAGAAAGCCAGCAGGGTCAGGCCTTGGGCTTGTTATTTCCAAAAAAATCATAGAAAGACATAGTGGAAAGATTTGGGCAGAGTCGGAATACGGCAAAGGAACAGCTTTTCACTTTGTACTCCCTGTCGCAGAACGCGGGGAGAAACAGGGAGAGTAATATGGATAAGAAAAAGATATTGATTGTTGATGACGAACAGGATGTTCTCTCGGTACTTGAAGAAGGGCTGAGCGAACAGGGTTATTCTGTTATTGCTACAGATAACGGCGAAGATGGTTTGGCCTTGGCAAAATCTGAACGGCCGAATGTTATTTTGCTCGATGTGTTGATGCCAGGCATGTATGGAGGAGTAGTTGCTACAAGATTGAAAGAAACTCCTGAAACAAAGAATATTCCTATCATATTTTTAAGCTGTCTATATTCAAAAAAGGAAGATGTAGAAAAGGATTATATGCTAAGAGATGGAGTGTATGTTTCCAAACCATATGAAATAGAAGAATTAATAGCCAAAATCAAAAAGCTGATAAGAGAAGAAAAGGCTTTACATGAAAGGGCTTTTGTATGAACAAAAAGAGATTGTTAATAGTTGATGACGAACCAGATACACTCGCAGTGCTTAAGGAAGGATTTGATCAAGAAGGGTTCGCTGTGACAACTGCAACCTCCGCAAAGGCTTTAGGAGCTGCCCTAAAGTCAGCAGGACCGGATTCTACAGACCTGATCATACTTGACATCGATCTGCCTGATATGAATGGCGTAGAAATTGCTAGAAAGTTAAAAGAGAACTCTGAGATTAAGGACATACCTGTCATGTTTTTGAGCGCTCTGTTTTCAAAAGAGCAAGAGCGGGAGTATGGCTCCATGCTTGACGGTAACATATTGTTCACAAAACCATACGACATGAACGAACTTGTAATAGTGGTGAAAATGCTTGTTTCGGACAAAAACAAGATACTGCTTGTTGACGATGAGGAGGATGTACTGCTAGTACTTAAGGAAGGGCTGGAAGAAGAGGGATATTATGTTGCTGTGGCAAACAACGGCCACGGGGCCCTGGCCCTAGCGAAATCAGAGCACCCTGATATTATCATACTTGATTTGGAAATGCCGGACATGTATGGAGGCGATATTGCCAGGATATTGAAAGAAGATCCCGATACAAAGGACATTCCCGTAATGTTCCTTACGGGTATGTTCCTGAAAGAAGAAGACAAAAAAGGCGGTCGGCTAATTGGAGGCTACTTATTGTTTGCCAAACCATACGATATAAAAGAACTGATTGCAACGATAAAGAAACTTATGGGAGAAAAGGCGAGCGTTGCTTAAATATGAAAGGAGACTGGATTGGATATAGGTAAGAAAACAGTACTGATTGTAGATGACGAACAGGATTTGCTGATGGTACTTAAAGGCGGTTTGGCCGAAGAGGGTTATCACGTTATTACTGCAGACAACGGTAAAGATGCTCTGAACTTAGCAAAATCAAAACACCCTTATTTCATTATTCTTGACATATTAATGCCGGACTTGAAGGGGAATGAGGTTGCAATGATGCTGAGAGTAGATCCTGATACAAAGGATATCCCGGTAATATTTCTTACAGGCATGTTTCCAAAAGAAGGATATGCGGAAGGTGGTCGCACGATGGGCAGCTACTTATTGCTCACCAAGCCGTACGACATAAAAGAACTCGTTGCTGCGATCAAAAAACACATGGAAAAAGAAAACGAGCGCTATGTTGAAAGAATATGGAGTTTAAATATGGATAAGAAAACGATATTGATTGTTGATGACGAAGAAGACATGCTGTTGGTTCTCGAGGAAGGCTTGTCCGAAGAGGAATATCATATCATTACAGCGGACAATGGCAAAGATGCTATCGAGATGGCTAAATCTGAACACCCGGATATTATCATCCTTGATGTGCTGATGCCGGGCATGGACGGCGGAGAAGTTGCCAGAACGTTGGAAACTAATCCTGAAACGAAAGATATTCCCATTATGTTCCTAACCGGCATGTTTCCAAAGCGAGAAAACGAGGATGAAGGTCGTATGATCGCTGACCATCTGCTGTTTGCCAAACCGTATGAAGTAGACAAGCTGGTAGCTGGGATAGAAGAGCTTCTACAAAAACAAGTAGATGTTGTATAAACATCAAAGACCTTTTACATGGACAAGAAAAAGATGTTAGCAACCTATGATGATACTATTTGCAATGAATCCCAAATGTTTGAACAGGCAGATTCTAGACTTTACGAAGATAAGAACAGAAACGAATAAGTTGTAGGTGATAATTATGGAAAATATTACCGAACGACGAAGAGAAAAGAGGCTGCGTTATAACTGGCCCGTTTGGTATGCTGGGAAGGAAGACATTGACGAAACAGTGTTGCCTGGCAGGATGGTTAATGTTTCTAGCGGCGGCGCTGCATTTACCTGTTCATCTGAGGAAAACTGCCCGCATCTGGACCAGTGGCTAACTGCTCACTTTAGTGTTCCACATTCTTGTCCGGAGGGCTCTTTTGACATGGAAGGTATCACTCGTGTTAGCAAAGTCTGCAGGATCGATAGAGTTGATAATGAATTACGACGGATTGCAATTCAATTTGTCGAACCGCTACCTTTCAAACCTGGCGAACAGGAGAGCAAATAAATATCATGTACAGCCTTTTAAATGATTATTGATTAATGATGATTGATTATTGTCGTGAAACAAAAAAACGCTCCGTGGAAACCACAGAGCGTGTATATCAAGAACAGTTAAGCCGGCAGCCCCCGACAGGAAAGCAAGTGAGCACACATCGAGGGTAAACTCTGGGTAAACCTTTCGATTGACTATTTTATATTGAATATTGACTATTGGGGCTGGGTCCCTGCTAAGGACATGCGGGGATGACAATATTATCGGGGATTGAGAAGAAGAGAGAATTATAAAGTGGCATCTCGATACTGGATGCTTGATACTCGCGAGCGGGGAGAGTATTAGGTTTGTTTTGTGGTATTTTATGGGCCGGTTTAACACTGGATTTGGTCAATTCCTCTATCGTATCACGACAGCGTAAGCCGGAGAGGAATGGCGAGCAGGATATCTGCAAATATCAGATTCAAAATGCTTATTAATGTATCAGCCATAAGGTAAAGTTGCTGCCTGAAGGAGTCGATGGACTTTATAAACAGCCATGTTTTTATACCTGTAGGATATGGTGTAAAGCTGGTAAATTTAATTTTTTCATAACTTAGCTACAAGTTTGCCTTTAAAACATCTGAAAGTTACGCGGCAATCAACCTTTACGGGATTTTTTTACTTTGCCGACGATATGTTTATGGTCATGGCAGGTTTGTAAAAAGGGGCTCGAGAGCAGGGGCTAACAGATGAGCAAAATTTGTAAATAAAGGAGAAAAGAGGATGGCCGGAAAAGAAAAGTTTAATGACCAATTGCCGATTAAGAACCGGAACTTTTATACAACTCATGCGATGCTCTCTTCCCGTGTGTGGATGAAAGTCGGGCAGGTTATGAGCAGAGAGGTCGTGACTATCAGCCCCAATGAAACCGTTGCAACAGCGGCGATGGTGATGTCTGAGAACAATATTTCCTGTATTCTCGTAGTAGAGAACAGGGAAATGAGAGGTATTCTTACTGAGGAAGACCTGCTCAAAAAAGCTGTTGTCGGGTGTAGAGACGCACATAAGATGGCAGTGACTGAAGTAATGTCATCTCCGGTTGAGACTGTATCATCTGATTTTTCGGTCCTTGCGGCCAGCAGGATAATGGAGGCCAAACATATCAAGCGCCTGCCGGTCATGGCTGAGAATAAACTGGCCGGAATAGTAACACAAACGGACCTAACGCGAGTCCTGACGTACTATGGCACATGGAGAGACATTTCAGAGATAATGAGCAAGGACATATCCGGCATACAGAAGAATGCAACTGTGTCGGAAGCCGCATCCGTTATGACTTCCCGCCATATATCATCCATCGCAGTGATGGCAGGTGAGCAGGTCGTTGGCATCCTCACCGAAAGAGACCTCCTATCGAGAGTTGTCGCACTTCGAAAAGACCCCGACCATATTAAAACAGAAGCGGTAATGTCTTCTCCAGTGATAAGTGTTCCCCCCAGCTATTCTGTCTTCAGTGCCAGCAAGACTATGGAGAACAAGAATATTCGCAGGCTGGTTGTGATGAAGGACAAGAAGCTGTGCGGGATTGTGACTCAAACTGACATTTTCACGGCAATTAAGGACAAGCTACAAGCAGAAGAAGACAAGAATTTTAGATTGCTGGAGGAATCCAAAAGCGCTATTTATACGACTGACTTAGATAATACGATAATCTATGCAAATCCCGCATTTAGACGACTATTTGAGGTTTCAGATCCCCGAGAATTCATTAATCAACCATTTCTGCCGGAACGGTTCTGGTTTAATCCGAAAGAGAGAGAACAGTTCTTAGCCGAGGTACAAGAGGATTGTTTTGAAAGCAAGGAGCTAACTCTTAAAACTTTCAAAGGCAACAAGATATACGTGACTGTCTTTTCGACCTTTATTAAAGGCATCCACGGGGAAACCAATGGAAGCCAGGGAATAGTATATGACATAACCGCAAAAAAGGAGCTGTCGGCCTTAAGAGAAGCCGAGGAAGCACTGCGTGAGAGTGAGCAGAAATGGCGGTCATTAGCAGAGAACGTTCCAGATATTATAGCCGCGGTGGGCAAAGACGGCAGGATTCAGTTCCTCAATCATACTATGGCAGGTATCACTCCGGAGAATGTTGTCGGAACGAGCATTTATGAATATATGCCGCTCGACCAACAACAGATAATGAGAGAATCCATCGAACATGTTTTCCAGACTGCGCAATTAGACTGCTATGAGATTAATATGGCCGGCGGGCAGGGATCAGAGACCGTTTGGGAAACGCGCGTTGCGCCTATTATGCATGGCGGGCAGGTTGTTGCAGTTAATCTAATCTCTACAGACATCACCGAACGCAAGAAAGCTGAGAGAAGGCAGGCGGAGCTTCTTGAGCAATTAGAGAGCATCAACAGTGAGCTAAAAGACTTCGCAAACATAGTCTCACACGATTTGAAGGCACCATTGCAAGGAATCCAGACAGTGACTCAGTGGATATCAGAGGATTACGGTGACAAGCTCGACGAGAAAGGAAAGGAGCACCTGGATTTACTAACGAACCGTGCGAATTGCATGCACAACCTGATCGAGGGTATCCTAAGTTACTCGCAAGCGGGACACCTGGCCGAACAAAAGGTGCGTATCAATTTAAATGAGCTTATGCCGCAGATTATCGATATGGTCTGTGCACCGGAAGACATTGCCATCGTGGTTGAGAATGAGCTGCCTGTAATTGAATCAGAACAAACACGCATTACCCAAATCTTTCAGAATCTACTGAGCAATGCCGTAAAATATATGGATAAGCCACAAGGCCGAATAAGAATCAAGTGCGTTGAGGAAGAGGATTGCTGGAAGTTCAGCGTCGCCGACAATGGCCCTGGAATTAAAGAAAGTCACTTTAAAAAAATCTTCCAAATGTTCCAAACACTTTCGCCGCAAGACACGTTCGAAAGCACGGGTATCGGTCTTACCCTCGTGAAGAAAATCGTTGAGATTTATGGAGGTACAATCTGGGTTGAATCAAAGCTCGGCCAGGGAACGACTTTCTTATTCACATTGCCAAAACAAACTTGCAGCATTAGGGACACAAGATACGAAACCAGTACTGTTGATTGAAGTTGCAGGGCAAGGGAGTGGTTTAGTTAATGAAAAAAGGGCTGTAAGTACGATGCTCACAGCCCCTTATTATTTTATTATGCAAATACGCTTAAAGTGTTCTACGTCTCCGCAGCCAGCCGACAAAGCTTACGCCGATACTACCTAACAGGATGGCACCCGGGGCGGGAATGCAGATAGTATCTGCGTGAATATAATCCAGGTTAACTATTCCTTCCGGTGCGCCCGTTGGGTACAGACCAACTTTTAGCGTAAACCAAATCTTCTCGACCGCCGGATTCGGGGTAATTCTGAATCCAAAATCGGCGTTACCTTGTCCAGGCAGCAGTTCATACTGAAAGTCAACAAATGTGCCGTCGGTTGCTGATGCTCCCATATTTGTCGGAGCAGCATTTGAGCCAATCTCAATCCAAACCATTTTATAATTGGTGAGGTTTTCGTAGTTGGGAATTTCCAAATTGACGGTAATGTCCATGGTACTGTTGAAGGCGGATTGCCCATCCCAGCTTCCTTCGGATGCAGTTATAGACGCTCCAACACCACTGAAAGGGCTATTATTCTGTTCAGGCGCTGAACTCCAGGCGTTGAAACCAGAGTCCACGACATGCCCAGAGGTAAAATCCCAGACAATGTGGGTACTCCCGGGGTCGCCTTCCTCCCAATCGCCAAGACTTGGCACGGCCAAAGCCGGTGCTGACATCAAGGCACATAGCATAAATGTTAATAAAACTCGTTTCATTACTATTCCTCCTTTGTGTGAAAAAGATTAAGTTATTAAAATGGCATCAAGATATAAAAGCTTCAGAGCTGGTAAATTCCTCCCCGCCATATACACCCCATTAAAGATATTATACCCTAATGGCGATTTCAATTCAACTAAAAAGAGGCAGAATGGCCTTTTGGAAGCTGTTTGTGGGCACTACGTGAAGAAATTAACAATCTTATAGGTCCTCACCATAATATTTTTTTACCCGCCGAGGGTTTAGATCAGACCGGCTCAGGATGTTGTGTAGGGCGGTTGTTAGGGAGATAGAGAAAAAAGATGTCTAATGCAGTCTTAGAAAGCCCACAGCTTTCGATTCTATGCGCCACAGTGGCTTCTGGGGCTATGCCAGCAAAAGAACGGTGAAAAAGAGCATTGCAGCAGGGGTACAGGAAATCAGGACAATTATACTGTATGCTCACAGTCCTATTAACGCGTGAATCTGAGGTTTTTTCTGCTCGTATAGTACGAGCTTGTCATGCATGTTTACGCAATTTTATTCCAGCTACACTCAAACCGATTATGCCGAGAAGAACAGCCCCGGGGACAGGGACGTGTTCAATCTTTCCCCACAGCAAAGTGCTATTTGTACCGCCTTCCGGCGACGAGAATCCGCTAAGTAGTGAGCCAGCGTTAGAGCCAAAGCCCAGAAGCTGCAAAGTATATAAATCTCCGCTGATGTCGAACGTCTGTTCCGGGTAAGAGCTGGGAAAGCTGATAATGTCATCCCATGATGAAGTTCCTTCATTCGGCGTCTCATTAATTCCCAAGGTGAGTAAGAAAGACTGAGTAGTACTGAAAGTCAGGTTAATGGTTAAGTCCGCCGATACAATTACTGAGTCGCTGTAAATCGGGTAATTGAAGTGAGCCAATTGCCCAATTTCAAACGCATCTCCGAGTACAATGGCCGGAGGCGTTGCAGCCCCTGTGAAGCCTAAGCCACTCTGCTCACCCCCAAACGGATGATTCCCCCAACGGATCTGGTCTTGCGAGCCAACACTGGGATATAAGACGGTTGAAACACCTGGCCCTACAGGATTGCTCCAGTCTCCATCAACCGCCGTTAGCATCAGGTCTGCTTTGACATGATTAACTGAGAGCAACAGTAAACAAATTATCATACAAATTGTAAACTTTTTCACAATGAATCCTCTTTTCACAATAAAAAGTCTTTTATGTTCTTAAGCCTCCATCTCGCTGGTGTCGTAATTAACCTCCTTGTCGTTTACGCCTATACGACAGGATTATACAAACGACGTATTTGGTCTGGGGATGAAAACTTATAGGCCATATAAGACATGCCTTCTCCCTTTTACCTTTAGTAACAATTTAACTGATTGATATAGAAATGTCAAGAGGAAATTCCCAAGAATGAGATTTTTTTGCAGGAACGGCGAATAAACCACAAAATCCATTATGAGACCGGCTCAGGATTTCCTGTAGGATGGCAGTGAGAGGTGTTTTATCTTTATATGATGGCCGTTACTCAGGCCGAAGGGTATCTGAGGCAGGGATGGGGGATATTAAGGCAAATTAGAAAGAGAAGCTGGGCTTTTTCGGATCTCACTGATTTTGCGTCCCGTGACAACCTAAGGCGTTAACCTGGACCACTTCTGCTGATTCTTCTTAGGGGCAACAGTTCCTTTCAGAATCCCATTCTCCAAATAGTAGCGTTGCACTTCGGGATTATTATAGACAAAAACCTCGGCTTCTCCTTCCTGGTCAATCAGGTCCGGCTTACCAAGACTTGCCATCAATTCTTCTTTCGTCATACCTTTTTTGGCCAGATCATTTAAAATCGCAAAGCGAACTTCTTCGGTTGTATCAGGATTTGACTCCAAATACGAATGTTGACGGCTTGCTACCGCCTGGCCTGCGCTCGTGAAATCAAAGTGGACTTTTTTGGGAACTAATTCGTCAGAGGCCCCTGAGGCAAGGTCCACAGCACCACTTGTAGCACCCCAAATTAAAGTGTTGGTCCAAAAAGAACCTTGCAGTTTATGTTTAAGCTCTTTTTGTTGTGGCTCACAGTCTGAATACTCAGCAAATAAAGTGTAGTCCTCATTGCGGACCAATTCAAAACTTCCAGGTGTAATGAGAGACACACCCGTACAAGACCTGACTTGTATGCCCGGTGGCTCCGACGTAACAAGGACATTCTGGTATTTGCCCGTCGTAATCGTAGCACAACCAGTCAGGAACACGAAAGCACAAAGCATTAAGGTTAGAATTGGCTTTTTTACTTTGCGACATTTCCCTTGTGCCGGTGCTTCTTTAGACTCTTTGAATGATGTCTTTCGGTGATTTTCCGGAACCTTATATTTTTCTTCACAAGCCATAATTTATCTCTTAAAAACTAAAACTTCTATCGGCATATTCAGACAGCGACTTAATGTAAGGTACTGAGTGCATTTTAAAGACCGATTGCTGCAAATAAGCCCTACGATACCCCTCAAACCGAGTTCGTCTTTTCTACAGCCGGCAATTCCGTTTAAGTAGGTACTTGAGAGCTTCTGAGCCGACCTTACAGATAACGTTTCTTCGCAACAGCATGGCCATACAGGGGTAGTTTAGAAACGAATGCAAAAGAAATGTCCCAGCCATATCAGAAGAAATAATCACTATAATGGTCTGCCGGGCGTTTTAAATTGGAAAATGAGGGGCGGTATGTTGATTGGCTGAGTTAATGAAAAGAAGGACTGCAAGTGTAATGCTCACGGCCCATTTTGCAACTATCGGCACCTACACACTACTGCTATTGGATGCCAAAGTGTTTTTTCAGGAACTGTACCTGGTCGGTGTATTGTTCGTTTCGCGACTTGAAGTCGGTATCCATTTTGCGGACGCATTCGATACCGAGGGCGTCCATTGCTTTCTTCAGATGCTTACCGAAGTTGGGGTGGTGAAGATTTACAGGAAAGTCATCTTTATTAATCACGTGCAGATGTACTTTCTCATCGGCGGCAAGGGAACTGAAGATTTCCGATGCCTGCTCGGCTATGTCAATGTCCGGGGCGGTCAGTAACACAAGCCTGAACCTGTTGAATTTCTTTTCGTCTCTCTTTTTTATGCCGGCGCGGACAAGATTCGAAAGAACAGGTTTCAGCGAATCAACTTCGTCTATTGCGGCGGCGAAAATAAGCAGCCTGTTTCCGATATTTATCTCATAGGCCGGTACGATATTTTCATCAATGTTTACGACGGTTCGGCAATCGATGTATTGAAAGACTTCTTCAGGGCAATTACAGCCCAAAGTATTCCTGACGAATTCCTTTATCGCTTTATTGTCTGTCATTTTATATCAGCCGCATTGAGTATATCTGAAACAGCATGTAAGGTGGTCATTTACGAGGCCTGCCGATTGCATGAAAGCGTAGCAGATTGTTGAGCCCACAAACTTGAAGCCGCGTTTTTTCAGGTCTTTACTCATGGCATCCGACTCGGCGGAAGTGGCAGGGATATCTTTCAGCGTCTTCGGCTTGTTGCGGATAGTGGTCCCATTAACAAATTGCCATATATAGGTATTGAAAGAGCCGAATTCTTTCTGTATCTCAAGGAAGGCGCGTGCGTTGGTCACGGCGGAATCGACTTTGAGGCGGTTGCGGATGATACCCGGATTGTTGAGCAGCGAGGTGATTTTACGTTTGTTGTAACGTGCGATTTTAGCCGGATCGAAGTTGTCAAAAGCTTTACGGTAATTTTCACGTTTATTCAGGATTGTCTGCCAGCTCAGGCCCGCCTGAGCGTTGTCGAGCAGAAGAAATTCGAATAGCTTGCGGTCGTCGTGAGCCGGCATGCCCCATTCGGTGTCATGGTATTGTATCATGAGCTTGTTTTCTCCGGGCCAATTGCAACTGTTTCTCATAGGTAATTCTCCGGTTATTTACATTTCGGCAGGTTCTATACTATCAAACTTCTCTGTTTTTTCCATCATTCAAATGAAAAAGCCCCTGCGGTGCAGAGGGAGAAGAAAAGACGAAATACCCCGCAGGGGTGTTGTTAATATTTTTCTATGTCTTTGCAGCCAACCGACAAATTCTATGGCGACTGTCATTTCTTAATTTGTGCTGCCTACTTTTTCCTGCCTTAGCTGAAGGACAGCTTTGAGGACATCCTTTACACTGATTATGCCTACGAGCTTGCCATTTGATGTGACCGGGACTCTTCGAAATATGTTCTTTTGCAAAAAGTCACAGATATTCGCAAGATCACTATTTTCATCAAAATGAACCGCCGGCTCTGTCATATAGTCATTAACTGTCTTTTTCTCCGCATTTTTACTTTCGTAGAATAAATCTACGACATCTTTTTCTGAAAGAATTCCTGCCAGGGTCATATCATCTTCCACTACCGGCAGACCCGAGATGTTATGTTCCACCAGGAGCTTTGCCGCCTCAAATATCGGGGTGTCTTTTTTTACGCTGACTACATCTGTATTCATGACGTCTCTTGCTTTGAGCATAGGTAAATTCCTTTTTACACTGTGACTTCACTTTTATGCCTGCTCAGCTACACTTTTGACTATCTGCTTTATTACAAGCAAGCCAACCTAAAGTGTAAAAGCCGAAGCAATTTCTGCGCATACTTTCTTTCTATCTATAGGGCGTATCCAAACACTCTAATGTTGATTGTTTTTTTTGAAAAAATTGAAAAAATTTTCAACAGTGTGCCAAGACGATGTATGGGAACTAAGCAAAGTGTGTGTGTCAGGAGGAGTTTGTCTCTACAAAGGCCCTTACAGAGCATAGCCGTTGCGCAGGAACGGGCTTGTGTGAGTCGCTCAGGCCAGGCGTTTGTGCAGAGTAACTTTATTCCAATTCGAATCCACGCGTGCCCTGTGAATAAACTACGACCATCTCGGCGTCTTCGCTGCCAATGCAGGAGGCATTGTGAAAGACACCCGGAGCGATGGTGATAACATCCCCGGCCGACATGGTGATCGTCTTGTCATCCAGAGTGTGATTAATGCGCCCCTTGAGCAGATAAAGTACCTCTTCGGACTTTGGATGTCGGTGGCGCGGATTGGTTTTACCCGCCTTTATAGTGGCACGTCCGACGGTAAGGCCTTCGGCGTTGCCGAGTGGTTTGCTTGCCACCCAGGTCAAAGAGCCCCAATCCTCGGTGATAACCTTATGTTGGTAGGCCCTGCGCAGGACGTTCTGCAACTCGGCGGTGGGAATCGTATCCCCCTGTATTTTGAGAGCAGCCGGATTGGCCTGGCGGCCTGCACACCCGACCAACAAGATTGAAGCACATAGCAGTACACATAATAATTGTTTTCTCATTTTCCACTCCAAATTTAAGAAGGATGCTTTGCCTGTTTGAGCAACACGCTGACAAGCTCAATATAATAACACCATTTACCCGCCAATGTCAAAATATCCAATTCGCAGTATTCAAGCAAGTATTTTTATTTTCAAAAGAGATATTCCTGGTAAATATAGTGGGCATGGAAAGGGCATTCACCGTCCATTTCAGTCCTATAACATGGCTATGCGATTAATAGCAATTTTAAGATGGATTCGGCGCTACATCTGGCCGATAAAATGGTCATGGTGATACATGATCAAATAAATGTATTAAGAAAAATTTCGATTAGTATGAAAGACGTTAAAAATGTTCAGAAAATTGAAAATAATAGAGATGAAGACCGTATTATTCGTGGACGATGACGAAGCAATCCTACGCTCCTTAGAAAGAGGCCTCATGGACGAGCCATACAATAAACTTTTCACGAAGAGCTGCCAAGAAGCACTTGAAATCCTAAAGCAAGAAGAAGTGCATGTAATCGTAACGGATATGCGCATGCCTGAGATGTCCGGACTCGAGTTTATTAAAATCGTCAAAAAAGAATATCCGCACATCATCATGATTGTACTCTCCGGCTATGGGGAGGAGGCCGCTCTAAAGACCGCAGTCGAACAAGGAGAAATCTTCAAGCTAATTCCTAAGCCATGGAAACTCAAGAGAAACTTCGAGAAGCTTATCCGGCAAGCGATTGATCGGTACAACCTCCAGAATGGACACGAGACGGTTAAGCGGTAGAATAGCAGCATAAAAACAAGAATATAAAAGCCCCTGCCTCGAAGGAGTGTGGATATAACAAAACAGGGGCTTAACGACGTCCATCCCTGGCACAAGACTTCCCTCCCTGGAATATCAAATAGGACTATATCTAAGTACCACCTGTGATACCTGATGTAACGGATTTTTCAAAAGATTTTTTTGCATATTATGAATACTCCTCAAGACGAATTTGTCGTTTAGACGGCCTATCAGGTGGTTTTCACGGCTGCAGATTTGGCAGGACAGGTTTTATTTCTTATATTTTGTAAGGATATTTATAGTCTTATTCGATTTTGAAATAGAAATTATTTAAATTGGAAAGAGCGAAAAATGAAAGCTAAAAAAAGCGGTTTTACATTAGTCGAAATTCTGATTGTTGTGGTTATCCTGGGCATTTTGGCAGCTATCGTAATTCCTCAGTTCACAGAAGCCAGTACCGAAGCCAAATTGTCAAGTCTTTGTACTGATCTTCAGACGCTGCGTTCCCAAATTGAGCTGTACAAAGTTCAGCACAACGATACTCCACCTTCTTTTGCCAACTTTACAGCACAAATGACAGGACAGACCGATATTACCGGTGCTGTTGGTACCGATTTCGGCCCTTACATGCAGAAGATAGCGGTAAATCAATTTAATAACCTAGCTACCATTAGTAACGATGGAAACATCGGCAATGACAGCGGTGGCTGGGAATATGATGAAGCCACTGGTCAAATCAATGCTGACGATAGCTATGATAATGTATTGCCTGCCGGTCCAGACCACGCAAATCTTTGATATGTCCTCTTCTGAAGGCTCTTGGCCGTGGATGCTAATACAATGGCCAAACTCAAGCCTAAGGGCATCTGAGGCAGGTTCGGGGGATATTAAGGCAAATTAGGATGAAAAGAGCAGTTTTAGGTTCTTTTCACACTCACCATCCCAATTGAGCAAAAAATGATGTAGGAAAATCCTTGATATGGACTTCGAAAATCCTGCTATTTTGTTAGCGAATGGATAAAGTTTCCACTCAAACATGCCGATTGATTTATAGTTATGAGAAGTTGAGTTTACTTTCCTATGATGGGGAAAGAGATAAGCTATGACTTGTGCATAGAAATCTCGGATTCTGAACAAGCTATGTTAGACACCTTCCTAACCACCTTAGGAAGCACATTTTAAAGAGTCTGTGCCATCTTGGTGAAACATTTTGTTATCTGTTAAAACAGGTTTTCAAGAAAGGAGATATCAGATGCTTACGGCTGGAGACTTTATGACAAAAAACGTAATCAGCGTAAAAAAAGATACTCCCATATATGAGGCGTTAGAGCATCTGAGAAAAAACGACATTACTGGCATGCCGGTCATCGAAGAAGATATGACTTTAGTTGGTATAATTACAGAAAAAGATGTACTCAGGCTGTTTTACGCCGATGGTTATGAACAAAATAGTGGTGACCAAAATATGACAGTCGAATTCTTTATGACACAGCCAGCGGTTTCCTTCGGAATGAGCGAAAGTTTAGAGAGTGTTTGTGATTTCCTGATGGTTAAGCATTTTAGAAGAGTACCTGTAGTATCGTCAAAAGGAAAACCGGTAGGGATTATCAGCAGGCCGGATATTATAGACTATATTATCACGCAAAGACAAATGTATGTCCAGTTGCATTCAGAAACTAACCTGATAAGCCCTGCCCGGTAATTAATGGAATCGAAAGGATATCTGAGGTAGAAAAAAGGAATTTTAATGCAAAGTATCAATAGAAAGGGCGTTCAGGTACCATTTCAGTCCCATAATTTAGCTGGATTGCCTTCTGAGCGCGCCGGTATATTAATATGAAAATTTCAGTTTATTTCCCTTAGAGCGTGTGTGAGAAGTCGTATTAACCAGGTTTTAGCCGATGCAACATCAAGTT
>JACNGQ010000437.1 GCA_014384025.1 Planctomycetota bacterium | reverse complement strand
CTGACAAGGTTATACTGGTTGAAGACGTGCATGGTCTGGAAAGGAATCCTGAGCAATATGATAAAATTATTTATCTTTTGCCGCCACGAAATCACATCATATTGTGGTTAAAAAGGGCATGGGCATGGTTTTCAGGCGGAATAGTTGATTTATCTGCCCCAAAAGGTGTTAATATATCCTATGCATTTTCCAACATCCCGATAATTCTGAAGATAGTGTTGAGGAATATCGTGTCGGCCAGGCAATGGGTCCTGGGCGATATGGATACCATAAAGATGAAATTCGAGGACAAAACCGTCACAGCTAAGACCGTATCTGCTGGCTTTAGGGAAATTGATAAATTGCTTTCACGAAATGGCAAAGAAGGAGTTGCATGAAAATCCACTGTATTGAATCTCAACTCCGGCACTGAACACCATTTACAATAAAGTTGAAAGGAAGCAGAAGATATGGCCCGAAAGAAGAAAACAAAGAACACTGAAGTTGAAGATCACAGGCATGAGGATGCAAAACGCAAGAACATCCCACCTGCCGGATTAGCTGCCCGTAGCCAAACCATTGAGATGAGAAAACAGAGGTTTTTTTCTAATCTGTAAGGCGGTCATTACCCAATTTTGATATAGCCGCAAAAAGGCACAAAATACACAAAAATAATAATTTACATATTGGAATATCAAATAGTTATGGGCGTCAAAAATACAAATTTGGACTTTTTACAAGACCATCAATTTTGATTTCTTGAAGTTTTTGCCTCCTAATGTATACTCGGATCAGCCAATTTTCGTTTCAGAGAAATACCCCGAACAAAGAAAGCGATTTAATGGTTGTCCATTGAAAGGATGCATAATGACATCTGAAAACGTTTTGAAGCTGCAGGGGCTCTTTAGGGAGCTTTTCCAGTTGGATATGGCCGATCTTGATTTTGGCCTCTACCGGCTCTTTAATATTAAGCGGAATGAGATCGAGGACTTTCTCACAAAGCAACTGCCCAAAGAGGTTGATGAGAAATTCCTTATTCTCACTGAACAAGACAAGGCCGACTATCGTGAATATCTGGAAAAACTTGAAGAGCAAATAAGAGAAAATCTTCCGCCGGACACACTTCTCCCGAATGGGGATGTCAAACCTGCCTACAGGGACGCCCCGCTTGTCAAGAGATACCTTGACCAAAAGGAGCGAATTGAACGAATTGAGGCTTCTGAGGAACAAAAGGCAGATGTCTTTAATCATCTGTTCAATTTTTTCAGCCGGTATTATGATGAAGGCGACTTTATTCCTAAGCGGTTTTATGGATCGCGAGAAAACTATGCCGTTCCTTACAACGGAGAGGAAGTGTTCTTCCACTGGGCCAATAAAGACCAGCACTATGTAAAAAGCGGCGAAAACTTCAGGGACTACAGCTTTAAGGTTGAAGGACTGGGCACAGCGTATCATATCCGGTTTGCCCTTGCCGAAGCGACTACTCCAAAAGACAACACAAAGGGCGAATATCGCTACTTCTTCCCACAGCCGAAAAAAACCAGTTTCGATAAAAAAACCAAAACATTAATCCTGCCTTTTGAGTACCACCTGCCCACGGCAGAGGAAGTTCAGAAATATGGGACAAAAACGAAAGGGCAGGATGCCATTCTTATTGAGGCCGTACCGAAGGTTATGGAGGCTGTACCGGATGATATGCTCCGGGACCTGTTAGGCGAAGTAGTTCATAAAACCGATAAGGAAGAGGTAACGCTTCTCCTGAAAAGACTCAGGCATTTCACAAGAAAAAACACAACCGATTACTTTATCCACAAAAACCTTGAAGGCTTTCTGAATCAAGAGCTTGAGTTCTACATCAAGGACCAGATGCTTCATCTTGCAGATTTAGAGGCTGACTTTGATCAGAAGCGGCTCATGCTCAGGGTCTTCCGGCGCCTGGCCGATACCATCATCACATTTCTCTCCCAGATCGAGGAAGTCCAAAAACGTTTATTCGAAAAGAAGAAATTTGTGCTTGAGACCAACTATTGCATTACCCTTGACCGCGTGCCTGAGGAGCTTTACCCCGAAATCGTAGCCAATGATGCCCAAAGAGAAGAATGGGTAAAGCTGTTTGCTATTGATGAGATCAAGGGGAATTTGATCGTGCCAGCTTATTCCGAGCCTTTGACAGTGGGCTTTCTTAAGGCGAATCCATATTTGGTGTTGGATACGAGACTTTTCGATCAGAGCTTCACTAACAAAGTTGTGGCCAGCTTCGACAATCTGGACGAAAAGTCCGATGGCCTGCTTGTACATGGCGAGAATTTTCAAGCCTTGAATCTTCTTAGAAGACGCTATCATAGCAATGTGAAATGCATCTATCTTGATCCACCTTACAACACAGGGCAAGATGGGTTCCCATACAAAGACTCGTATCAGCATAGCTCTTGGCTGGAAATGCTCCGTGAAAGACTCATTTGTGGAGCAGATCTGTTGAGCAGCGATGGCATACATCTCGTCAGCATTGGAAATGACGAGTTCGACAATCTGAGCCTGTTGTTATCAGGCATTTTTCATGAAAAAGTCATACCATTCGTTTGGAAGTCCCGCGCTAAGCCAACAAACACAGGGGATGCAATCTACCGGCCCCAGATAGTCGCCGAGTTCGTAATGATGAATTCCTTCGACAACAAGTTAACGTTCTACCCCCTCCAGTCGGGAGAGCAAAGGAATTATCCGCACGAGGATCAGTATGGCCGCTATCGTATTACTACAATACTGACTTCGAATCGCGGGCGATATAGACGGGAGACAATGCGTTTTGAAATAGCGAGATACAAACCTCCAGCGGAAAAACGATGGAAGGCCGGTCCTGATGAGATTAGCAGGCTTTACGATAATAATCGCATCGGTTTCGGCGATGACGGAGAACCCCATAGGAAAATCTATGAAGATGACGAAGAGGAGCAACACATCCCTTTGTGGACGTTCTTGCCTGAAGATATCACCGGCACTGCAGAATCCGGCAAGAGCGATTTGTCTGCCATCATGGGTGGAGATCATGGCCTTGACAGCGTAAAACCGAAGGAGCTGATAGCTCTTTTCCTGAACGCGGCAGTATCGGAAGGCGTCGTTATGGATTTCTTTGCGGGATCGGGGACTACTGCCGAAGCAGTCATAACCATGACTCGAGAAGACAGTAAAAAGCGCCAATTCGTCCTTATCGAACTTGCTGATTACTTCGATCGTCTTCTTCTTCCGAGAGTAATGCGGGTCATCTA
>JACNGQ010000173.1 GCA_014384025.1 Planctomycetota bacterium | reverse complement strand
CAACTCATAAAAAATGGAGCCATTTTAGAGAGGTTTTGTATATGCACACTGGCCCTTATTAGCTGGCGGAGATAGCCCGTGACATTGTTGGCAACAGCTATCTATTTGGGCTATTATATCTGCTTCGTCTCAGTTATTCCTCAGTTCGGTGCCCACGTAGCAGTTCGACGACATCGGCATTGCCTCTAGCTCTGCAAGGTCTGAATCTCCCAAAACTGATAGTATATACTGAAATCAGGGGACTTTTCAAAAGCTCCACCGAAATCCACAGCCTTACATTTTTACCTTCGACATTGAATGCAAAATTTGTTATTATATTATATTATCGAGGAGTTTCATATGTTTTCATTGTAAGGTTATATTCATCATCGTACATATCAAGGATTGAATGTTATGTTAAATACCTTGAGACACATAGTTCGGTTTTCTTGTCTTTGCATCATCCTGCTGGCTTCCGGAGCAACGGCTGATTCTGTGGTAGTCTTCAATGAGGTCATGTATCATCCTCAGACCGGGGATAATGTGGAGTGGGTAGAATTGTACAATCAGATGGGCATAGATATCGACATATCTGGCTGGTCGCTGCAGGGAGGTGTGGAGTATACTTTTCCGCCAGACACAATCATCGGGGCCGGGGATTATATGGTGGTCGCCTCCGCGCCGGAACTTTTGCTAAATCAGGCACCGTTGGGTTCATTAGTGTTTGGTCCATTTACGGGTAAGCTCTCAAACAATGGTGAGACTCTGTATTTAGTCAATAATAGTGGGCGAATGCTAAATGAAATGCGTTATAGAGATTCCGGTGACTGGCCCGTAGCACCAGATGGTGCAGGAGTAAGTCTGGCTAAGCTCAATCCGGAACGGGAAAGTGATAATCCTGCCAATTGGACCTGGAGCGAGCAGGTGGGAGGCTCTCCGGGTGCCGAAAATTTTTCCTCAAGCGAGGTACCGATTCGGCTCGTTCGTTTTAATGAGATGGCTTCCGTTACCGATGATGTGTTTTATCTGGAACTGGTGAATATCGGTCATACAACCTTAAATTTAAACGGTTTACGTATTAAGGTTCAAGGGAGCGTCGAAGCCGCTTATGAATGCTCAGGCATGATGTTGGAATCGGGCAATACCTTCTGGCTCAGTGAAGCGGATCTGGGATTCATTCCCGGTGAGGGCGACCGCGTATTCCTCTGGTCTACAGATGGGCACTTATTAGATGCCGTGCTTGCCGATGATACACTGCGTGGTCGTTATCCGGATGGCACAGGCCAGTGGCTTTATCCTGTGGCTGCTACTTGGGGAGCACCCAACGTCTTCGTAATCTGCCAAGACATAGTCATTAACGAAATCATGTACCACCCTATGGTGCTACCGGAAGGAGATGAATCTAACAGCTGGGTAGAACTATACAACCGAGGTATGGAGACTGTGGATATGTCTAACTGGTCTTTTACCAAAGGGATTGGTTATGATTTTCCTCTAGATACAACGATGGAACCGGGAGAATACCTGGTAGTGGCTAAAGATGCGGCCTGGCTGAGCAACCGGTTTCCTGATAAACACATAATCGGTGATTTCACTGGAAACTTGTCTAACGGAGGCGAGGACTTGGTTTTATCTGACCAACACGGCAATCCCGCAGATACGATTCGCTATTATGACGACGGAACCTGGCCTGAATATGCAGATGGGGGCGGCTGTAGTTTGGAACTGATTGAACCATGGTCAAACAACAACCGGGCCGAGGCCTGGGCAGCCAGTAATGAATTAGGACGCTCGTCATGGCAGAATTATGTCTATCGTACAGTCGCAACGTCAAGCCCGGTCGGGCAGGATTACCTCTACAGCGAATTTGTCATGGGCCTGTTAGATCAGGGAGAGATTCTTATCGATGATATCGAGGTAATTGAGGATCCTGACGGAAGACCTAAGCAATTGTTGCAGAATGGCGACTTTTCCACAGACACGGATAAATGGCGCATCATCGGCAATCACTCCACATCGGTCGTTGTCCCCGATCCTGAAGATGCCTCTAATCCGGTACTTCTGCTGGTTGCCACCGGGCCAACCGAGCATATGTCAAACCATGCCGAGACTACTTTGGCTAATGGTCGCCGGGTAAACAACGGACAGGTCTATGAGATTCGTTTCCGAGCTCGCTGGGTGGCAGGGACACCCTTATTGAATACTCGCCTTTTCTTTAACCGTGTTGCACATACCACACATTTGGATGTTCCTAAGAGCAGCGGTACACCAGGTACGGTGAATTCAAGAGCCGTGTCAAACATTGGCCCGACATTTTCATCACTTATTCATACCCCTGCTGTCCCTGGGCCTTATGAACCAGTGAACGTTACTGTTCAGGCCGAGGATCCTGATGGTATTTTGGAAATGGGAATGGGTCTTCGTTATCGGCAAGATGAAGGCTACTGGCAGCGCGCTGTAATGACTACCGAAGATGGTTTGTTGTATAGCGGTTCGATACAAGGTTATAGAAGCGGAACAACGGTACAGTTCTATGTCGAAGGTTGGGACAATTTGATGGCCAGGAGCTATTATCCTGCCGCCGGCCCGGCGAGTTTTGCCCAATACGAGGTCTTAGGTCAGACGCCGCGCGATACTGGGGTACATAACTACCGGGTTGTCATGCGCAACGACCAGAAGGAAAAACTGTACGAACTCACAAATTTGATGAGCAATGAATATCTGGGAGCTACACTTATTGTTAATGAAAGCAATATCTACTACAACATCGGCGTCAGGCTTAAAAGCAGCGAGCACGGTCGTCCCCCAAACAAGCAGGCGGGCAGGATCGGTTTTAGTTTGCGTTTTGAAGCACAAAATCTGTTCCGGGGTGTGCACGATAAACTGGCATTCGACCGCTCTAACGGGCAGAACGTAGGTCAGCAGGAGATGCTTTTGCATGCGGCTATGAATCGCTTCGGCGGGCCGAGTAAATATCACGACTTAGGCTACCTGATGGCACCAGATCCCGCCCACAGCAGCGGAGTAGAGGTTCAAATAGCCCGGTTCAACAGATTATTTTGTGAAGAGTCTTATGGTAATCAAGGCGGCAGCGGTACCCTTTATGAGTATGAGCTGGTCTATCCCTTGACCCAAACCGTTGGTAACAATCCGGAGGGGTTGAAGTATCCCCAGGAAGCCGGTGGGGTTGATGGACTTTCAATTAATACCTATCTGGGTCAGGACAAAGAAGACTATCGCTGGCATCTTCTCATTAAGAACAAC
>JACNGQ010000077.1 GCA_014384025.1 Planctomycetota bacterium | reverse complement strand
AAACCGGGAATACAAAGCATGCCTAAATGAGAGAGCTATATTACGTCTACTCGACCAAGAAGTCACCTGGAAATCAGGGTGTTTTTTAGCCCCTGTAAGAGGCGGCTTTTCGAAGAATTCTAGCGTTTATTTGCAACTCAAAGTGAAGCTATCTTTCACACACTAATACTTGAAACATTATTATATTTCTGATAGTATGATTTGTGCCTGTAAGGAGATTATTTCTTCTTCGGGCACATTCATATAGGTCCACCTGCAGCTTTCGGGTTTGTCACCATGATTCTTGGACCAGAAGTGGCAAATATCTGTTCTTGAGAATGAGTATGGCGGACATAACGAAAATTTTAGACGCCATTGAACAGGGGGATGCTCAAGCTGCGGACAAGCTACTACCATTAATATATGAGGAACTGCGTGTTCTTGCTGCCCAGAAAATGTCACATGAACTTCCTGGCCAGACACTTCAAGCAACCGCTCTTGTTCATGAAGCTTACATTCGGTTGGTAGGAAAAGAAGCCCGAAATTGGGACAGTCGAGGTCATTTCTTTGCAGCCGCGGTTGAAGCTATGCGTCGTATTCTTGTTGAAAATGCTCGTCGCAAAAAGAGTTCAAAACATGGTGGTGACAAACTGAAGGTTGATCTTGATCATGCTGATTTAGCCATCGAGGAACCTTCAGAGGATCTAATTGCTCTAGACGAAGCGCTGACTAGACTATCAGAGACAGACCCTGGCGTGGCTGATCTTGTCAAGCTTCGTTATTTCGCAGGTCTCACTATTGAACAAGCGGCCGAGTTCTTAGGAATATCTCGCCGGACCGCTGTTGATCATTGGGCTTACGCTCGTGCATGGTTGCGCAGGGAAATCAGTAAGAGTAACGATTTGGACTGAGAATAACTTTTGGGACAAGCAAGTTCATAAGAAAAATATTTTTATAATTTCCAATTTTATTCTGCCCTTTTTTACCGTGTTTTTCGCATTGTATCATAGAGAAGTTATTGATTAATGAGGATGTCATGGATAGAAAAACAGAAGAGATCAAGCTAATTTTCTCTGAGGCATATAAAAAGAAAACATTCCAAGAGCGGATGGATTACCTTCATAGGGAGTGTGGAGATGATGATGACTTGCGGTCAGAAGTGGAGTCGCTATTAAAGGCCTATGATAATGCAGAGGATTTTCTTGAAGTTCCAATCCTTGATGCTGGTGTGAATCTGGATAATACTACTGTCTCGGAAGGGCCCGGTACAGTTATTGGTCGGTACAAGCTGCTGGAGAAGATTGGCGAAGGTGGTATGGCTGTAGTCTATATGGTAGAGCAGGAAAAACCTCTCCACAGGCGAGTGGCCTTCAAGATTATCAAACTCGGCATGGACACCAGGCAGGTAATCGCACGGTTTGAAGCAGAACGTCAGGCCCTAGCCATGATGGACCATCCGAATATCGCCAAAGTCTTCGACGCAGGTTCCACGGAAACAGGACGGCCCTATTTCGTGATGGAATTAGTGACGGGTGTCTCTATCACCGAATACTGTGACAAGAACAGGATTAACGTGAATGAACGACTGAAACTATTCACCTCAGTCTGCAACGCTGTCCAGCATGCCCACCAGAAAGGCATCATCCACCGCGACATTAAACCATCAAATATTATGGTGACGTTGCACGATGGAAAACCCGTGCCTAAGGTCATTGATTTCGGCATCGCCAAGGCCATAAACCAACGGCTAACCGAAAAAACCTTATTTACACGGTATGCCCACATGGTCGGTACGCCAGCTTATATGAGTCCCGAGCAGGCGGAGATGAGCGGGCTCGATGTGGATACACGCACGGATATCTACTCGCTTGGTATATTGCTATATGAACTACTGACCGGAACTACGCCTTTTGATGCGAAAGAACTTCTGAAGGCAAGCCCCAGTGAAATGCAGAGAATAATCTGCGAACAAGAGCCTACCAAGCCATCTACGAAGTTAAGCAAGTTAAAAGAGTTTCTGGCTGAAATGGCCCTATATCGGGATACAAATCCCGATACCTTATTAGGGTCAGTGCGAGG
Organism: Planctomycetota bacterium; assembly: GCA_014384025.1. Taxonomy (GTDB): domain Bacteria; phylum Planctomycetota; class Phycisphaerae; order Sedimentisphaerales; family Anaerobacaceae; genus NIOZ-UU13. The sequence goes on along the minus strand of JACNGQ010000077.1, from coordinate 14,562 downwards.
CGATTTAGATTGGATAGTAATGAAGTGCCTGGAGAAGGACCGAACCCGGCGATATGAGACGGTACATAGCCTGGCCGAAGATATCGAACGGCATCTGAGGTATGAGCCGATCCTCGCCCGGTCACCGCGTGTTGTCTATCGCCTCCATAAGTTCCTGCGCAGACACCAGTCGCGCATTACTGCTGCATGCATTGGTACTGTGCTTTTGATCGGCCTTCTCGTAATGGTCGTAATGTATCGGAGGGCCTCGAACCTGCAATGGGCCAAAGGCGAGGCGCTGCCGAGGGTGGTTGAACTTGTCAAAGAGGGGGACTACTCTGCGGCCTTCTCTTTGGCCCAAAAGGCCAGGAAGTACATTCCACAGGACGCTACTCTCATGGAGTTGTGGCCTCGCATCTGCAAGGATTACTCAATTACCACAACTCCTGCGGGGGCAGACGTCTGGTGCCGGGAATACACGGCAACGAAGGAGCTTTGGCAACATCTCGGCCGATCCCCGCTGGAGAAGATTACCCTTCCGCAATGCATGTATCGCTGGAAGATAGAGAAGGAAGGATTCGACACACACGAATGTGTCGCAGACAGTTCCTTCGATATCCGGTTGCGAGAGGAAGGCCTAACGGGCGAAGGCGAGATGGTGTGGATTGGGGCCTGGAAGTGCGATATCCACTCCTCTTCTTTGGATCAAACTATAACCGTCGAAGCCCCGGCCTATCTCATTGACAAATATGAAGTCACGAATGAGCAGTTTAAGCGATTTGTGGATAAGGGTGGATATACGAATCGGGAATGCTGGAGAGAATCCCAATTCCTTAAGGAAGGCCGCAATATCTCATGGGAGCAGGCCATCAGTGAGTTCGTCGATAAAACAGGCCAACCAGGTCCGGCTACGTGGGAAAAAGGTACCTATCCCGAAGGGCAAGGAAGATATCCGGTTTCCGGCGTCAGTTGGTTCGAAGCGGCCGCCTACGCCAGGTTTGCAGGCAAGTGTCTGCCGACCGTCTATCATTGGGAACGAGCAGCCTGTTTCCATGAATCCTGGGTCATTGTTCCGTTCAGCAACTTTGCCGTTGGAGAGACCGCTCCTGTTGGAAGTCACCCGGGTATGGGACATACCGGATTGTATGACATGGCGGGCAACGTGAAGGAATGGTGCTTAAACGCGACTGACGATTCCGGCGGCCTTCGATACATCCTTGGCGGCGGCTGGGGCGAACAGACGTATATGTTTATATCGAGAGATATTCAGTCCCCCTGGAATCGGGCCGCCGTCAACGGGTTTCGCTGTGTTCTATATCCGGATTCAGAAGAACCGGTAACGATTGTACTTCTTAGCCCTATAGAACAACGTCCCGTGAAGGACTACTCAACGGCGGTGCCGTGTTCCGACGAAGAGTTCAAAGTTATGCTGGAACACTTCGAGTACGACCGAACACCGTTGAACGCTGTGGTCGAGCGTATCAACGACAGTTCGCCCTTCTGGCGTAGAAAAGAGAAGATCACCTTCGATGCCGCTTACGGTGGTGAGCGGGTGATTGCCTATCTCTTTGTGCCCAAATCTGGTGAGCCTCCATATCAGACAGTCGTCTATTGGCCGGGAAGCAGTGCCACCAAAAGCAAGTCATTCCAGGGCTTACCGGAAAGGCATTCCACGGAACTTATTATCAGCAGTGGGCGAGCGTTATTGTTTCCCGTGTACAAAGGAACCTACGAACGTGGCTTCGCCGAAGTGCCCAGCCTCCATGCGGTCCCCCGAACGTTTAGAGACTGGATCATCCAGGACTGCAAAGACCTGCATCGATCGATTGATTATCTGGAGACTCGGGACGATATCGACCCGGACAGACTCGCCTACTGTGGCATGAGCGCCGGGGCCACGCTTGGCCCCCTCGTGCTGGCCGTGGAAGACCGTTTCAAAGCAGCCGTCTTGATTTCAGGAGGATTTATGCCATGGGACCTGGTGGCTCAGATACCTACTCTCGACCCGGTCAATTACGCCCCCAGGGTCACAACGCCGGTCTTGATGATCAACGGCGAAATAGACTTCGTATTTCCGTTGGAAACCTCTCAACGGCCGATGTACGAATTCTTAGGTACTCCTGAAGCGCACAAGAAACACAAAGTGTATCCCGGTGGGCATGGGCTCCTTGGTCTGTTTAGCGACCAGATTCGGAATGAAGTTGTCGAGTGGTTGGACTGCTACCTCGGACCTGTCGAATAGCAGCAATCCACTCGAAGTGACATAGCCGTTGATATTGTGAGGGCTGGTGAGTTACTCGATGTCGACAACATCCTCACCAGCCCAGACCTGCTCCGAGCGGTTGGTTTGCCCGTCCGGAGATAGGATAAGATAATTTTACCGCAAACCAGGAAGGATGGCAAAAATGAATACACAAAGTTTTTCAGAATTTTAGGGGTACCGGCTCTCGGAAACGAGTCATAGAAATCTGGCTGCAAATGGCAGATTTCGAGTGATGGAGAGGCCGGCACACAATATCTGAGCCCATATTACTGGACTCTTGATAGTTCTTACTAGAACAGACAGAAAGGAGAAACAAATGAATGCGAAAAAAAATAAAGCACTGGCGGTTGCGGTCATCGGTCTGGCAACTTTGGTTCTCACTGCGATTGGCTTAGCCCAGAAACAACCGCTGCACCATGTAGTCACCTTCGAGGCGTTTTGCGACAAGGACTTATCCCCAAGCGGAGAACCCGGTCATGAATCCCAGAACGATCCCAATTGGTACGGTGTGGTAACAATTACCATAGATGGCCAGAAATACGAAGGGACGGCTGCTTGGCAAACTGTGAAGGGTAACATGTATGCCGACTCCTTCTATGGTTGTGCCAAGGCTACATACGACTTCGGGGATCTGGGTATGGTGGAGATATGGGAACGCTGTAAGACGACGTTTGACGACGTCACCGAGATCCATCGAAAGCATGGATACAGCGGCATAGAAATGATTGCCGACGGGACTGGCGCCTTCGAGAAAGCCATGGGTGTATTCTACTTCACGGGCCACACCGAATTCTGGGCGGAGGCTGGAGTCCCTATACGGGGAGAGGCCGTGTATGCCGGTTCGGGGATAATTGATGGTATCAAGTTGCCAGATTAGTAGACGAGCCGTGATTGTCGGTCCGCGAGGTCGGTTGTATGAGGTAAGATGTCGATCGTAGCGAGCTGTTTATGAATGACGTTGCCATAGGAAAAGTAGAGCAGGGGTCCGACGCAAAGGCGGCCCCTGCTTCTGACATCGGCTACTTTGAAGCAACCGCTGTTGCAGGAGATCAATGTCCAGAGAAATGGATACGCGGATGATCTTCAATAAGAGAACCCAACGATGAGAACGCAAGAGACAATGGGAAACGTGAGATATGCTTTCTGCATTGTCGGTTTGATGTCGTTCAAGACGAGTTCATCGTCTATAGGACAACTCTGAGATGTGTTTTAATCACCCAAAAAATCATATAATTGATACATTTCTTCTCACCGTTTACTTAATCCGATTAAAATTTTAAAATCTTTGTATTTTCATAGAAAATTGACATTTTTTAGGACTCGACATAGGCAAAATCAATATTTGTGGTGTCAAAATGGTGTCATAATGTCACCCTAAAATCCAAGTGTTTTCCGGCGCATTAAAGAGGTGACTTTTCGAATAATTCTAGTATTATTACAGTTCGTTGGAAAAGTGACTTTGGGTATAAACTGGGCAAGATATTGCAGGAATTTTCATTAGGGACAATATGAATATTTGGACAGCATGAGGGTAATTCTCCTTATTCCCGCTCTTGCCACTGCTCATTCTTAATCGTCGCCGAACTGATCGGCACATATACGACCTTATCAATCTTCCCGCGAACAACCTTCCCAAGCGTCTCCTTCGTCGTCCGAACAGGTTCAACTACGAGTTCCGGCACACTGAACGTCCGCAAACACCCTTCGTAATAACCGGGATCCTTCTGCGGCAGCACAAACGGCTTACTCGCAACTCCAGTCACATCAATATAACTGAAATATGTCCGCGTAAACGACCCGTGCATCCTCTTACTACTGAACGCGATCCACCTACTATTACTCGACCAGCTATGCCACGACTCACTCGCATCACTGTTCACATCAAGTTTCCTGTAAACGAATTTCCTATCCGCCCGCTCACTTCCAAGATCAATCATATAAAGATCACTGCTAGGCTGATACACCGGGAAACAACTGTAATCACACATGCAGAACAACAACCACCGCCCATCAGGACTCACTCGCGGCTCCAGTGAACTTTTTCCGCTTTCCTCCGCAGAAACAATCACTTCTGGCTCTCCCCACTTATCCCCCTCCAAATCATAACTTATTCGCATCAGGTCATACTTCACTCCCTCAACCATCTCCTGCGTTATCTCTTCCATCTTGCTCGTTGGCCACTTTATCGGTGCGCTGCAGTAATATAAATACTTCCCATCACTTGACCACGCTGGGTATGTCTCGAGCCTGTCTTTCTTTGACAAATGATCACACCGCTTCACCTTCACGCTCTCAACATCATAATACGCTAGCGCCGAATCAATATCCATCACATCACGGTACTCATCCTTTCTCGCGTAATGGAACAGTTGGTAAACCTTATTCAGCGAATAAACTGCAATCTTCCCGCTCGGGTGCCATGACGTATATCCGAATTTCGTCCCGATCTTATTCACCTTACCATCATTTACAATCAACTCACTACTGCCATATTTCCCGCTCCGCAGCCCGATCAACATCTTATCCGTCTTATTATTACAGAACGCATGACAGTTCAAACACCCACCCTTAAAATAACTATTATCCAGCACAACAGATTCCGTATAACTGCCAAGCTCACGCTGATAGATCCCAACATCACGCCATGTCCTATACCCCGGGTGAATCTTTCGGTACACCAGGTACCCGTCAATCTCCTCGCTCGCGATCGTATTATGAATCGCATCATACTGCAACCATTTCCCGTCCTTATCTTTACAGAATACATCAATCACCAGCTTCTCACCCTTATTCTGCTCAAGCAAACTGCTCCATTTCGCTTCGTCGATTACAATTTTACCTGTCCTGCTAAACACCCCGATTTCATTACCCTTAGCGCTCCTGATCCTCACGCAATAAAGCTCTCCATCCTCACGCACAGCAAAATTCATAGACACAATATTCGCCGGTACCACGATCGAACTGTAATCCGGGTATATCCGCGCCTCGCGACCGACCTGTACAAAATCAATGATCTCCTCGCTAATATCATGATCAAAGAACACCCCGATACCAACACTAAACGCCACAACAATCATCACCAGCATTGTATATATATACTTCTTACTAATCATTATTCCGGAATACCATAAAAGTAATAATACATGTATGTATTCTTGAATTTACCCGTTAGCTCACTTCTTGCCGCATCTTTAGTTCGGTACCGTATCGTGGCTGCCATAAATTCATCGAACCGCTGCTTCGTTTCAGCTCTTATCTTTAACTTCCTCAGTGGGATCTTTTTCTTGTTATGTTTGTTATTCAGCAATATCGCTTCTTCAAACGCTACAGGTATCTTCTCATAATCATACTCTTCTATTCTGCCGGCAACTTCCACAACATTCCACATCTCTCCACGCAGCATATATAAGGCCAAAAGGTACTCGAACGCCATCTTGTTCTTCTTGACGTTCTCGATCTGTGCCTTCAACTGCATCTCCGGTGACGCCAGGAATCGCCAATCTTCCTCCTTCGGTATCAACGGCCGCAACCTCTGTATCTCATTATCACCTATCAGTTTCGGATCATCCTCAAGCTTCACCAAGTATTCCTTCGCCCACTCCCCAAAGAACAACCGCTTCTGTAACGCCCCTAGGTACACCCTCGCCGTCTGATTCTTGCCAGAAATCATATTCACCAACGCAAGCTTCTTCAGGATAAAAGGATGATCCCCGAACGCTACCATACTCTCTGTCAACACCTCATCCGCTTGTCCGACCAATCCAAGATCAATATACATGTGATACTTATGCCAGTAGGACTTGGTAAACGCATCGTGCGAAAGCATCAATCCGTCCGGATGCTGCTGGTAGTTGAACATCTCATCTCCGAATCTGCCCAGGTGATACAATGCTTGGTTCCTCGCCTGCATAGACAATAACTGTCCCGGCTGCTTATTCGCTAATTCCAGTACCTTCTCCCACTCACTCTCTCCCCGGCAATATTCGATCTCATAAAGTGTTTTCAATTGGTCATTCACAAAATAATATGCCCCACCACCTGCAATGCCCAGCAAAATTGCCGTACACGCGACCCACTTCATAACACCGCCACTGCCATCACTTCCAGTACGCCGCACCTTCTGCCTGGATTTATTCTTATCCTTCTTACTCTTACTCTTCCGCTTACTGCTTCTCGTTTCACGTTCACTTTCCTTCAAAAATCCCATCAACAACAAGCATGCCGGCATACATCCATACATACCGTATAACCATGGTATCATCCTGTTCAAAAGATCATATTTTGTTATCCGCCACGACCACGGCATCAACTCGCTGTATGCCCCGATATGACTCACTCCAAATCCATAAACCCCGATCAACAGGGGAACCGCCACACCGAACAACAAGCATCCAACTCCCGCAATTCCCTGCTTCTTAACTGCAATCTCGTATATCACGCACATCACCAAAAACAGTAAACTGCCCGCCGCCGCAATGTAATACGCGATGACCATCAACACGACAAACAATATCAGTGATCTCTGCCATTTCTGACTACTGATCGTTATATACAAATTGAATAATCCGAGCACAACCAGCATCGCCATCGTCGTCTCAAAATGATACACATAGCTCGTGTAGAAGAAAAGGATCACAATTCCTGGCGCATACCTCACCCATCCAAACCACTTCCCATCACACTTCTCGACTATCCTGTCAATACATAACGCTATACCCCATGCCTGTAATACAACAACTACAGGCCCGATCCACCGGAACATGAAAAACTGCGTTAGGAATACCGATACATATCTGACCAAACCGCCCGGCAGCGATAATGTCTCAAATAAATACGACCATTCACACGGAAATCCCGATATACCAACCGTTGCTCCCGTTACATAATACAACAGTCGCAGATCAACATATACGCTCAGGAAAAGGTAAAACAGCAGGAAAAATATCATACCACGCAGCTTGCTGCCATTCCGCCAGAGTGTACTTTCAGAATTCATCCTTATTTTTCCAATGTCCAACTCAAAGACTCACAATTCCTTATTATTAAGTGTTTGCACTTAATCGCCGGTTCTTGTGAAACCACTAAAAATAATACCACATTGACGTCATTCTGACTTCAGTTTTTTTTGTCGTCCGGATGCGAGGACAGTAGCGGCAACCTAAGAAGAGCTCAAAGTAAAAGAATAAAATCTCTGTTGCCAAAATAATTTGTATCAATATGGACTACATGACTGATACATTTATGCCTCACCGTCTACTTAATCCGATGTTACACTGAAATTTTTATAAAATATTCATATTTTCGCAAAAAAAACGACATTTATTCGGACTCGATATAGGCAAAATTGGGATTTGTGGTGTCAAAATGGTGTCATAATGTCACCTGAAAATCAGGGTGTTTTTTAGCTCATGAAAGAGGTGACTTTTGGTGGCATCTGTGCGAAGCTCGAGCATGTGAAATAAATCAAGTATGTCATCCTCTTTCTAGCTTACTTGTCTGACTCTATGAGCTTCTTGAATCTAGGATGGTCACGTAACGGAATCCAGGTAGGATCGAGCCGAAGTAAAGGAATCGATAGCTCGCATGGTATAGAAAGCAGATATTCGAGTTGCTCTGTGGCTAGATCGTATTTACCAACTATAGTGTAGATGCGGGCTAAGTCCTCTATTCGAAAGCTTCCTATCCACGCGTCCTTGGTGACAGGTAATAGTTCGACTGCGAGTTTTCCTTCCCGGATCGCATCATCATCACGACCAAGGCCGGCATAAGCGATACCGAGCGAACTACGGAACCGGGCATCATTCGGATCTTCTTGGATTTTGGATCCAAGAATGCGCCGAGCGGACTCATAATACATCTGTTCGAGTTCTCGGTTCCCCATAAAGCCATTGATCTGGGCATATAGTAGTGGCTTGGGAATGAAGAAAAATTGAGACTCAATAAGTTCCAACGTTCCTGTAGAAAGTTGTGCTAATGAGTCCTGGTACTTTCCATCAAACACATCGAGCAAAATAGAAATGAGAACAATGTAAGGGTCTTCTACAAAGCTAATTTTCAGCAACGCTTCTTTCAAGACCACCCTCGCCCTCTCAGTGCTTCCTTCCCTGAGCAGGTGTATTAAAACTTTACAGTAGTATGCTACGGGCGAATCAGGCATCAGTGAGATGCAGCGTTCGAAGTAACATTCTGCTTCCTGATACTTTCGCAGAAGTAACAAAGTCTCCCCGATCCCATTGTTTAAAACCACGGAGAGGGGATCAAGCGACAAAGCCTTTTTAAAATTGGACACGGCCTCCCTAAATTTCCCCTGCCGTCTTTGAACACAAGCAATGCCCTCCAAGAGTTTACTATTATTAGGTTGACGGCTTCGTGCAGTTGCGAAGTGCTCCAGGGCACGATCAAAATCCAAATTACCCTGGTAATAATACCATCCCAAAGCTATATACACTTCGGGTAGTTCGGGGTTAAGTCGGAACGCCTCATCCACCGTTTCCTTTGCCATGGCAAGGCGTTCTTTGCTCCGGTCGTAGTAGTACCAGTACATCAGTACATGGGCCTCTGAGAGCCGACCATAAGCTAAAGTAAATGCCGGATCTATTTCCACGGCCTTTTCATACATTTGTAAAGCTATTCTGATGTTATTTTCGAGATCGCCTCGATCGAAATATTCGTTGCCACGCAGGTAGTACTCATACGCCTCAATGTTTTCTGTTGGCCTGGATGTCATCGCCAGACGCTCCGGTTCAAGCAGGGTAATGTCCAACGCCTGTGCTACCTGTTCCGCTAATTTTGTCTGCACTTGAAAAACTTCACTCATGTCATCGTCATAGGTCTGGGCCCAGACATGCATGTCATCGGAAGCCCGGATGAGTTGAGGTATGATTCTTACTCGACTTGTTGGATCTGAGGGCCGTTCACGCTGTATCGTACCTTCCAAAATATAGTCAACATTTAATTCTTTGGCTATCTGTTGAGCACTCGTTTCTCTATTCTTATACTGAATTGCACTCTGACGTGAAATAACACCTAATCCTTCGATAACAGCTAAGCGAGCGGTGAGAGCATCAGTAATACCGGCAGCGAAATATTCATCTTCGTCAGGACCCAAATTGTCAAACGGTAGGACCACGAGCCTTATCTGTTGTATAGAAGATTGAATTTCCTTTTGCAGAATAAACTTCAAGGTAATGACGGATAGAATAATACCAATAGCCACTGCACCAATAATCATTGCTATCCTTCGTAACTTCGAAGTCGGTGCAACCAGAGGTTTCCTTAGAGTTTCCTTGATTTCAATAGCCGCATCTGCGATGTCTCCAAGCCGCCGGTTCGGGTCCTTCTCTAAACAGCGACGCAGTAAAACACGTATGTTTGTCGGAGTGCTCTCCGGCAAAGCTTCCCAGTCCGGTTCCCGTTCGATAATACGTGCTAATGTATCTGTAGCAGTCTCCCCTTCAAATGGGAGAAGTCCGGTTAGTATTTGGAACATAATGCAGCCAAATGACCATATGTCTGTTCGGTGGTCTGTGGGTTTGCCTCGGGCCTGTTCCGGAGACATGTAAACCGGGGTGCCTATTACCCGGCCGGGCTCGGTGGCGGTGACATCACTTTTTTTACCTTCGCTTGAGTAGGGCTTGGCCAAGCCGAAGTCCAGTACTTTAACTCTGCCATCGGGAGTTATTTTGATATTGCTCGGTTTAAGGTCCCGATGGATGATACCTTTCTTGTGAGCTGCTGAGACGGCATCAGCGATTTGCTGTCCTATTGAAAGGGCTTCTTTCAATTTGAGTGACTCGTGAGCTATCTGCTCTGCGAGTGTTTCGCCCGGGATATATTCGAGAACCAGAAAACCTGCACTCTCATCCTGCTCGATGATATCGTGTATGACAGCTATATTCGGGTGATTCAACGAGGCCAATATTTCAGCCTCGCGCCTGAAACGCGTCCTCGAATTTGAGTCGCTTGCCAGTTTAGCAGGGATACTCTTGATGGCAACAGAGCGTTTGAGCTTGGTGTCATGGGCAAGATAGACTACTCCCATGCCTCCCCGGCCAATAATCTCTACTATTTTAAAAGTTCCGACTTTTTGGCCAACAAGATCGTATTCATCTGTTATATCTTCAAAGTCACTCTCATCTGTCTTTACAAGGGAATCGAACAAGTTATTGATTTTGAGCAGCTTATGCAATTTCGTTCTGATCTGATGCTCATGCTCAGGATATTGTTTCACCAATTCTTCGATATCTGGTTCCTGGCCTCGTAGCTGCGAATTGACAAATTGCTGCAAAGCTTCTTCAAGGGTATGCTTTTCATTGTCATCAATGAATTTGGTCATTAATTACTTTCAAAAACGTTGGTCAATGCCAGCATTGCACGAGAGAGCAGCATTCCTGCCGCATCCGCACTCTTACCTAACTTTTTGCCTATCTCTTTATAGGATAGTCCGTCAATCTTGGCCAAAACGATGACTCTTCTATGCTCAGGTTTCAATTGGTCTATTGCATTCTCAAGCTTTATTAGATCTTCCTTTTTGGACATTACCATGCTTGGCGTAGTGGCCTCAATGGGGCCGAGATTTCCGACAAATCTGCTGCCGGTAGTTGGCCCATAGCCGCCAATAGGAACTTCTCTGCGAATATCACGTTTGTAGGCGTGTAGTTTCTTGAGATTGCCCCGAAGCACATTTTCAGCTATTGTTGACAGCCACCTTACGAAATCTCCTTCGTTTTTATATGTGAAGTCGTGTAAATCATTCAAGGCGTGGATAAGAGTGTCCTGTACCACATCCATCGATTCCAGTTTGGAACGAAGCTCCTTCCCCATACGAAAGCGTACCATCCATCGCACTCGTTCAGCATAAATTCCATAAAGCTGGTTTAGAGCGGATTTATCACCGTTCTTGGCCAGAACAACTAAATATTGGGTCTTTTGGCCACAAGTACACATTTATCTTTGCTAAGCTCCACAGACGAAAGAAGTTACATAGATTATATCAATTTTAATAAAAAATTCAAGAAAAAGCGTTAGGTTACTCGAGTTTTGGTACTTACTAACGTAGAGCCAATAAGGCCGTAAAGTGACAGAAAACAAAAAGAAAAATTTAAGGAGACCAAAAATGAACAGTAAAGCAAGTGAAAGAATTTATCTGATAGTAGTGCTCGCTTTTCTAATCAGCACGGGAAGTAACGTTAATGCAGATTTTACCTTCGGTGAGCCTATAAATCTTGGGCCAGATTTTAATCGGGGTATGCAGGATATGGGAGTGAGCCTTTCAACTGATGGACTATCACTCTTCTTTGCTTCCAGACGGTCCGGAGGTCTCGAGGGATACGACATATGGATCGCAGTTCGAGCAACCATCAATGACGACTGGAGCGAGCCGGTGAAACTTGGGCCTACCGTAAACAAGACGGATCAAAGTGAGTGGGATCCGAGCATCTCCTCTGATGGCCTGGAGCTTTACTTCAGCCGAGGTCCTGGTAAAACAAACCACGACTTATTCGTAACAATGCGTGAAACGACAAACGATGAGTGGTGTACTGCTGTGAGCCTCGGCGAAATGATCAACAGTTCTGCCGAAGATGGGGATCCTTGCATTTCGACCGACGGTCTATCGCTCTACTTCAGTTCGTCTCGGACCGGTGGTGAAGGGAACCGAGATCTATACGTGACGACACGCCTGACCAAGAATGATGCTTGGAGCACACCGGTTAATCTCGGGCCGATCATCAACAGCTCAAGTAATGACATTGCACCCAGTATTACACCCGACGGCCTGACACTTCTCTTCAGTTCCAAGCGACCCGGAAAGTACAGTAATTATTACGATCTCTGGATGACGAGACGAAGGACAGCTTCGGATCCTTGGGGAGAACCGATAAATCTTGGACCGATTATCAATACCGATGATCTGGACTTTGCGGACATCTCACCCGATGGACAGACGCTGTATCTCTCCTGCTGGAATCGGCCCGGAGGTTACGGTTTGTATGATATATGGCAGACATCCATCATCCCTATTGTTGACTTCAACGGCGATGGATTTGTCGATTCAGCAGATATGTGCATAATCGTAGACCATTGGGGCGAAGACTATTCCTTGTGTGATATTGGCCCAACACCTTTTGGCGACGGCATTGTAGATGTCCAGGATCTGATAGTACTTGCTGAGCATCTGCTTCCGGTCTTTCTGGCGCATTGGGAACTGGATGAGACCGAGGGCGGTATTGCCCGCGATAGCGTCGGCGGCCATGACGGAACGCTAAATGGTGAGCCACTCTGGCAGCCGACAGGAGGCCGGGTGGGAGGGGCGCTTCAGTTGGACGGAATAGACGATTATCTTAGCACGCCATTTATCGTGGATCCGGCGAAGGGCTCTTTAAGTGTGTTTGCTTGGATTAAAGATGGTGCGCTGGGACAAGCGATTATCTCTCAGATAGGAGGTTTCGGCGGAACGTGGCTTGGAACAAACTTATCAGAAGGAAAACTCATAACCAGATTAAGTGATATGTACTTCGGAACATTAGATTCAGAGTCCGTCATCACAGATGGTCAATGGCATCATATCGGTCTTGTGTATGACTCGGATGCATTTCATAGGCGCTTATATGTGGATGGGATTGAGGTTGCTGAGGATACCACGGTTGTGGCTGGAATACCTTCGGATGGCGGCCTGTACATTGGCGCATCAAAAGACCTCGATGCAGGAAGTTTCTTCTCCGGCCTGATTGACGACATTCGCATCTATAACGTAGCCCTGACCGCAGATGAAATCGATACGCTGATGCAATAGGCCGACTTAGAAAGAAGCAAAAGGAACAGAAACACATAAAGGTCATATTAATTGAATTTTTTAAGAAAGGCAGGTGTAAAATGAAATGGTTTAATGGTTAAAGAATGAGGTTTGTGCTAATTGGATTTGTGGCCGCTATTGTTATTGGCGGCGGAAATGCGAAGGCGGATTTCACCTTCGGTCAGGCCACGAATCTGGGCCCGGTGGTCAATAGTGAGCAGTGGGAGTATAGCCATTGTGTCTCTGCTGACGGCCTGGAACTCTACTACATGTTCGCCGGATCCTATGACCCGAACGATCCAGGTTTCGACTGGGACATCAGCGTATCCATCCGACCAACGGTCGAGGACGACTGGGGCCCGCCCACGAATCTGGGGCCCGTTGTCAACAGCCTCAATGATGACATGGGTCCGAGTATTTCCTCCGACGGTCTCGAACTGTACTTCCAATCGAACCGGCCGGATGGTGCGGGATTGGATGACATTTGGGTGAGTAGGCGGGCTACAAGGGACGATCCGTGGGGCGAACCGGAGAATCTCGGCCCGCCCGTAAACACGGAGACATGGGATTACAACCCAAGGATTTCAGCGGACGGTCTGGAACTCTACTTCGCCTATGGCCTGGACCCCCAACTGGCCGTAACGAAACGTGACACAAAAGACTCTCCCTGGGGGGAACCCATGAATCTGGGGCCTGTAGTCAACAGTTGGTCTTGTCAGGACGGATTGTGGATTTCCAGCGATGACCTTGTGCTGATATTCAGTGACTTCTGGGGTTGTGACCCGCGACCGGGCGGTTTGGGCGAAACGGACATATGGCTCAGCCGTCGCGCATGCAAGGACTACGAGTGGACAACCCCGGTGAATATCGGGGCCCCTGTTAACACGGAGTTCGCTGACGACGCCCCCATGATCTCAGCGGACGGATCAATGCTCTACTTCAACTCGGATCGCCCGGGCGGCTCAGGAAACATGGATGTATGGCAGGCACCCATTATCCCGATCGTTGACCTTAACGGCGATGGAATCGTTGATAGTGCTGACATGAGTATCGTGGTGTACAATTGGGGCACAGACGAGCCATTGTGTGACATTGGACCGATGCCTTGGGGTGATGGTATTGTTGATGTTCAGGATTTGATAGTACTCGCTGAACATTTATTTGAAGAGATTCCTATAGATGAATCCATTGAGTAGATTACATATTGAAATATGAACGATCGGTAATTGACAAAACGCACAGAACAATCACATAACTTCTCTTTTAATAAAGGGCTGATAGTAAAAAAACTATCAGCCTTTTGTTCATCACAAAAAGAACTATATGATTGACACTTTCTTTCTCACCGTTTACTTAATCCGATAAGAATAAAAAAATCTGTGAAATTCATATAATCTGGGGTAAATTTCGGTCAAAAACGCTCACTCTCAAAAACAAAAATATCAATTTTCAAAATTTATTATCTCCTTTTCCCACATCGAGTTACAAGAATCCGGCATCGAAAATCGAGACTTTTTTCGACTCAAAA
>JACNGQ010000435.1 GCA_014384025.1 Planctomycetota bacterium | reverse complement strand
GGAATCATGGGGCGCTTACTCTCTCTACGTGAAACGCTCGTGATTCGGAGCCGGCTTTCATTTCTATAGCCGTACCGCATGCGCAGTCCCGGCGTGCCTCAGATGCCTACCCCGCCCGGGCGATCAACCTGGATTGTTGATTCATTATTCTCGTTACCAGCGCTCAACTTGTTGCCTTTCATAGGTAGAAGGACAAGTAAATAGGCCGTTTCAGGGTGAGACGATTGAAATATGAATAACTCGGACAAGCAGGAGGCTAGTGACATGAGACTTGTAAGATTCATAAAACAGTGGCTGCGTGATTTTTGGGGCTCGGGCATGAGTCTCTCGACCGGGCTCGACTCACACAAATGGGAAAGCAAAATCGAGATTCTGGGGCATTTGTCGCACAGATAACTTTGAATCACTGAGCGCAGAGATGTGAGACGGCAATCGCCCCGCCCCAGCATCTTCCTCCGAGATGAAACCTCATCTTCGGCGACCCTTTGGGCATCTATTTTTTGGATAACCAACAATGAAAAGAGCAGCACTAATCGTCGCATTGATCCTTTCGGTCCTCTACCTGAGCGGATGCATAGTTATCTCAGGCAAAGAGCACAGAGATCACAAACATCACGGTCACCATGACGCCGCGTGCGATCCCGCCAGGCAATCCCCTTAACAAGTAAGTACGCCATCGTTGCGCGTCGCAGTGCCGAGTATCGTCAGGGTGTGAAATCAGCAGTCGTCGTCGAGGTATTCGCCATACTCGTCGAGCAAATCTTCTTCGGTCGTGTCTTCTGGATCGCTTTCATGCTCCAAATCGGAGAAATCGTCGTCAGATTCGTGCTCGAAATCAAGTTCTTCCAGAGCCTCAAGAATATCGGGGTCTTGGTCCCACATAATTATATCCTCTCCGAGAGTTACACAAGGGCGGCATTCCCGGGCATTTCATAATAAATCGCATTATAGAGCAGGCAAAGCGGTTTTTTCCGCCCCAATACCGGCAATGCCTGCGACTCAAGAAAACTTTTACGGCCTTCCGGAACAAAAGTTCGCAAACTTATCGGCCAGCACGAAAAATTTCAAGAAATTTTCCATTTTATCGCCAGCGTCCGCCCCGCCAGCAACGCCCCAAATAAAGCTTACTCATAGCCACGAAGAAGAACAATATCGAAGATCCCGATCCCTCGGGAATCAATTACATGGGCCACAGAGAGCACCGAGAACACCGAGAAGGTAGGAAGGGCAAAGTAAAAAGGAGAAATACAGCCATTAACCGCGGATTACGCAGAAAACGCGGATTTTTTGGGGCACAGAGAAAAGACCAATAACCAACTGAATTAGACACAGATTCTTATTCACCACGAAATTCGATGATAGGCCAACTCAATATTATTGCCGGCGCCGGCAATATTTTGTGAACCAGATAGAAAAAGGACTATTCTTGCAGCTTCGCTTCATCCTGAGATCCTTTTAGTCCTGCCGTCCCGTCTCCGGCTGGCATGTGGCCCGCCAGTCGCTGCGCTTGGTGGCATGCCACGTGACCGAGCCTGCGCTTGGGACTACCCTGATCTGCCAGCGAAACAACATTCCTTCGCCCTGCCCCGAAGCTGACGAGGGCAAGCGAAAGAAATGCTTTAAATTAAACCTCCTTTTTCTACACCGCAGACTCTACTTCAGCAAGTAAGCTCCCCTGCTACCAATAGAAAAACCACATAGGAAAAGTGCGGCTTGCATAATGTACGCAAAGAGAAAAACCCTCAGAGAGCCAATGTGGTCTTCTAAGGTTTCAATTGCGAACGGGGCGGCCAACGACACTCAACACTGACATCTCGAGCGCGCTAACTACTAATTCCAGGGCTGGCCCCCAATGGACCCCTCCCTCACGTAGAACTTGCTCCCCGGCAGGCCCAGTTGCGTCTTCATGCCCTCGATGACCCCTTCCACAAAGTGGACATCCGTCAGGATGCCCATCTGGGAAGCCTGCGGACTTCCGCCGCAGGTCGTGTTGGCCTTGATGGCAACCCGGTGGGAAAGCGGAACTCCAGGCGTGTCAGCAAGCACGAAGATGTCACGCGCCAGAGCTATGCCCTCCTGTCGCTTGGCTTCGAAATCCGTCTTGTCCGCTACGTTCGTGCGTCTGATGAATACGGCCTCGGGGTGCTCCTTTATGAACGGATGCAGATCGAAGTACTCAGGCGAACTGAAAGCCCGCCCGGCCAGCAAATGATCGGGTCTAGCCAATCCGACGGCGCCTGATATGCCGATTGTCTTCAAGAACGTTCTTCGATCCATGACTTACCTCCTTCCTGCAACTGGTAGGTGTTTTGGTTTTTCAACCATGAACGTGATTATACCCCCAAAGGAAGACAGATCAATGGGAAAACAGCCCCATGGCAGCCCTGGGGCTGTTGCATGACAATCATACCAGCATATAACCAGTATGTGTCTAGTGAGTGACATTGGGCTCAGCCCTTATGAAATAAGTTCACTTTCTTTTCCCTTTGACGCAACAGCGCTTCAATCTGTGCCAGTTTTTCTTTCTGGACAGGATGACAGGATTTACGGTGATGTTATTAACCACGAATTCACACTAATCTACACTGATATTTTGTGGTCCCCATATATCCTGCCTTTATCCAGTTATCCTGTCTGATTATTGTCTTTCTTTGTGCTGAATCCAAAACCGTGTTAGCCAGTGAAATCCGTGTCTAATTCAGTTGGTTATTGATCGTTTCTCCGTGTTAATCATCGTTAATCCTGTCTAATCTACCCTGACGGGCCGATGTTTTGTATAATCGCAGGCAAAACAGCCAGGTGAAACCTGTGGAGGCATGCATTATGCTATGTCAATCTCAAAGGCTATGGGGTATTTTTATGGTGGTCCTGATTATTTGTGCTGGGTCGGCCGGTGCGGCTCAGACTATCGTTACGCATTACGAAGAAGACTTTAGCATCTTTCCCAATCCGGAGCAGGGCTTTTATGAGTATACGGATCTGAACAAGCTGCCCGTTGATATTGGGCGCCTGCGCGAACAGGGGCGCACCCTTATCTGGGGACGCATCAATTTAGAGGCCTACAGGAATATCGCGACCTTGCCCGAGGCGTTTCTCCATCAGGGAGCTAGGGGGTCAGGCTTTGTATTTTGCACGTGATCTAACCAAAGTCTTGTTATAGAATGTTTTTGTGTCAAGGCAGCCCCGAATAGAATTCGAAGATGCGATATATCACGTATTAAATCGTGACTATTATTGAAGTTCTATTC
>JACNGQ010000123.1 GCA_014384025.1 Planctomycetota bacterium | reverse complement strand
TTCCAGCGTGAGTAAAGACACAAGCCGCTGCACATATTAAAAACCGCTGTGCTCCAGCGCGATTTGCGGCTGGAAAATCAGTTATGGTTTCCGTTCCTGTGAAATTGATTACATTACCTAATGCAGCCCATATTGCAGAAGTTGTGGCATGAGAAGCAACGGTGGCATAGGACTCATCTATTGCAAAAGCATTGGTGTCAAGAAGTCCGCCGAGTTGAGGGGATGTGTCTCCTGCGAGTTCCGGTGTATATTCTTCCCAGTTTCCACCAGCGCTATAATCATCCGGTCGGATTACATACGGATGAGCCGCAACGGTTTCGGCAGCGGTTGCCGTGGAGTCATAGACGAAATAATAAACCGTTCCTGAAAGCGCAACAATCGCCCGGTCGCCCGTGGTTAATGTCGCAACCCCGTATGAGTCAAGCGCCCTTGCAGCCCCGCCCTGAAGCGCATCACAATTATAAGTAGTGTATGGCATTTATCCCCCTAAGACGATTCAAACGCTAAAATGAAAGTGTTGTCGGTGTATCCATCCGCCGAAGCGTCAACGATCCTTTTAATCCAGACCGCCTGCGAAGCGTTTTGAACCAAATCGCCAACGGTTAAAACGTCACCATGCACCTTTGATGTCGGCGTAACGTACCCGGCGGCCACACCTTCAACAGACTTCACACCATCTGATGTCCCTAATTTGATGGATATTTCGTCATTTGTTGAGAGTGTTAATTGTGATATCCACAACTTGACCGCTTCCCAGGTGTCGGCGTTCTCGTTTCTGATATAAATTTTCCGGTATTCGGTGTCACCAGCGGATCGCTCGGCGTTCGTAACGTCATCAAAAATGTTTTGATCGGCTGCCGATGTGATTTCTGACCCGGTATCAATAGCCCCGCCGTGCGTGTCGCCCTCTGCCCAGGTCGTACATTGATAATATTTTATACTTGCTACTGCGATTGCCATTAGTTAGCCCCCCATGTGTCGGAGTCGCCCCAAGTGTCGGAGTCACCCCAGTAATCAACCTCTTGTATTGAGTATTTACCCGTAATCGTGTCTTGAACATAAATATCATACTGCCCGGTGATAGTGTCTTGGACGTAAATATCATACTGGCCGGTGATAACGTCTTGGATGAGCACGTCATATTGGCCTGTAACGGTATCCTGGACGTAAATATCATACTGCCCTGTAATTGTTTTTTGGATATAGATATCATACTGGCCTGTAAAGGTGCTCTGAGCGTAAATGTCGTATTGACCCGTAAAAGTATCTTGTGCAAATATATCGTATTGTCCCGTTATTGTTTTCCGATAAAAAAACTTCGGAGTAAAATCAATAAACGGACTTGCACCCTTAAATGTTACACCAGGAATTGCTCCGCTGAACTCAATACTCGGTGATAAACCCTTAAAAGTTGCCAGTAATATGCCAGCATTAACAGTTGCCATTACACCGCTTTCAAATCTTTAACTGTAAACTGTACCTGTTCTTTTAATGCCAACCCAGCTCCATTAGTAGATGTGTAAGTTCCTTCCAGGGTTAGGATTAATATTCTATCTCCGTTGATTACAGCCAGATCGGCACCACCCAATACTATGTTTTCGGTAGCAGATGGGCTTGATATTGCCACGTCTGTGCGGCTATTAATAACAGTCCCACCAGTATCTGTTAATGTCCATGCCATCGTTGTTGGAGCAACAGCGGTACCGGTTTCGTCTTTAAACGCGCACGTAATTACAAACGTGCTTCCTTCTCGGGCTGCTGCTGATATAATTGCCGGCATCTCATCTTTCCTTATATAGTGACGTTTTTACACCAAGGCTTAGAAGCTGCATATCCTCGCCTATACCGTCGTTTTTAATTTTAATACTGATGTTCTGGTCTTCTATGTTAAGCTGGAACCTATGTCGCCTGATTGTTTGTAGTGGTAATTCAGGTGTCATTGGCAGTGATTTTGAACCCGCCTGGATGCTGTTTTTAGTGAATTCTACGGATACATCACCGTGATTTTGCGCTTCCATTTGCATCATAACTTCTTGTAAAAGTAAATATTCTCCCCTTGCGTTTAATTCCATGGTAATGAATGAATCTATCCCTGTTGATACGTCATTGGCTCCGGTATTTAAGAGATATACAGTACCATCATCAGTACCGCCACCGACCTGTAATACTGGGATATTACCTGAGTCAGCTTCAATCTCGGTTATGCAGGATAATTCCTGGGCTAATACATCGAAATACCAAACTTTATCCGTTAGATCGAATACCGGGAATACATTAGGGAGTGTTGCCGACGAACCGGATACTAACCCTACACGAATAACATTAAAGGCCGAATCGTATTCAAGCCACATCTTAGATTCATACCCGCGCCGGATACATTCTGATTCGGTAGGATCGAAATAATTGTTGATATCGTCTGATATAATTGAAATTGAAAGTCCGTCCGTTGCGCAGACACCGTAGCGTGATAGGAAGAAGCATAGGGTTTTAACATTTTCTTCGGTCTCGGTGCTTGTCATAACGCCATCAACCACGTCCACTGTTTTGTTCGAGAATGTGCCTATTGAAGATGAAATTATAAGCTTGCCGAATGTAGTCGGGGAGTATCCTGCAAAATTGGTAATACTGCCGCCTTCAGAACCTGTATCTTCTTGGAATACCATTAACTCATTGTGAAAACTACGCATGGCCACAACTTTATTGGTACGACCATCCCCGGCCTTTAATATACCATAGTCGTCGCCGTTTAAAATTGAAGGGTTGCCATTTGCACTGACATAAATATAATTGGAGTATATAGTAAAGGCATATATTGCACGATCTTTCCATGTAGCATTGCACAAACCCTTGCCGAACTTTTCAATATCAAAATATGGCATGGTAAAAAAAGCAGCAACAACATCAGCGGATAGGGTAGTGTCAAGGATTAACTCATACCAGTAAGCGTAATATTGAGAACTTTGAAACTGTAATGGTTCGGCTGGTTTTTGCAGAAATGTAATCCAACCGGAGTTACTTAAACCGGAAGTACCGTCAGATATAGTTCCCACCGACTGCATTGCCGATCCATCCCAATATTTTAATGATGTTATAGTTGTGCCAGTTGCATTGGGGGTGGAGCCTATGTCTACATAGAAACCAGAAACACGATCTGTGTTGGCTATCATTATCTTCTTTCCGGATGCCAACCCATCAAGGGATACAGAGGTCGAACCGTAAGAAGCATAGGTGGTTGTGCCTTCGACCATAACCTCTACCGCT
>JACNGQ010000296.1 GCA_014384025.1 Planctomycetota bacterium | reverse complement strand
GAAACGGAGAATACAAAGCATGCCTAAATGAGAGAGCTTTACGTCTACTCGACCATAATGTCACCTGAAAATCAGGGTGTTTTGCAGCTCCTGAAAGAGGTGGCTTTTCGAAGAATTCTGGCGTTGTACATTTCGTCAAAATGGAACCATTTTGGGTGTGCTTTGTGCGCGACCCATCCACTATGATTTGCTGGTGGAGCTGTTCCAAAAGCTTCTAACGATCTGGCACTCTCATGACAAATATATGGTGTGCTATAAGAATCCCAAGAAGCGTCCTTACCAGTATTATCAAGGGATTTTCCTTGACGGGAAAGTACATGATTTGGTATAAACAATTTTGGTGAATCCTGTGCCTGCAGAGTCGGGCGTCTATGGTTTTGAGTTCATTCAGCAGGTGCAATTCTTTTAATTTCTGAATAGAGGAGGAATTATTCTGTAAAGCACAGGATTTGTCGTAAAGGCAATTGTGTGCTTTGTGAAAGGAAGTGTTAACATTTCAACTATAAATCCATATCCCACGTCTGTGGGAAAGAGTATTTTTGAATGTGTGGCCGGAGCGAAATTTCCTGTCATCTTACAATTAAAATCAGGAGGAAACAAGATGAATCAGACACGCATACACCAACTCATTCTAAGCATCACGCTTGTGATAGGCATGATTTTTACTTCATCTGCCTATTCACAGGAAGTCGAAAACCTGTTAATGGACGGCGGTTTTGAGGAGGCTGTGTTAGGATGGGGTCTTGCCATACGTGCGCCGGCAGCGGCAACCTTGACGATTGACACAGAAGAGAAAAGAGTCGGCCAGGCGTCAGCACGGATTGAGATTACAGACGTTGGCGACGGTTCGTCGAACCATAACTTGACGCTCGACAACAACGCCAGTATCGCCGTCGAGGCGAATACAACCTATACCGTGGACTTTTGGACGAAGGCAGAGGCAGATCGGACGCTGATTATCGATGCCCTGCAGAATCAAGACCCGTGGGCACGTTTGTTTCGAGTAACAGACCTGCCGGTGACGACGGAGTGGACAAGAATCCACCATACGTTTCAGGCGAATGCCACGATGTCCCCCGTGGTGTTTCTGTTTTCGTTCGTGGACTCCACGGCCACAATATGGCTGGACCATGTCCGTTTCTATGAGGGAGAGTTTAACGAAGAAAGCGGCGGCCCGGAATTGGCTAATGACCCGGATCCGGAAGACGGAGCTGTAGTTGAAGCCACCTGGGCGAATCTCTCATGGAGACCGGGGAGTTTCGCTCTCACGCACGACGTGTACTTCGGTGAAAGCTTCGATGCTGTGAACGAAGGCGCCGAAGGCACATTTGTAGGCAACCAGAGTGCAGCGTTTTCAGTAGTCGGCTTCCCCGGATTTCCTTATCCGGATGGTCTTGTTCCAGGCACAACTTACTACTGGCGGGTCGATGAGGTCAATGACACCGAGCCGAACAGCCCGTGGAAGGGTGATGTCTGGAGCTTTAGTATTTCCCCGAAGACTGCATACTTTCCCAATCCGGCTGATGGTGCCGAGGCTGTAGCTGTGAATGATAAGCTTAGCTGGGCGCCAGGCTTGGGTGCGAAACTGCACACTGTTTACTTCGGCGAAAGTTTTAATGAAGTGGATAGTGCAACAGGCGGCCTTCCGCAGGCAACTACTGACTTTACTCCCGACTCACTTAAAATGGCTAAAACTTACTACTGGCGCGTCGATGAGTTTGATGTTCTCGAAACACATAAAGGCGACGTATGGAGCTTTACAACCGAAGGTGCCGTTGCGGCACTTAATCCGGCTAATGGTGCTGTGGATGTGACACAAATGCCTGTTCTCACCTGGACACTGGGCTTTGGTGCATCACATGAAATCTACTTCGGCACCGTTGCAGCCTCTCTGGAATTAAAAGGCAGTGGGAATCTCGGCTCCGAGAGCTTCGAGCCCGGAGAGCTTGAGTGGAATACTACCTACTACTGGCGTGTTGATGAGGCAAATAATTTAAATCCTAACAGCCCGTGGACAGGTCCCCTTTGGAGCTTTACTACGGCCAACTTCCTTATCATTGATGATATGGAGAGCTACAACGACCTTGATGAAAGTGACCCGGCTTCTAACAGGATATATCTTGCCTGGGTAGACGGTTTTGATAATCCTGCAATAAACGGTTCTACTACTGGCCATTTAGATCCTCCATTTTACGAAGAGACTATCGTTCACGGTGGTAATAAGTCGATGCCAATATATTACGACAACGCAGTAGGGAAATCTGAAGCGACCTTAACATTGACTTCTAATCGTGACTGGACAGTGAATGGTATAAACACACTAACAATCTGGTTCCGAGGCGATTCGGCTAACGCTGCTGAGAATATGTATGTCGCTCTCAACGGCAGGGCTGTAGTCAATCATGATAATCCTAACGCAGCACTGATAGGTTCCTGGACCGAATGGAATGTCGACCTTCAGGCCTTTGCAGACCAGGGTGTGAACCTTGCCAACGTCAATTCGATTACCATTGGTTTTGGCAACAGAACAAATCCGGTTGCCGGGGGTGCAGGTATGGTATTCTTCGACGATGTCCGTCTTTATGCGCGTTAAACCAGAACCGATGGCTAAGGTTGTATAGTTGATATTACAGATTTATATTAACTCTGGGCTTATACCGATTTGATTCGGTATAGGCCCATTGATTTTTCAAAAACACCATCATTAGGGATGATATTATGATACATTTCTTTCATCCGTTTACTTAATCCGATAAGAATAAAAAAATCTTCGTTTGTTATGCAAATATTTGGGATTTGGTGCTTACATCGATCGGTAAATTTGGCATTTGTGGAGACATTTTGGATACATAATATCACTTGGAAATTGTGGTGTTTTTCGGCTCTTGAAAGAGGTGATTTTTCACTGCTCTACAGTCTTCGTTTGCGGTAGTTTTGCCCGCCACTCTTCGGCCTTTTCTGCCTTGTCCCAGGATTCGTACAACTGGATCAGCAACTGCATGATCTCGGCGGTTTTGGGATCGTGCGGATCTGAAGCGGCGATGCTCAAGTCAAATGCTCTTAGAAGAGCCGCCTCGGCATGCTCTCGGTCTTCGGTATGACAGAGCGCTTCGCCCAGAGTCCTAAGGAAGTCCGCGTTCTCCGGTTCCTTCGCGACCGCCTTGCGGGCCAGTAGCAGGGCCAAGGGCAGGAGCTTGTCTCGCAGTTCCGGCGTGGCGTCCAGCATCCATCGTGCCTCGTGCGCGCAGTCGGTCGCGTTGTACGGGGGTAAGA
>JACNGQ010000230.1 GCA_014384025.1 Planctomycetota bacterium | reverse complement strand
GGTTTTACAAGCCGCTCCACATCAGCATTAGAAAGAACGCTATCAGGACCCGCCGGGTCTATCCGACTGCCGGCATCGTCAGCTTTAGCATCAATCTTATCTTTATTGCTCACCTGAGCATCAGCCTGTTCGGACTGGACAGTTTTCTCTTTAGGATTTACAAACCTGTTCATATCAGCATCAGAAAGCACCCTCTCAGGGCCCGACGGCGCCCGCTGCTGTTTGTCAGACTCGGCAGCCTCTTCTTCAGCAGCCCACTGAACCCTTCGCAAACTCAAACCAATCTTACGGGCATCAGTATCAACTTTCAGAATCTTCACTTCAACTTCATCTCCGACCTTAACAATATCCTGAGGCTTATCAATCTTGTGGTCGGCAAGCTCAGAAATGTGTAACAGCCCCTCCAAATCAGATTCAAGCTCGACAAACGCACCAAAATTAGTAAGTTTTGCCACCTTGCCTTTAATGATATGTCCCGGAATATATTTCTCAGGGATAGCACGTATCCAGGGGTCTTCAGTTATCTGTTTTATTCCAAGCGATACTCGGCGTTTTTCCACATTGACTTCCAGAACAACGCATTTTACTTCCTGGCCCTTCTGCAGTGCCTCACCGGGATGGCTATGTTTCCTCGTCCAGCTTAAATCTGAAATGTGTACCATCCCATCGACACCCGGCTCTATCTCGACAAAGGCACCGAAATTAGTAAGACTGCGCACCTTGGTAGTTACAACCGTTCCCGGAGGATACTTCTGCGAAGCTATCGCCCATGGGTTCGTTTGGGTCTGCTTTATGCCCAGCGAGATTTCCTGCTTTTCCCTGTTAACATTCAGAACAATGACCTCTATTTCATCTCCGAGGTTAACCACCTCGCCCGGATGTGCAAGACGCCTTGTCCAGCTCATTTCGCTGATATGTACGAGCCCTTCAATCCCGTCTTCAAGCCGAATAAACACGCCGTAGTTCATCACGTTTACAACTCTACCCTTTACCCTGGCGCCAACCGGATATCGCCGCTCAACATCATCCCAGGGACTGGATGTTTTCTGCTTCAAGCCCAACGAAATCTTTTCGTGCTCTTTATCAACCCCAACAACAACACACTCTATTTCCTGGTCAAGCTTAACAACTTCCGACGGATGTGATATCCTGCCCCAGCTCAAATCAGAAATATGCAGCAGACCGTCCAAACCACCCAAATCCACAAACACACCGAAGTCCGCGATATTTTTTACAATACCCTTTCGGACCTGACCGACCTCTATTTCCGAAAGGATTTTTTCCTTACTGCTGTGACGCTCTTCTTCTATAAGCTTGCGCCTCGATATAACAATGTTTCGGCCTTCGATATCGATTTTGAGAATCTTACAATCCACTTCTTTGCCAATGAACCTGCTGATATCGCCCGGCTTTCTTATATCAACCTGCGAGGCGGGCAAAAACACAGGCACGCCAATGTCAACAAGCAATCCACCCTTGATTCGCCGTATAACCCTGCCCTTAACAACATCCCCTTCTTTCTTTCTACTGAGAATTGTCTCCCAGCCTCTGATGATATCGGCCTTGCGCTTGGACAACAACACAAGCCCGCTTTCCGAATCGGTATCTTCAAGAAGAACCTCAATCTCAGTGCCCATTACTATATTGTCAGATCCTTCAAATTCACCTGCATCGACAATCCCTTCGCTTTTGAGCCCTACCTCTACAATAACATCATTCCCTATTTGCGATACGATTGTCCCTTTGAGAATAGCACCCGGCAGACGAGAATCGACCTTGGTCTGTAAAGCTTCTTCCAAAAAATCATTTTCCTGATCACTGAACATCTCGCTGATCTGCTGTTCGAGCTTCTCTTCCGACAATCCTAATTTGTTAATTATGTTTCTATCTACCATAAATCCAACTTCCTCTGTGGAGTCTTCATTTTCGACTTGTCAGCGCCCCACATTTACGGCGACAAGCCCTCGTGCAACACTGCACAATTTAAATATTTCTGTTAATAATTGACAAAAACGCATTTGCCCACGCAGCAAATGCAAATTACTTACCAGTCTAAATTATTTTTTCTTTCCTTATCGCCGAACTCACAGATAAAGCCGATTCCTGTTTTCGCAGAAACGATATCATTAAGACTATAACAAGCGGCGTTGTATCTAATCGACAAAAACGGGTATTCTAACTGCTATCAGTATTAAAAGCTTCTAAATTTTTTACAAATTCTTTTATTATCCAATCCGGAGTCGAGGCTCCCGCCGTAACACCGGCTATATTTTTACCAAAAAGTACATTTTTATCAAGTTCATTCCAGTTTTGCAAATGAAACGTTTGTTTATTATATTTTTTGCACAGCTCCGCCAACTGGCACGTATTGGCACTTTTCAAGCCGCCAAGCACGAACATTATATCCACCTGCATGCACAATTGCACAGCCGATTCCTGCCTTATTATTGCTTCCTTGCATAAAGTATTCATTACTTTTAACTCATTAAAATCGGACCGCCCTATTGCTCCAAGAACCTTGCCGAAATACTCCGGACTCTGCGTAGTCTGACAAACAATCCCCAGCCTGGCGTTATGGGACAGCTTATGCAGGTCACTTTCATCAGCAATGACAACTACATTCGTGGCACAGCCCATAACAGCCTGTACCTCAGGGTGGTCCTCGTCGCCGATAATCACGACTTCATAGCCGTCGCTCGCAAGCTCCTCTGCTATGCGCTGGACCCTCTTAACCAATACACACGTAGCATCAACAATATCGAGCCCTTTTGCTCTGAGTCCGGCTATTTGTTCAGGAGCAGCACCATGGGAACGGATAAGAACCGTCCCTGAGTAAATTTGCCCAACTTCATCAACTGTTTTCAGTCCGATTTTGGCCAATCGCTCCACCTCGTTACTGTTATGAATAATCTGGCCAAGGCTATAAACAGAGTTTCCGTCTTTTTGTTGCGTTAGAGTTTTTTCGGCAACACTAATAGCATTTCTAACGCCGTGACAAAATCCACACTTTTCCGCAATCAAAACATTCATAAAATCACATGCATACATCAAACTTATCTTCGGGTAAAGGTATTCGAGATAAATTCTATACCAAAATCCCGATACAATCTACCAAAACTTATTTGTAACACACAATTTGCAGTTGAGTTCAATAGGTACATACCCTGGCCGGGCGGATGAGTCGACAAAAAAAACTCTTTAACGCACTTGAGATAAAAGCGACCTGAATATATAATCACTCATAATTATGGAAAAACATGAAAAATGAATGGAATGCAAATGCAAATGCAAACGAGCAAAACAAGACAAGATTTTCAAATAAAGGCACAACGCACAAGAAAAACACCGATGATCCTTAGTCTGTTTTTTGGGATTATCAGTACGCTTGTAGCAGGCTGCGCCGAACAGCAGCAATACGCATCGGCCAAACCAATCCGCGTGGAAAATATCGACAAGCTTAAGGTTATGGAAGCTGCCGAAGACGTACTGGTTAAAATGCATTTTACCATAGAGAAAGCTAACGCAGAAAACGGCTCGATAAGGACAAAACCATTACTCGGGGCGCAATTCTTCGAATTCTGGCGCAGCGATAGTGTCGGGGCCGACAACTGGCTTTCAAACAATCTGCACAGCATTAGAAGAATCGTAGAGCTAAGCATAAATGAACAAGACATGGATTTACATATCAATTGCGATGTGAGGATATACAGATTATCGCTGCCCGAGCGAGAAATCCGCAGCGCACATGCATACAATCTGTTTTCAACGAGCAGCCCGACAGTGCAGAGGATACAACTTCACCCTAAGCAGAAAGAAGATATGGCCTGGATAGATTTGGGTAAAGACGAGCAGCTTGCAGCAGAAATTTTGAAGCGGATTGGACAACAAATCGTATCCGGGCAAACAGTGAGTAAAAAGATATGAGAGTACTGGTCTGCGGTGGAGCAGGATATATCGGCAGCAACATGACGGCCATGCTTAACTCCCAAGGGCATGAGCCGGTGATTTATGATAATCTCAGCAAGGGCCACAGAGCCGCGATTGGACAAACAAAGTTCGTCGAAGGTGATTTGGACGATTATAAATCAATTGTCGAGACGCTGAAGAAATATGATATCGAAGCGGTAATGCACTTTGCCGCCTTTATCGAAGTCGGCGAATCAGTTCAGAAGCCGCTTAAATATTATCGCAATAATCTTAGCTGTACTCAAAATCTGCTCTCGGCAATGGAAGCGGTCGGCGTGGAAAAGTTCGTGTTCAGCAGTACCGCAGCGGTTTACGGCATACCCGAATCTACCGGTGGGGGAATTTCAGAAGACTGCCCGACTGAGCCAATTAATCCCTACGGACAAACAAAGTTGGCTGTTGAAAGAATGTGTTACTATCAGAGCCAAGCTGAAAAACTGCGGTACGCATCGCTGAGATATTTCAACGCATGCGGCGCGGGAAATAATGCCACTATCGGCGAAGACCACAGGCCTGAATCACATCTGATTCCTCTGACCATCCAGGCGGCAATGGGAAAACGCGACGAAATAACAATCTTCGGTACCGATTACGATACGCCGGACGGAACCTGTATTCGAGACTACATTCACGTTGACGATTTGTGCCGAGCACACCTGCTCGTACTCAACAAGCTGGACCACAGCCGTGAATTAATTTATAACCTTGGGAACGGAAACGGTTTTTCAGTTCGAGAAGTAATCGAAACGGTTAAGCAGGTCAGCGGCAAAGATTTTAAGGTGGTAACTGCAGAACGCCGGCCTGGTGATCCACCGGTATTAACTTCCGACGCCACAAAAGTTAGAAATGAATTGGGCTGGGAACCTGAAAAGCCCGAACTTGAAGACATGGTCTCCAGCGCCTGGAAATGGCATAACGAGCACCCCGACGGCTATCCGGATTAATTCAGGAACAGAGATAAGTAGTGAATAATTCAACTATGAAATACGAGGTATGAAAAATGAGTGAAATATTTGTTGGTATTGACGTAGGCGGAACGAATGTCAAGATTGGCTTATTTGATTCCGAACTCAAGATGATTTGTAAAACATCAATCACAACCGAAGCGGACATGGGTCCGGAAGTGGTTATTAATAATATGGCTCAGGCCGTTAAGGAGCTTCTTGCCGGGGCCGGTTTTTCTCTACAGGACATCGTTGCGGTCGGTATAGGAACACCCGGGCCGGCCAAATACAGCGAGGGTATCATCATCAGGTCAACGAACATGCCGAAATTCAAAAATACTCCAATCTGTAAAATGCTCAACGAAAGACTCGGTGCTCCGGTTGTCTTTGACAACGATGCAAATGTTGCCTGCTGGGGTGAATATATAGTCGGGGCCGGTAAGGGGGTTAAAGATATTGTCTTTTTCACGCTGGGTACCGGAATAGGCGGAGGAATTGTCAGTAACGGTGAGCTTGTCCACGGCTGCGATGAAAACGGAGCGGAGCTTGGACACATGATAATATACCCGGACGGCAGAAAGTGCAACTGCGGCCAAAAAGGATGCGTCGAAGCGTACGCATCCGCCGACTCGACGGCAAGAAGAGCTACCGAAGCAATCGAAGCAGGAACCGAATCCAGTCTTAAGAAAGTATTGGACGAAAAGGGGAAAATAACAAGCAAAGACATCTATGGGCATTTAGCCAAAGGCGATAAATTAGCCAAAGAGATAACCGACGGGACCGCCGAGGCGCTTGCAATTACCTGTATAAATATGCTGCATACAACCGAACCGAAGAGAATAATTTTTACCGGGGGAATGATAGCCGCCGGTGACGTATTGCTGAACCGTATAAAGGAATTCTTCGATAAGCATATCTGGACCCTGAAGAAAGAAACCGTCGAGATATGTTTTGCCACACTCGGTGAAGACACAGGCATAATAGGCGCAGCCGCTCTCGCCCGCCACGCAAAACAACAGGGCAAGCTAAAGTAAGTCTTAATGCACAAACGCCAATCCAATAGATATCGTCAGGGTGTTTTTGATCACCTCAAACACAAATCCTCACTCCATTACTAAACGAGTGCGAAGTCGCACAGAATCGAATCTGCAATTCCGAGCGCTTGACGGGTAAGGAATATTCGCCCACCGGTCTTCTCAATCAGCCCCAGTTCCTGATACTTACGAATCGATTCGGCAAATAGCTGCATAGCGTTAAAACCGGTCCGTGTTCTGAATTCCGCCAAATCAATCCCGCACCTGCGACGCAGATTCAGCACGGCGGTCTCGCATGCCCGTTCGAGGCTATTGTGTGTTTCACTCTCTTCGAGCGTACTCGCGCCGCATCGGACCATTTCACAATACCTGGTAAAATCAGTGAGGTTTGTGCTCCTTGCACCCGGCAGATATGAAGTTGCCCCCGGCCCGATACCGACATAACTGCCATTTGCCCAGTAGTTAAGATTATGTTTACATTCAAAACCTTTCCTAGCGAAATTCGATATTTCATACTGAATAATATCGGCCCCTGTAAGTTCATCAATTGCCAATTCGTACATTGCCCGGTCAGTATCTTCATCGACGGATCTTATCACCCCTGCCGCCAAATCTCTGCTAAGAGGCGTATTGTCTTCGTAAGTCAGGTTATACGTGCTTATATGGTCTGCCGTCAGCTCAATTGCAGCCTGGAGATTGTGTTTCCATGAGTTCAGGTCGGAGCCTGGAACGGCAAAAATTAAATCCAAACTGATATTATCAAAACCCGCCGCTCTGCTTTGTCGGACTGCCTTGTGTATGCAGGCGACAGTATGCCCTCTGCCAAGTAAATCCAACTCCCGCTGAATAAAAGACTGAGCTCCGATTGAGAGTCGGTTGACGCCTGCACTTCTCAGCTTGCTGAGCAGTGCCTTGTTTATATGGCCCGGATTGATCTCGACTGTAAATTCCTCCACCGCCGGGCACAGCAGCTTTGCCCTGTTAACCAGATGAAGCAGATGTTCCTGCGTAAGGGAACTTGGGCTTCCTCCGCCGATGTAAATGGTTTTTATGCTCTCGAGTGATTCATGCCTCTCCATTTCGGCAATCATCGCACAGACAACTGCACCTGCGTCGTATTCGGCAATGGGCTTGGAGTAGAAACCACAGTAATTGCACTTGGTCCGGCAAAATGGAACATGAATATATAAGCCGGGGCCGACTGAAGCGGATTTAGAAGGATAGTCATTTAACATTTTCTCTTGCCTGTACTACCGACGTAATTCTTTCGACTATATAGAAAAGTGTACCAGAAAGTCGCTTGGCGCAAAAGAGGTGCATCTTTGAGACTGGCGTTTTGTTTCAATTCTTATTGATGCTTTATTTTTGAGTAAATAGGTAAAAAAACTCACCGGCCTTTTCACATTGTAAAGGTATCATCACCCTTTACGGCCATGCAGAGTTTCCATCGGTTCCGGAGCAGTATTTCCGGAAGGATTTTGCCTTGAGACAATCGGCTGGTTGCCGTTGGCAAGCTTATAAGTATCGTTGGCAATCGCGGCCTGTTCGTTCGTGGGGATAACGAACACCTTGACCTTACTGTCTTTTGTATTTATTTCAGCT
The DNA here is from genome assembly GCA_014384025.1 of Planctomycetota bacterium. Classification (GTDB taxonomy): domain Bacteria; phylum Planctomycetota; class Phycisphaerae; order Sedimentisphaerales; family Anaerobacaceae; genus NIOZ-UU13. The sequence continues at coordinate 9,212 of JACNGQ010000230.1, read as the reverse complement.
TCTTTTGCAATTGCTTCCTTGTTCTTTGCCAGGTCAAGCTGCACGCCTATTTGAGTAACAGCGTTACAAATCTTCTCGCGCATAAAGACGGAATTTTCCCCTATTCCGCCTGTGAAAACCACGGCATCGACAGTATCCAGAACCGCCGCATAAGCGCCAACGTATTTTTTGATGCGGTAGCAGAAAACATCAATAGCAAGTTTTGCCCTTTCATCACCTTTACGAGCTGATTCCTGAAGGATTCTCATATCATTCGAAATACCCGATAAACCGAGCAGGCCGCTTTGCTTGTTGCAAAGGGCATTCAGTTTGTTTACATCGTAACCTTTGTCGGCAAGATAAAAGAGTATGGCCGGGTCAAGGTCGCCCGAACGGGTTCCCATCGGCACACCTTCCAAAGGCGTAAGTCCCATAGAGGTGTCAATCGACCTGCCTTGCTTTACGGCGGTAACCGAGCAGCCGTTCCCGAGATGGCAGGTAATGGCGTTGATATCGTATTTGTCTCTGCCCATTATGGCCGCGGCACGGCGGGCCACGTATCTGTGAGAGATCCCGTGAAAGCCGTACCTTCGAATACCGTACTTTTCATAAAGCTCATACGGCAATGCATACATATATGCAACTTTCGGGATAGTGGCGTGAAATGCAGTATCGAAGCAGGCGACTTGTTTTACTTCCGGCAGATGGTGCTGTGCGGCCAGGATACCGGCAAGATTCGGCGGATTGTGCAAAGGGGCAAGATCTGCGAACTTTTTAATTGAAGCAATTACCTTTTCGTCAATTATTACAGAGCCGGTGAACTCTTCGCCTCCATGAACAACCCTGTGGCCGACGGCGCCAATTTCGGATATCTCCTGCAAAATCCCCATTTCTTTGTCGGCAAGCGTTTGAAGTATAAGCTCCATCGCTTTTCTAACGTCTTTAACCTTTACGTTTGCCGTGTGGGTTTTGTCTTCATAAAAATGAGAAAGAGCAGAAGTTTCTTCTCCGATTTTTTCGACAAACCCTCTGGCCAGAATCTCCGCTTTGGGCATCTGGTACAGGTAATACTTGACCGAAGAACTGCCTGCATTGATAACGAGTACTTTCATTTTCAGTGCTGTCCTTTCAAACATGTTTGCTGCTTATCCTGTTTGGTATCTGTGTTCTCCAATAATTGACCCAAAGTCAGAATAACTGTAGAAATAATATCATCAACAGTTGCTCCTCTTGAGAGGTCCGTTATGGGTTTCGCAAATCCCTGAAGAAACGGGCCTATGGCCTGAGCGTTAGCCATATACTGGGTGAGCTTATAAGCGATATTTCCTGAGTTGAGGTCGGGAAATATTATGACATTTGCCTTTCCTGCAACGTCACTTTGGTCTTTAACTTTTTTGGCGGCCACCCTGGGAACTATGGCCGAGTCGGCCTGAAATTCGCCGTCGATAGCCAGCTCGGGCCGGCGCGCCCGGGCGATTTTGAGAGCTTCCCTGACTTTTTCCACAATCGCCCCGGTTGCACTTCCCTTGGTGGAAAACGACAAAAGAGCCACACGAGGTTCCTGCCCTAAGAGTCTCCTTGCGCTTACGGCAGAAGCCAGGGCAATATCCGCCAACTGCTCGGCCGTCGGGTCAATGTTAACGGCACAATCAGCATAAATGAATGGCTTGTCCTTTTCCCCGAGAAAGCTGGGGATTACCATAAGAAAATAGCTGGAAGGAGTTTTTATTCCGGGAATCAGACCGACTGTTAACACCCCGGCCTGAATAAGAGTTGCAGTCGCGCTGGCAACTCCGCCGACGGCAGTGTCGGCATCATCGCAGGATACCATCATGCCCCCATAGAACAACGGCTTTGCGACTATACGTTTTGCAACAGCTAAAGAAATGCCTTCTCTATTGTGACTGTATTTTTCCGCATAAAAATCAAGCTTATCATTTTTTTTGGGATTTATGGTTTTGATGCCGTCGAGATTAACACCGGCTTTTTCAATAGATGCTTGAATCTGGTCGGGTGTTCCGAGCACAATCGGCCGGGCAATATCTTCATCTTTGAGCCTGCGGGCGGCGCGGACTATCCGCTCATCCCTGCCTTCGGGTAAAACAACTGAAAGATTTTTTCCCCTTGCCTTCTCCCTGAAACTGCTTATAATATCCATCCTCACTGCTTCCTTGTTTTGTAAAAATAACTTCCTGTTATTGTGTTTTTAATATTTCTGTTTGAAGTTTAATTGTGAGCTGATAATTATGCAAGAAGAAATTGAATTCGTACGATTAGTCGGCAATGAAAGAAGAGTAGGCTCTCACCTTGCCGATGTTTCACAGAACTGGCAGGGCAAGAAGCAATGCTTCCTAATGATAAGCCCTCACGATGACGATGCGGTTCTCGGAGCGGGTCTGCTTATTCAATTAGCCAAACGGGAAAATATACCTGTGTATATACTAATCGTTACCGACGGCAGAATGGGCTACTGCAGCGCAGATGAAAAAGACAGCATTGCCGAAATCCGGCGGAACGAAAGCTACGAATGCTATGAAAGCCTGGACATACCGAAGAAGAATATTATCTGGCTCGGTTTTCCGGACTGCCGGCTGAATAATTACCGGGGCAGAGGGCCGGCCGAGCCGAAAGATCCTCTGGCAATCAAAGGTTATACGGGACTGCAAAATGCCTTTACCTATCATCTGCGAAAGATAAAGCCGACACAGTGTTTTTTGCCAACGTGGAACGATTTGCATCCCGACCATCGCATCATTTACGAAGAGATGCTTATCAGCTTGTTCCACGCGGCGGGCAATATCTGGCCCGAGATCGGTAAGCCGTTAAGCAAAGTGCCGTATGTCCACTCATATGCCGTTTATTGCGATTTTCTCGAACCTCCGACGCTGCGAATGCGGACGCCCAAGTCATATCTCGAAAAGAAACTAAAAGCAATCTCGGCCTTTCGCTCGCAAAAGCAGATATCGTCGCTTATTGAAAATGTCCGCCATTGCGGGCCGGAAGAATATATTCGGGCGATAGAGTTCAAATTATATCGGCCCGCGAAATATCGCAATCAGTTCGAGGAAAAAGAGGCCATCAGGATGGTGCGCTGAAAACATTTTAAACTTACTATTTGCAAAGGAAGTTCAATAGCGAGATATTCTTTTATGAAAATGCCATCAGTTGCACGTGATTTGTTAAAATGGAGAAAATGGCAGAAAAGCCTCGATAGAATTAGAAACGAATTGTTAAAGTTAGAAACCTCCCGTTCGACATATTCTAATCTCCTTACCATTTTAAAAAAGAATGACAAGCTTCAAAAGTTCTCGGGTCACCCTTTCTTCAGATGGCTCATTCGAAATTATTGTATCCAATTAGGAATGGGAATCAGAAGGTTAGTTGACAAAAGATCTGATGAATTAAACATATTTACACTGTTACTGGATATTGAAAACAATACCCAACAGATTACTATTGAAAAGTATGTAAGATCTTTTTTCCCGTATGATACAAACTTCTCAGGAAAAAACTTGTCTACATGGCGCAGAGCACATTACTACGAGACCGCTCAAAAAGCTTTTAAAGAAGCTTTTAGTAGACCAAGGAAAATACTGCTTATTAGGGATGTTGAAAAAGACAGAAAACTCGTTCAGAAAATCGCAAAAAAAACCATCGAGGTATTTGTTGACGAACACTGGGCACATTTAGGTAAGAAAAAAGTTCAGGGCCCTACTATAAATCAGGCTCATAAATGCCTTGATGCCCTAATAGCAATTCATAATAAGTATGCCCTCTTACTGCGCAAAGAAAAGCTCTCTTTGCCCAAAAAGATACTTACATCGTACTGGGAGGAACTTTTTCAAATACCTTGGATAAGATAAGCATAGGACATGTAATCAGTTCGAGGAAAAAGAGGCCATCAGGATGGTGCGCTGAAAAACGCACGGCAGTGAAGCTGTTTTATTTCCTCACAGTCACTATATTATATTTTTTTATTGCCGCCCTACTTAGCCGGGATGCGAAGCGTGGCGTTAACCGGAAAATGGTCGGAAGGATAACGGCCATCGATGTTGTCATATAGTATTTGCGCATCGAGCACTTTTACATTCGATTTCGTGAAGATATAATCAATCTTATTGCCCTTCCGGTTTCCATCGAAGCTATGGCCTGTTCTGACATCTTTGACATCGGGATGCAGAACGCGAAACGTATCGACCATTGGGACAGGATTTTGGGATTTCTGTCCATCGGCACCGGTGAGTTCGGTCTCGCCTTTAAGATATGTTATAACCGGATTGCTTTCGCCTGAGTTGAAATCGCCCGTGAGGATGAATGGATCCGAGTGTTTTCTATTTTTAATGCGCTGAGTCAACAGGACAGCGCTTTTTTCCCGGGACGGCTGGGAAACGTGGTCCAGATGAAGATTAAACATATAAAATGCTTTGCCCGATTTCCTTTCGATAAATCTTGCCCAGGTGCAGATGCGTACACAGGCAGCGCCCCAGTGATTTGAACCGGGGACTTCAGGGGTATTGGAGAACCAGAAGGTGCCGGACTCATCGACTTTAAAACGGCTGATGTCATATAGTATAGAGGAGAATTCGCCATCGACTTTGCCGTCTTCACGGGCAACGCCTATTTGGCCGTATTTGCCGAGGGCAGTGCAGATTTCCGCCATCTGAAAATCCAAAGCCTCCTGCAGGCCAACAATTTCAGGACTATGATCGCGCAGGACGTCAAAGACCATTTCCTTTCGATTTTTCCAGTGATTATCGCCATCGTTTGCAGAGCCGTAGCGAATATTGAAGGTCATTATCCGCAATTCCAGGTCTTTGTCTGCCGCCGCCCTGCCCGAACCGGCGACTGCGAAGGCCTGACATGAACACAAATTGAAAAGAAATAATAAACTTAGCAAAATCACCACCGGGAAGGTTGCTTTGAATGTATGGGAAGTTATTCTGTTGTACATAATTTACTCCGAGGATTTAAGACAAATTGCATTTCAAGACTCACAAAGCCGATGGAGGGAGTCGAACCCTCAACCTCAGCTTTACGAAAGCTGTGCTCTTCCATTGAGCTACATCGGCGATAACTTCGGGTATAATACTGATGGCAGTTTGTTTTGTAAAGAGGCAAAATCGGGGCAAAAGCGTTCATTTTTACCCTTTCGGCAATTGGCTTTGAATTGGGTCTGTTTTGGGTTTGAATTGGGTTAAATTGGGTTTGTTTTGGCTTAAATTGGGTTTGAATTGGGTTTGTTTTTTTGGCCCTTATAGAGCAACAAATCTTCTTAACCATTTGTATATACTGAGTTTGCATTAATATGGGCCTTTCGATAAATTGGGTTTGTTTTGCATAAAAAGGGGTGATTTGTAGAGGTTTCTCTACAGATGTAGAGTGTATCTCGCCTTCGTATCTCGTATTCAGTATCTCGTGAAGCGTATTTGGTGTTTCGTGGTACATTTTAAGTGGTTAAATGGTTAAAATGTTTAAATGTTATATCTGATTCGGGATCTAACTTGCGCATGAGCTGGAGTTTTTGAAGTTCGAGTATGGTTTTGTAGAGGCTGTGCTCTAATCTTCGTTCGTACATAAGGAGGCGTTCGAGAACCCTCGCATTTGAGAAGTCCTTTATTACCATACGACCAAGGGTAAGATCTGCAGCGGGTGTTGATGAATCAGGCTGCGTTTGGCCGAGGTTTTTAAATAGAGGCGACTGTGTGAGTTTGGCCAATGGATTTGATTTATTATCCGCGTTCATCGCATCTATGGTCTGTTTTTGTATGATGCCCGCCCTTTTCAGGCGCCATGAGAGAGAGACAATGCGTTGTGCGAGGATGGTTTCCATAGGGCCAGCCGGGGCAAGCTCGGCGAGCATTAAATCTCTGTATAGACAGAATTCGTTCCGGTTTTCTGAGCTAATTACAGCCTGACGGGCCAAAAGGCCGTGTTTTACGGCGTTCTGTGAAACGATGGATTTTCCTTTGCAGTTTCGTGGGCCGGTCGATTTCTGGGCGTTACGTCGATTTGCAATGATTTGGGCTTCTGTAACCATGAGAAACTCCCCTTTCTTAGTGATTATTTACTATTTACTATGTGATATATGCCTTTTTAATATCAATACAGCCTATTTGTTATATATATATTATACTTCCCTTTTTGTTATACGTCAAATAAATTAATATTTTTTTATAAAAAAGTGGGGCAAGCCCCCCTACCAGGCTTGATGCTTGATTCTGATTAATCGTAATCTCACTACCTGCCAATGACATCCTCCGCAGGCAGGACAAGAGATATTTAATGATTTTCGAATAATTGGTTTCGGTATGAGGTAATTGTTAGCTCACCATCTGTTAATGACAGGTAGCGCCGGTAGTGGCGTGTATGAGAGGATGAGAAGATTTAAGGATTACTAAAGGTTTTATGCTCATAGAATCCACGAGTTTGTCTTGACTATACCTCAGATACCCTTCGGACAGTAAAACACCTCTCAGAGATATCCTATAGAAAATACTGAGCTGGTCTAATAAGGCTTTTCGTGGTTTATTCGCTGCGTAAAAAAAATCTCATTCATGGGAATTTTTTTAGTTGACAAACTTGTCTCAGTCGGACAGAATTTGCCTGCGATAGGTTAGCGAATATAAGTCACCACTACAATTGACAAATCCCTCGCAATACGTGCTAATGCTTATGAGTCTATGGAGGAGAGTAGCGATGACATTAGGCACAAAACCGCCGTTTTTATAGAGGGCCATCTTCCAAAAGCAATTACCCACTTAGGAAATATATGAATAAATGTTATTCAAATGGAAGGAAAATAGAATGTGGAATACAAGAATGAACACAAGTATAGCTCTGGTTTTTGTGCTTTCACTTTTTGGAACTGTTGCTGAGGGAAATGACGCTGAAATCTTGCCCGTAAACAGTCCGGCGGATTTAGATTTGTCCGGCAACATTGTTTATGCAATCAATTTTGGGAATAATGGAAGCCCTAACGTTGACGGGGTTGCCTTTTTACAAGACCAGGATTACCCTGGTGTGACCCTTGGTAAGACGGGAGAGGATCTTGCTACTATACAGGGTGGAGCATATCCTGACACAGGAGATCCCGATCTCGATAAGTTACTCGCGGGCGTTGCCTGGCAGAATTCAGGGGGAAACGTCACAACATCTGTTAACGCCAGCGGCTTGGTGATCGGTACGCCATATCAACTGCAACTCATATTCTACACAGACCATAGTCGCTACATGGATATCATTGTTGAGGGAAGCATAGTTGCACGATATGATCCTTTTCGTGCTCAGGGAAGTACCGACGGAATGGGCGGCTCTATGGTAAAATATGATTTTACCGCAGGCGATAATACACTGAACGTTGACATGAAGTCCATAAGCAGCAATGCCTCTGTTATTAGCGGTTTGATCTTGACTGAGAAACCATCGGTTTCTTTTGCCGACTATGGCTCGGGAACTACGACTCAGTTGTTTGCAGGTGGGGCTGTGTGGCAACTCAACTGGGGACAAGGGCCCTGGACATGGTCTGACAGCACAGAAGACCAACCCTTGTTGGATACCAACGTTTCTGCAGTTTTAGACCTCCGTACCACTGCAGCAGCAGATGTTAGTGCTGATCTGGTTGCGACACTTCCGATCGGAGGGACGCTGATCCTAACTGCCAACGATGAGGACTATAAAGATGTGTCTATCGGCACCATGGTCCTTAGCGGTGCAGGTATAAATGTAATCGATATCAATGCTTCACGTGTTATTGTGGATGAGGGATCCGGTATGTTCCTGGCACCGTTCCATCCACCCGGTCCCAAGGTCACTCTAACTTTGGAGGAAGCGACCGGAGTATTTGCATACATTAATCAGGCAGGAACTTGGGAGTTATCATTAGCCGGTTCTTATGCTATTCCTCTGATAGAAGGACTTGAACTCCAAGACAACATTATGACAGCCCTTGGTGGAAACGTTGCACTAATCGGCGGCATTGGCGAGTTTGCCCTTACCGGTCAATATGTTCCAGATATGAGCAAGATGGTCAAATCATTCTGTGAATACGGAACTGCTGTTTCTTTGCAACTCGGAGCCGGAGGAGCCTTGTGGGACCAGACGTGGGGAAAAGGACCATACGAATGGTTCCAATGCGATGCAGATCCAGACTCCGGTATTTTGAATGAGAACATTGCCGGTATGCTTGAAACCACTACAGCAGGGCCACCCCAGGTTGACGAAAACTTAATTTTAAGTTTTGACTTCGGCGGCAATTTCGCCTTAACCGATTATAATGACGTTAATCCTGATGAAATCGCAGGTGAGATACTTGGCGACGTCAAAGGGACATTTGTAGCCGACATGAATGCTGCGAATGCGGTCGTGGACGAGGCTGCCGGTACTATAGTTATTGCATTTGGAGCAGAATTGCACGATGATCCAGATGCACTAATCACAATAACTGAGACAAAGGGGACGTTTGCAAGCATTCAAGCAGTGGGTCTCTGGAAGTGGCATGTTATAGGAACGATAACCTGTGCCAGGGTACCTGATTTATCAGTACAAGATAATATCATGGCTGCTCTTGGGAACAATGATTTACTTCTTGGTGCGGACGAAGAAATTGTTCTATCCGGGTCATATTATCGGAGTTCGCCATAAGAATAGTCGTATTTGACTACTTAAAAAACGAAAGCCTTGAAGTTCCAACAGTACAAATTCTTCAAACGGGGCTGTGAGCATCGGCTTGCAACCCTTTTTTATATTACTTTAGCCGGATAATAAGAGCATCCTGACAGTGCCTTGTATTTTAAGCGATATGAAGCAAGATCAATTCTCAGCTCCCCTTTGGAAGACTTCATTTTCGACAAGCACCTTTGCCTCTTCGGAGGAGAACTCCCGGCCGCAGGCGGTACAGTGAAAACCGATTTTGCAGTCAAAATGCACCTCTCGACGGTGACATTGTGGACAGATTACATCCTGATTTGTCGGATCAAACATTTTCTTATCAGACCTCCCTCTTACCTTAGAAACGCTTCTTATTATCTCCAAATGTTCTATCGACAAAATCCAGGCAAATGTTGAGCTGTAAAGCCGTTATTTTTGGTTCATCCGGGAAATGGGTAGGTGCATTCGGTGTTTCGGACGACCGAGAAAAATCGTTCGGGGCCCCAGAGGCACAAATTTCCCCCCAGGCAGCGAATGGCATGAAGATAAGCCTCGGAGTTCATTTTCGGCGTCTCTCCTTCATCAGA
>JACNGQ010000433.1 GCA_014384025.1 Planctomycetota bacterium | reverse complement strand
GCAAACATACCATTTGCGCATACAGTAAGCAATGCGCCGGCTTCGTCGTTATCGAACACTCCGGCGATGCCTTTTGCTGTGAGTTTTTTGTTGAGCCTAAGTGGCGGCTGGGCAATATCATGGAAACGCCGTTGGAAAAACTCGCCGCTTGCAGCATTAAACGCACCTTTGCCCGCGATAAGCAAAATCTTCGCAATAAATGTCTTCTCTGCAGCCACCTTGATATATGCCGCGGCGGATGTATGAAGGATAGAGATCGATTAAACACCGACAGCACCGGCCAAAATTATTTCTGTGAGAGTTACAAACAATTCTTCGACCACACAATCCCGAGATTTATGCAGTTAGCAGCCGCCATAGAAAATGGTTCAACCACAAGGCACACCCGTTCCGCTGACAAAATAAGGCTGCGAATCCAATAATATAGAGATCTCGATTGAAAATCCCCATTTGTGCGCGGGTAAGTAGCTTTACAATAATGGTGTATGATTTTACACGCGGGAATTTACTATCCTGAAGGGTATAATACGTTTATTTATGTTCTCTGGATTGATAAGAAAGATTAAGATATCCTATAATGAGCAGTGCAAAAGAAACGCAGAATTGGAAGCATAGAAACTTAAGGAGCGGGAAAAAATGAAACCGATAAAGCTTTCATATTTGGTTTCGGTAATAATATTTGCTGCTGTCGGTTGTGAGAACAAATTAAATAAACTACCTGAACCAACCAAGCCAACAAAACAAACCGAACAAACCCAATCGCTCAAAAAAGTACCTGCTGCCGGCGCGGAAGCTGAAGAACTGGGAATAATCATTGAACGCAATGTTCCTGTTCCGATGAGGGATGGAGTGATTCTGCGGGCAGACGTGCATCGTCCGGATCGCGGAGGTTCGTATCCCGTGCTTGTGCATCGTACACAGTACAATAAGGGAGCTAAGAATTTCAATCAGTTTGTCAAAGCTGGATATATTGTGGTTAGTCAGGATGTACGCGGCCGCTATGAATCCGAAGGCGAGTTTGAGTCCTTCTTACGCGTAAAAAGTCGTGATGCCCAAGATGGATATGACACTGTAGAATGGGCTGCCACGCTGCCTGGTTCGACCGACAAGGTGGGAACGATTGGCAATTCTGATCCTGGTATGCGGCAATGGCCTTTGGCAGCCCTTCGCCCTGCTTCTTTGAAAGCCATGTCCGCCTGCCGCTCTCTTGCTCGTATCACAGACCTTATGCAGGGAACTTTCAAGCCTCTTTTGACTCGACCAGTCCTTTCTCCTGAAACGATACGACGAAGCAACCGGCCTGGAGTGTATACGAGATGGGAAGCGGAAAAACTCTGGGCTGAAGAAAAACAAAAATGGCTCTTGTGGTTGCCATGGAGTGAGCTACCCCGAGAAGTTTTAGAGGATGAGACCGAAGCTATTGGGTATTTGCTGAAGAATCCGAACTTCGACACACTGCAATTGGACAATTGCTGCACGGATATTGTCGTCCCTAACCTTGCCATATACGGGTGGTTTGATAGCACGGAAAGCGGTGACATCTTACTCTTTCAGAAAATGGTCAAGGAGGCCAAGTCTGAGATCGCCCGTAAAGGCTCGCGGCTTATTATTGGCCCTTGGATCCATACGAATACTGGCCGTCGGATAGACGGCATCGACTTCGGCCCTCATGCCCGAAGGAACGAGACAAATATGCGAATTCGTTGGTTTGATTACTGGCTCAAGGGTAAGCAGAACGGAGTCGATAAGGATGCGCCGGTAAGCATCTTTGTCATGGGTGACAACCAGTGGCGGGACGAACAGAGTTGGCCGTTATATCGGGCAAAAGAAAAGATATTATACATTACCAGCGACGGCAGTGCGAATACGCCGGCAGGCAGCGGCTGCCTTACGGAAAAGATAACCCATGAGTCAGGCACAGATCGGTACGAATACGATCCCAGAAATCCCGTCCTGTCACCATATGGATTAGAGGCCGACTCTGTGATGTTCCCCTCTGACCAGCGTCGTTTGGCCGTGCGACAGGATATTCTTGTATACCAGACGGAGCCTCTGACGGAACGGATGGAGGTTACAGGATTTCCCGTGGTTGAACTCTATGCAGGATCATCGACGCCTGACACCGATTGGTTCGTAAGGCTGATCGATGTCTATCCGGAAGGTCCGGAGATTGACATCTCCCATGGCTTTTTACGCGCACGGTTTAGGAACGGGCTGGATAAGCCGGAGCTCATCGAGCCCGACAAAGTTGTTAAGTACACCATCCGCATGAGACCGACTTCAAATGCATTCTTGCCGGGCCATCGGATTCGCCTGGACATAACCAGTTCCGATTTCCCCAACTATGACCGCAATCACAATACGGCAGCAGATCAGTACACTGACGCTGCCTTGGTGACAGCGAGCCAAACCATCTATCACGGCGGTGAACACGCGACGCGTATTGTTCTGCCCTGGGTGTCGAATCCGATAGAAAAGAAGAAGCCTATAGGGGAAGAAGGGGATGAACCACAGCCTAAGCAGCAAACGGTGTCCCTACATCAGGCTGTGGAAGATGGAGACGTCGAGCAGATCAAACTATTCCTTTCTGACGGAGCAGATGTCAACGCCCGGGACGAGAACGGCCAGACGGCTCTGCACATAGCGGCTGCCAACAAGCACAAGGATATTGCCGAGTTGCTTATTGACAAAGGCGCTCATGTCAATGCCAGGGATAAATCGGATTATACACCTTTGTACCATGCCATCTGGACCGAAGACATTAACATGATCAGTCTCTTGGTAAGTAATGGCGCTGATGTCAATTTGGGGCCGGAGGAAAACTTTAAACCACTTCTCCATGCGATTTGGACGAATGACTTAGACATTGTGGAACTGCTGATCCAAAAAGACGCCGACATCAATGTGAATTCTTTTGGCATGCCGCTCTCAAGCCTTGCATTCGACAGTGGTGAAGATATGGCAGAGTTGCTTCTTGTAAAAGGTGTAGATTTCACTTGGAAGCTTAGCGGCCTCGCACCGTTGCACTATGCGGCAGTAAGCGGGTACCCAAAGATTGCCGAACTGCTTCTATCTAAAGGCGCCAAGGTGGATGGTCGGGATGATAATTATGAGTTTACGGCCCTGCACTACGCGGCCAGGTTCGGTAACAAGAACGTTGCAGAGGTCTTGATCGCTCATGGAGTAGACATAAAAGCAAAGGACAAGTGGGATTACCAACCCATACACTGGGCAGCGTATCACGACCGGCCTGAAATTGTTGAATTGCTTATAACCA
>JACNGQ010000331.1 GCA_014384025.1 Planctomycetota bacterium | reverse complement strand
CTCGGCTAATGCTTTGGGTTCTTTGATTATAACCGAGGCTCCGGCTTTACCTAACAGGCCGAATGATATTGTGCCAATTGCGTGATACCTGAAGCCCTGTCGGATGGTGGTATACGGGTTCTGGAACTGATAATAGAGCTGGTCTCGATAATAATAGTCGGCTTGTTCAAAGTCAGGAATTTCGACATAACGCCAGTCTGTAAAATCGTTAGGTACTATATAGTGCCTTTGCATCTCCCCGGAGGAATATTCTATGTAGAAATATCCGCCCTGGCCGTCGCCCTTTATCCAGAGACCGACACCTCTTTTATAGGAAAGGTCGGTGGTTGATATTGACCTGTTTGCCTGCCTGGCAGACGAAGAATTCGATGTTAATGTCCATTCATCGCCGTTTTTTGTAACTGTAAGGTCGGAGTCTATTGAGAGGCCTGTTACGTCGGCGGGCAGGAGGTTCATATTGGATGCGCTGGCGTAGTCGTAGTAAGGCAATACACGCGCTTCGAATCGGAGCGGCTGAGCAGAGTAATAATTGTAGAAGCTTAGAGTGTCATCTGGCTGTACGAATGACGGTTCGATTTTTGTGGGTGTAACTTCCCATATGAAGTCGTTAATATCAGATGAGGTCAGGCGGAAAGAAGTATAATAATCTTTCATCTGCGTCCTTTGGGACGGGGTAAAAACGTTCATGAGTTTTGCACGTTCCCACTTTTTGCATAGATCAAGTATCTCGGAGGTCTCGCCGTTACCGTCGAGTTCACCGACAGATGTCCAGAACCAGAAAGTCGCATCGTAAGCGGCGGCCTTTGCGAGCCACCACTGCCATTCATCGAGCGAAGATGCGTGCCAGGCGCTTGTGCGGCTGTCTTCTCTGAAAGTTATGGCGCCAAGGCCCTGGGGGACGAAGTTGTCATTGTCATTTCCTATAAGGTAACTGTCAAAATAGGCCTTAGGATAGAAATGCATAGGTTCACCGCAATTTGTAAACGCTGACACATGCCATTCGTACTGGGGCAGGCCGCTGGAGGAGTCTGTAGCTACGAAATGATCAAAACCGTCAAATACCTTGGCCATAAATTTATTTATTCCCCAGCGTCCACTGGATTCGGCAGTTTCGAGCGCATCGAAACTCAATCTATCAATCTTGCAGTAGTTGACCAGGTCTGACATCTTGTCGGCTATTTCCCCAAGGAGCGTACTGTCCGGATCGACTGCGAGACGGTTGTAAACAGTTAGCAAGCCTTTAACATAATCGCTGGAGTTGTGAGATGCAGCCGTTGTGCCCTCCTGCCCTCTGGAACAGCCGCTAAGCACCCATGGGTAAGAGTTGTCATCGTATGAGCCGACTGTTATGATTTCATTGCCAATCTGGATTTTTTCCCATCCCCAGATATTGTGATATGTTGGCGGTCTTAGACCCTGGATTTCACTGGTGTTTGTAGGTATTACAGTGCCAGTATGCGGGTAGAAGTAAATTACGGAGTCCGACTGTGAAATACCTGAGGCTAATGAACCGCTGCCCCAGCTTGCAAGGCGAGAGTCGGGAATAGGTTTGACATAAACACTATCGGATCCTCTCAGCGAACAGCTTCCGGTATGTATGCCCAAAAGCATGCCTTTAGAATCCAGCAGCTGGGAGAAATCTCTCAGGCTGTCTTTGCCGTTTGGCCAATTCCATGTGTTTACGGTATATGGACTGCCGGATTCCCAAACGCCCTGCGGAAGATAGAAGACGCCTATACCGCCCTGCTGACAATAATCAACGGCCCTGTTTCTTTCGGTATCGCCACTAAAGCCGACATACATTTCTGACAAACGCGCTACTCCATTATTCTGTTTGGCAAATTGGCCATCATAAACAGGGTGGGGTATTCCTTCTTTGTCTTCAACTTTACCTATAGTTTCAAGCGTCTGGCTTTCATCGCAAACAAAAATCACAAAACCGCCTAACGGATTTGTTGCATTGATCGCCCTATTCCACAAATATCGCCACTCGACCTGAAAATCAGATTCAGACCAGGTCATCCAGTCCAGAGCCATGACTCCAACACCGATTCCCTCGCCATATCTGGCAGGAACGGCACTGGCAAATGTGCTGCTCAGGGTTGGTCTGATTCTGAACCTTAATTTTGAATTCTCGGCTGGATCAAAACCGATAAGTGATTCTATGCGGAAGGCAATATGCTTGTCATCCTCTACCACGTCGAGGAGTACCTGGTATGAACCGTCAGCGGATTTTGCAAGAAGCTTTCCTTCGTAGGTACGGCTAACATTGGTGAGGGATATGTCACTGCCGCCGGTATCGTAAACAACGAAACCGTCATTTCCGTAGGTGCCAGTAATGAGTTCCCTTGAATCAGGTTTGTAAATAAGAGAAGAAACTATTCCTGAAGTTCCTGAAGGATCAAATTCGAGGCGAAAAGTATTGCAGTCAAAAACAGGTTCGCCAAGGTTCTCTGGTTGAATAGTAAAACTCCATACATCGCCCTGGTATGTGTCAATGCCGTCATATTCATCTATCCGCCAGTAATAGGTACTGCTGGCAGCAAGTGTTGAGGAAGGGTTATAAGTTGTGGCGGTCTGGGTTTGTATAAACGGCGGATTAGTGCTTGTGCCGAAATATACATCATGCGAGACCGCATCATAGCCGGCAGACCAGCTCAAAACCACATCAGCATCGACATCAACAGAAACATTTGAAGGATAAGGATTCCATGCATAAGGATTCGATTGAGCTGTTACGGTCGTATTTGTGCCGTTATATACCACGTTTAAAGGTATTGTGCCGCCGTCACCAGTAATCCAGTTGCCTGAGATGTAGCCATTGATGGTGCCTCTTTTGTCGCCGCTGATTATCAGCGTACCGCCAGTAATATCTATCAAGCCGCCGTTCATATAGATATCGGGAGCAATGATGGTACCGCCATTGAGGTAGATATAGCCCTGCCCTGTGCCGAAACGGGAGACATAGAGTTTTTCGTTAGTTATGTTAATTGTTCCACTGGCCATATTAACTATGCCATTTCCGTTGTTGCCAGCCCATACAGAGTAAGCAGTAACGGTTCCGCCGCTGATATTGAGATTTGCAGTAGTGCCGCTGCTTTCGCCTAAGATAAGATGTGAACTGTCATTGAGACTGCCGCCGGTAACCGTTAGGATATCAGTTGTGCCTGTTCCGCCCATCCTTATTATGCCGGATACAGCCGCTATGGTTGAATCGATAGTTGGGCCCGTTACATTGTTGTCGATAAAAACATCCTCATTCGATGATGGCGGGGCGCCGTCGCT
>JACNGQ010000324.1:2294-62062 GCA_014384025.1 Planctomycetota bacterium | reverse complement strand
TCCTGGGCAAAATATTCTGAGCTTTTCGAGCATTACCTTTTTAGAGTGGACTCAAGTTAACTACTAAATTCCCTGTTGGCACAATTATTTCTGAGGCATCCTTTAGCTAAATATCAGCCAATGTTAACTGCATATATTTTTTGATTTCTGTTGATCGATGCTGCCGGAGACGCCATAATCACATACGAGGAATGAAAATGAAAAATCCTATAATCATTGAAATGGTGAATTCAACAAAACAAGGTATTGTATCCACTGTCATGTTGTCTTTCGCAAGCATATTAATTTCCATACCTGTGCTTGCTAATGATATGCTGGAACCACCCATGCCGAAAGGATACGCTACTGAAGCTCAATTAAAGATAGCGTTGTTAACGGGCCAGGTAAAACTAATTGATGCCAAAAATATTCCTGTACCAGATTTAGTGCAGGAGATTAAAGGTATAGAATATGGGAAGGTGGGCCAGCGGTCTCTTCATTTAGATCTATACCTGCCCAGGACTGTCAAACCTGTTCCCGGGCTTATCTTTATACATGGCGGCGCCTGGAAGAGCGGCAACAGAGCGGACATGAAATTTTATGCTGTAAAATATGCCGCTCGTGGTTATGCCACAGCCACTATTTCATACCGACTTACTAATGAAGCACCATTTCCGGCCGCGGTTCATGATACCAAATGCGCAGTACGGTGGATGCGAGCTAATGCGAAAAAATATAATATCAATCCTGATAAAATTGGTGTTTCCGGAAACTCGGCCGGCGGTCATCTGTCCATGATGGCTGGATATTCATCCGACGTAGCTAAACTTGAAGGAACGGGAGGACATCCGGGGATTTGCAGCCGCGTTCAGGTAGTGGTAAATTTTTATGGCCCTGCTGATTTGACGACTCCTTTTGCACGGAAACAAGAAGTGCTGCATGATTTTCTTTCCGGCAAGCAATATGATGATGATCCGGAAATATATGCTTTTGCATCACCTATCACTCACCTGACCAGGGATGATCCACCCACTTTGATTTTGCACGGCACCATCGATTCGACGGTGCCCATCGCTCAGGCAGATATACTTGCGAAAAAATTAAAGCAACTAAACATACCGATGGTTTATGAAAAGTTCCCTGGCTGGCCTCACACTATGGACCTTGCCGAACCAGTTAATGACCGATGCTGTTATCTCATAGATCGGTTTTTTGACAAGTACCTCCCCTTGCCAAAATGAGGATTTGATTTCAACAGTCAGCAGATTGCAAAATCAAAGTCTCATATCTTCTCCTTATCTAAATTTGTATTACTTCAACCTGTGAAGGTTGTTATAATACAAATAACAATAATTACCGGGAGTCTGTTTAATGAAAACAAAAGTCTCATACCTTCTACTTATTTATATTTGTATTGCTTCAACCAGTAACACGTTTGCTAAAGCTGAAATTGAGGATGGCCTCTATCAGGGATTGATCGGGCATTGGACATTCGATGATTTGACGGAGGGAGTGTTAAGGGATTCTACGGAGGTCGGGCTTGATGCAAGTGCCCAGGGTAATGTCTCGCTGGAGGATGGAGTTTTCGCAGCGGCAGCATGTCTCAAGGGACGGCAGGCAATCCGCATAAAGGCCAATGAGGCCTTCAGAGATCTATCATTCATTACTATCGCAACATGGGTGAGTCCAAAAGAGCTTTCTGGTTTTCGAGAGATATTCCGCAAGGAAGACGGGGACAGGCGGATTCTTTTTTCATTTCAGAATAACGGCTGGATATTGTCGCTGGGGCTAAATGTGGAAGGTTCAGGTTACGAGGAGCTGGACGCCCCGGTTCAGCCAGCATTGTTGACAGATATTCAGTGGCATCATGTGGCAGGGACATTTGATGGTAAGAAAATGCGAGTATATCTGGACGGACTCGAAATCGGCTCACGGAAAAAACCGGGACGGATTATTTCCGGTGGTAAGGCCGATGCCTTTATAGGCTCACATACAGGAACGAGTGAGTTTTTCCACGGAGCAATAGATGATATGCGGATATTCAATATATCCCTGACAGGTGAACAGATCGCCAGGCTATATAAGAAAGGTCTGTCGGCGATCGGGACGAAGGTTGAGGACTATCAAGGGCAAATAGAGGATATATATGAGGATAAAGCAACTTTTTCCGAAACTATGGCCGGGACTCGGAGGAACCTGAAAGGCAGGAATGCCCCGGCCGTTTTATTAAAGCTTGTCCAGGCAAAGCTGGCTGCAAGATTTCCCAAAGAGTTTACCGATTTTTCTAAAGCGACAAATAGCCAACCTTTCGAATATCTGACAGCCGCGAATAATTTGTGGAATTTAAGTAAGTCCGAATATCTGATGAGCCTTGTGACGGAGTATAAGCCACTAACTCAGCAGCAATGGGCGGGGCTTAGTGAGGTTGAGCTGAAGAAATGGAAAAGAGTCGAGCAGTTGGCGGTGAAATTTGAGCGGCTAAAGGATATGTCGGAGGCTGGGACGTGCGAAACGGATTGGATTAATCTTATCATGGAGGCTTCGAAACTGGTAGTGTACAGACCTGTGCAGCATGAAGCAGTAGCTCCTTATGTAAAACCTTATACTCCTCAAACACGGGATTACTCAGCAAAAGAGGCGGAAGATTTATTGCGTAGGGATTGGCTCTTTCAGGCAGATGGTAATGTAACAGTTGACTGTATAAAGAATGAGATAGAATGGACTA
The DNA here is from genome assembly GCA_014384025.1 of Planctomycetota bacterium. GTDB lineage: Bacteria > Planctomycetota > Phycisphaerae > Sedimentisphaerales > Anaerobacaceae > NIOZ-UU13. The sequence continues at coordinate 59,358 of JACNGQ010000324.1, read as the reverse complement.
AAGAAGCTGCCGCAAGAATCAAGCGAAAGTATCTGGACCAGGTCGATTTTTCAAAGGAATTGTCCGAGCTCAAAGCTTTGGAAGCAAAGGTGGTTAATGGTGCCAGTAAGCGATTATATTATTCAGTGCGAAGTATTAAACGCAGAATAATGTTGGGTGATCCCGTTGTGGATTTTGACAACGTGTTGTTTATCGATGTACCTTCTCCAGCGGGCTCTGAATGGCCACATGAGACGCGTCATCGACTTGGCTATATGGCAGTACCGGGTGGCAGACTGCTTACTCTTAAAGGATTGTCCCTAACAGGGCATTTGGTAAAACTGATGCCGGTCGAGCCATTGCATGGTACATTCTGGCGGCCTGATCTGTCATTTGATGCAAAGCGAGTGCTGTTCTCATTCCATCCGGCCAACGAGAAGAACTTTCATCTTTACGAAATAAATATTGATGGCTCCGGATTGCGACAAATTACCAAGGGTATCTATGACGATGTTGACCCGATCTATATTCCGGATGACAGGCACATCATCTTTGCCAGCACACGCGGGCATAACTATGTCCGCTGTATGCCGCCGACGAACTCGTTTGTCCTAACGCGGTGCGATCTCAACGGCAGTAATATGTACATTATTTCCCGCAATAACGAGCCGGACTATCTGCCTTCGCTGCTCAATGATGGCACGGTGATTTATACCCGTTGGGAATATACCGATAAGCCGCTCTGGCGGGCTCAATCGCTTTGGACGATGGCTCCGGATGGAACCGGTGCTGCTACTTTCTGGGGCAACCAGAGTGTGTGGCCTGATCTTCTAAAAGACGCCCGGTCGATCCCGGGCAGCCACAGGGTAATGTTTACCGGTTCTGCACATCATAACTGGTTTGCCGGCAGTATCGGCATTGTTGACACACGAAAAGGTCTCAACTTCCCGAGTGGTCTTACAAAAGTAACCGCAGAACTTGAATGGCCCGAATCAGGCAACGGCCCGATCGATCCGATAGAGTCTGAGAATTATCATAAGAGTGGTAACTATCGTGCCTATCAGAATCCTTATCCATTAAGCGAAGAGGTATTTCTTGTATCAGCGGACAGGGATGGCAAGTTTGTATTGTACCTGATGGATACAGCGGGTAACAAAGAGCTGATTTACGAGGGTGTGCATCACATTCTTCACGCCATGCCTCTCAAGCCTCGTACGAAACCTGCGGTAAAGCCGGATTCTGTTCAATGGCCCACAATGGCAGAGCGGCATAAGCCTGCGGGGGGTATTATATTCAGTCATAACGTTTATCATAACGCTCCGGCCAAGATCAGGGGCAGAGCAAGTTATCTTCGTATTCTGACGATGGATGCAAAAACATACAGCTATTGGTACAAACGGCCTTATGCATCGACCGGACCGGTGGTTTCGATAGTTTCTTCCGAGGGAGTCAAAAGGATACTTGGAACGGTCCCGATTGAAGAAGACGGCTCTGTGCATTTTAAGGCGCCTTCGGGCTTATCACTTTATTTTCAATTGCTCGATGACAATTATCTGGCATTACAGACGATGCGCTCGGTCTCAGGCGTGATGCCGGGCGAGACAAGAGGTTGTCTTGGCTGTCACGAGATGCACAGTGTTACTCCTGCTAATAAAGCCGGTGCCAAAGCACTACGCCGCAGTCCCTCGGAAATAACCCCTCCGCCCTGGGGGGATGAGTCGATAAGCTATATGCGATTTGTTCAACCGGTGTTGGATAAATATTGTGGCGAGTGTCACCAGGGCAATGGAGATGGACGGGCCGAACCTGATCTTACGTATCGCGGCAGTGGCCTTTTCAAGGAGCCTTATGTGCTTTTGGTTGGTAATCCATCATGGGGGGCAGCTTATCATCCACCGGAAAATCCACCGCCCGGATTTGGGATCGCCGATACAATATTGGTTGAGGCCTATGACCAGCGTGACCCGGCTGCTTATGTAACACCGGAACCAATGACTAAGTTATCTTACAAAAGCCGTCTGGTAGATATCGCCTCGAACGGAAAACATTACAAAGTAAAAGTTGACGAACTAAGCCGGCGAAAACTCATAGCATGGGTTGATACAATGTGTCCTTATCGTGGCGATGAGGAAGTAAGGCAGATCGACGACCCTGAGTTTCAGGGGATTGACTGGCTGGCTATTCGACCACAGATTAAAAATGCACCCGTGGTAGTAAGGCCCGGGCCAATAGAAAATGGTCTATAAAGCACTCTCGGAAGAGTCCGGGTCATTAAAGACTAAAACGATTACAGGAAAGGAGATAATGTTATGCCTCGCTATATTGTGACAACGACAATTTTACTGTATGCCTTGGTGGTTTGTCCTGTTTCTGCCACTGTTCCAAGTGGAGTAAATCTTGCTAAGCTGGATAACTGGGACATTGTAATAGCAGAAAACGCTTTGCCAAGCGAGATTTACGCCGCGGAAGAATTCCAAAGCCATTTTGCTCAGGCAAGCAACATTAATCTGCCAATTATCAGACAGTCGGGTTTCGTTACGGATGGACAGCATCATATCTTCATTGGCTCAAGCCCCGCTATGCGCGCCAGCAGCGTCGGTTTCAGCACAGACGAGTTTGGGCAGGAGGACTTTCGCATTATCGTACGGGATGATAACATTGCAATAGCCGGATTGTTACAGGAAGAAACACGGGGGACGCTCTACGGTGTTTATACTTTCCTTGAAGATTATGTCGGAGTGCGATTCCTCACAGTTGACCATACGTATGTGCCCAGGATAGGGACATGGCGGGTCATTGGACCTTTGGACCGTTTTTATCATCCGCCTCTGCGTTTTCGCTGGAGCTATTACGGCGAAACCAACAGAAATCCTGAGTTCGCCGCTCAAATTCGCGTAAATACCGTCACTGACGACGCAAAGCTGGGCGGCAAGACAGGACTGAACCTCATAAACCACAGCTTTCATAGTCATCTCTCATCGCAGGAATACGGAAAGGAGCATCCGGAGTATTTCGCCCTCGTAGAGGGCAAGCGCAAACTGGAGATGGGAGGTGGAGGCCCGGAACTCTGTCTGACCAACCCGGATGTCCTCCGCATCGTTACCGATTCGGTTTTAGATGCTCTAAAGAAAAATCCCAAACTGGAGAACATATCAGTCAGCCAGAACGACAATAATAAATACTGTCGCTGTTCCCGCTGCGTTGCCATTGATAAGCGGGAAGGTACACCAATGGGCTCGCTGCTGATATTTGTTAATGCAGTAGCAGATGAGGTGGCGAAAGAGTATCCGGATGTAATGGTGGGTACATTGTCTTATTGGTATTCACGCAAGCCGCCAAAAACAATCAAGCCCCGGCCAAACGTTCAAATCCAGTTGTGCAGCATTGAATGCTGTCTTCTACATCCTATCAACGACCCAAAGTGCGAGAAAAATGTACAGTTTTGCCAGGACCTGGCCAACTGGGGTAATATGTGCAATCATATTTCTATTTGGAACTATAATACGAACTTCAGCAATTATTTACTTCCCTGCCCGAATCTTCGGGTAATAGAATCGAACATTCAATACTTTGTAACCAATAATGCGATAGGAATATTTATGCAGGCTGCGGGCAATGCACTCGGGGCCGAGATGTCTGATTTACGCAATTATGTAATGGCCAATCTGCTCTGGGATCCGGGCAAAAGTAGTCAGCAGCTAATAGATGAATTTCTTGATTTACATTATGGCCGCAGTGCTGAGCCAATTCGGCGGTTTATCAATCTAACTCATGAGAACGCACTGGCCAGCGGATTGCATCCGAACTGCTTTGGTAGAGCGAAAGATTATGCAATCGATGAAACCATAACCAAAGCGGGTCTCTTTGCTTTCACTGAAGCGATGAGATTAGCCGAAAACGACGCCGTTCGCGCTCGTGTGGAAAAGGCCTCAATCTGCGCATACCGGGCAGCCATCGAACCAATCTGGTATATTAAGGATAGATCATCAGTAGATCCCAACCTGGCCGAGCGAATGCGGCCGCTGGTAAAACACTTTCTGGAGTTGTGCAATAAATATGGAGTGACCAATGCCAGCGAACGCAGTAGTATCGAAAGTGAGAGTAAACGGCTCAAACGCATCGTCGGATTATAAAGCTATCCGGGTTGTTATGGCTGATAGCTTTGGGCCTCATTTCGACTCTCGCTTGATCCTAAACTGGGTATTCTTTGAACAACTGCCAACCAGGGAGCTGGAAGCTTAAGTTACTGTCAGCCCCTTGTCACGAGTGATAGCAAGCTCGTACATATGTCAGGAATGTTAATCCGATTATTACTTGATATTGTAGGTGATGAATACACACAATCTTGTTATCCTTATATAGCTCGAAACAAGAAGAAAGGAGCAATCTATGAAAAGTGATTATAAACTTTCAAGACGGGAATTTGTCCGCAATACCGCCGTGGGGCTGGCGATTTCTACATTAGGAACCACCTCCTCTTGCTCTCAGATGTCTGGGTTTTCCCAAAGCCCAAAGCTGCCTATGCGAACTCTGGGCAGAACGGGTTTACCGATTACCATTATGACTTATGGTGGGGGTTCGCAGTTTACCGCGATGGACGATGGTGAGTGGGAGCCGCATATGGAGCGAGCCGTCGAAATGGGAATCAACCTTTTCGATACCTCTCCCGGCTATCAATGGGAGGCTTCCCTGAGCAGTGAAGAGCGTTTTGGGAAAATCCTGCCGAAATATCGGAAACGAATCATTCTGTCCACGAAGGTGGATTCCCGAGACGTTGCAGTCGCCATGCAGGAGTTTGAACGCAGCCTGCAACGACTTAAGACTGATTATATTGATATTCTAATGATACACGGCATTAACGACAAAGACGATCCGGCCGATCTGGACAGAATATATAAGCAGATGCATCGGCTAAAAGATGAGGGGATTGTTCGCTTCAACGGTTTTTCAGCAATGGACGACGGACCCTACACCAGGGACATGCTCAATAGAATGGATCCGGATGTAGTAATTCTGACGTTGAATGCCACCAAATTCACGAGCATGGCGAAAGAGGCGCTTCCAGTGGCACAGCAGCGCAATACCGGCGTGTTAGCCATGAAGGTAATGCTCAACATTGTAGGCAAGAAAGCGACCGCCCGGGAATTGCTTCAGTATGCCTGGACGGAACAGGGTGTGGCTACGGCAGTGATTGGCCATAATGGAATTGAACCGCTCGAAGAGAATTATCGTCTTGCCCTGGAATTCGGCGAAAAAGGAATGGTCGCTACTGTTGATAGGAAAGAGCTTGAGAGACGGCTGGCGCCCCTGGCCGGTCCACATGCACTGTGTTGGGCAAGGCCTGATTATGATGACGGCATGACAACAGCATAGCAATGACAGTGGTGATTTTTTTTCAGGGCTTCTGCATCTTGAATCGATGTCAGTTGTAACTTGGAGTGAAATCCCCGGTAATAATGTTTGATGCAAATTGTGCAATCACAGGAGGCGTTATGCGTACAGCATGTTTTATGGTATTGATGATGCTTTCCGGTACAATTTGGGTGGAGTCTTGTCTGGCAGGAGCAATCGATGGGAACCGATATCGCGTAATTGTATCTTCGGATATCGGAGGAGGAGACGAAGACGATATTCAGTCGATGGTCCATTATCTTGTTTACTCGGATCTATTCGACACAGAGGGCCTTATCTCTTCACCTCCCAAACAGGGCAGAGCGAGGGACATATTCAAGGTTATCGATGTATATGCCAAAGACTATCCTAAGCTAACGACATATTCGACCAGATATCCAAAGCCGGAATATCTGCGTTCGATTACGAAACAGGGTGCAATTGAGCCGGCTGGGGAAAAAGGGTATGGGAAAGCGACCGAAGGTTCCCGTTGGATCATTGAATGTGCAAGGAAAGATGACAAACGGCCATTGTATATTCTTGTGTGGGGTTCGATAACCGACGTTGCCCAGGCCCTACATGACGAACCATCAATCAAGGATAAAATTCGTGTTCATTTCATAGCCTCCTGGAACCAGCGGCAGGACGAAAACTCTTTTCGGTATATTGACAGGCATCACAGCGATTTGTGGTTGATTCATAACGACACGACATTTCGGGGGTGGTATATGGGGGGCAGCAACAAAGGCGACCTCGGGAATAAATCCTTTGTAACTACACATATCAATGGTCACGGTGCGTTGGGCGATTATTTTTCGCCGCTTAAAGGCGGCAGCATCAAGATGGGCGACACACCGACAGTGGCCTGGCTTCTTTACGGAACACCTGAGGATCCGACAAGGGAAAGCTGGGGCGGTCAATTTGTTAAGAAACCGGGACGCCCCAATTGGTGGACGGACAATCCGGCACCGGAACAGAACGAATCCGGCAAGCCCGGCGCCCGCACGGTAAACAAATGGCGAGTGGACTATCTTCGCCATTTTCAAAAGCGTATGGATCGATGCAAAAAACACAAAGAATAACACATACCATTCCATTTATTCATTCGAGCCGGCAGTCTTCCAAATTAAGCCTTGCCAAATCATGCATTTATACTATACTTCTGTCTCTTTATCAGACTATGGAGGTCGGAAGTGACAAAAGGCTTAAGAACAAACGCATTGCTTTTCATTATACTTATCATCGGCTTGTTATCGATTGATACATGTTTTGGAGAGACAATAACATATCCACATCGCGGGTTTTCTGAGGTCTCTTTAAAAACCGGCGGCAATGTATTCAATCCCTACATGGATGTTAAGTTCGAGGTAGTTTTTGAGCGGCCTGATCGTTCGAAAGTAGTGGTTGACGGTTTCTATGATGGCCAGAGCACTTTCAGGGCCAGAGCTTACTGTGACACGATAGGTAGATGGCGATGGAGGTCTTCTTCCAACATTGAGGATCTGGACAAGAAAAGCGGTGCGTTCGAAGTCAAAGCCTCATCCCTTAAAGGCAAGTTACGGCTGCACATGAAAGACCAACGTCAGTTTGCTTATGACAACGGCCAATGGTTTCTGCATATAGGCGATACAGGGTATAGGTATGTAACGCAGACTGAGCCAAAATGGAAAGAATATATAGACCAGGCTGCTGAAATGGGAGCTACCAAGATTAGGACGTGGTTCTGTCAGGAGCGGTCGGACGTTCAGGTTCTTTTCTCAAATGAGCGAAGAGAATTGAATCTTGCATACTGGCAGGAAATCGATAAACGTTTGAATTATGCATTTGAAAGGCACCCACACGTAATCTTCGAGTTGATTCCATATGGTGAAGATACGGAAGAGCTGCGAAGATACGGCAGGGACGATGAGGGAGCGAAACTGATAGCACGATACGCGCAAGCGAGGTTTTCGGCTTTGCCAAATATCTACTGGTGCATTTCGAATGATCGCGAGATTGTCTCAGATGGCAAGCTTACCGGCAGGAAGGTTCTTTGGGACACAATTAACAAGATCGGAAAGGATATGGCGGCGAGGGAGCCGTGGGGAACACTGATTACTAATCACCAAAGCAGATTCAAGGGATACGATTTTACAGATGCGGTGTGGTCGGATATTATCACGCTCGAAGATTTGGACCAGGTCGATGGGAAAATATTCAAAGAATACTATAGCAAACGAGCAGTTCCTATGGTGCTGGACGAGGATCGCTACGAACACTGGCGGAATCCAAAGTACGACCGGTATTTCTTTCGAAGGCTGATGTGGGCAAGCCTTCTATCGGGTGGGTGTGCCACATACGGCGGATTAAAGACATATGAGGCATATGATGGGGATTTATTAGGAATGCAGGGATACTTCGATTCTGTTACCCAGGGAAAACTGGAGCATGGGGCGGATGATTTTGTTCATATACACAAATTCTTTATAGACAGCAAACTGACCTTAGTAAATATGAAGCCCAGCGATGCAATACTTGGTAATGAGCCGGAAAAATCCAAGTGCATGAGTGATAATAAAACCTTCATCCTGTATCTGGCCAATCCCGACAATTCCAAACCTGGCGAGGCAAATGTTAGCCGGACACCCGCAAATATGACAGTCCAATTACCTGAAGGCGAATTTGCAGTAAGGTGGTTCAATCCCAGAACTGGACAGTGGACAGATGAAGGTGATGTGTCCGGAGGTAAGCTAAGACTGATATCACCTGATATAGGTGATTGGATTGTTCTGTTGAGATTAGAACGTTCGCCAGTTTCAAAAGGACCGTTAAGGATTATTCCGGAGAATTCAAGATATTTCACGGACGGCTCAGGCAAGGCAGTATTTCTGACTGGCTCGCACACGTGGGCTAATTTCCAGGAACGTGGAGTTGAGGGCCAGACGCCCGACTTCGATTATGAACAATACCTGGACTTTATGCAAACAATGGGCCACAATTTCATGCGAATGTGGAGATGGGAACACGCACTGTGGATGCAGTTTGTACCGAGCGAAACTTTGATCCGCTACAAACCAATGGCTTATATACGAACAGGCCCGGGCAAGGCGATCGACGGTAAACCCAGGTTCGATCTGACGCAATTCAATCAGACATATTTTGACCGGCTTCGAAGGCGGGTTGTTGCAGCAGGTGAGCGAGGTCTATATGTCGGCGTCATGCTGTTTCAGGGTTTCAGTGTCGAGCAGAAAGGTACAAAGGGAGTCGATGTGAAAAAGGGTAATGCCTGGGACGGCCATCCATACAATCCAAAGAACAACATAAACGGCATTAATGGAGATATAAATGAAGATGGAGAAGGCGATGAAACGCATACTCTCAAGATTACAGAGATAATTAGCCTGCAGGAGGCTTACGTTCGCAAGGTTGTCGATACATTGAATGATCTGGATAATGTCTTATGGGAGATCAGCAATGAAAGTCATACCGGCTCAATAAAGTGGCATTACCATATGATCCGGTTCATCAAGGAATACGAGTCTACCCAACCTAAGCAGCATCCCGTCGGAATGACCAGCTCGCCAATTAATAATCCACCGCTATTTGCAAGTCCGGCCGACTGGATTTCGCCGAACGGCAAGAGCTATCTTAATGACCCTCCTGACACAAAGGGAAATAAAGTAATAATCGTTGATAATGACCATATTAATCCCTGGAACAGCGATCCTAACTGGGTATGGAAGAATTTTATGCGGGGTAACCATTTTATCCTGATGGATAGCTATCAGGATTTTCGGATAGGCTCACCTGAAAAGCCTGAGTCAGTACATGACCCCACGCGTAGAGCAATGGGTATGGCACGAAGTCTTTCCGAGCGAATAGATTTAGTATCGATGATACCACAAAGCAAACTGGCCTCAACCGGATATTGTCTGGCTGATCCCGGCCGGAAATACCTGGCTTATAAATCCGAGGAAGGATATAACAAGTTCACTCTTACTCTCACACCCGGTAAATACTCGGTTGAATGGATAAACTTATCAAGCGGCAAGAGCCTTAAATCGCAAGACCTCCATGCAAAGACCGGCAAGAACATATTTGTTCCGCCATTGAGCGGTCCAGCCATCCTATATCTGCAAAAGATGCAAAACTGAAAATTTCAAATTCAGCAACTTAAACACTCAGCAACAAAACCGCCCATTGAAAACGTTCACAAAATATCTGCCTTTTCTGATTAAAAAATTTAAAGTGATCGAATCCAGGCATCTATTCTATCTGGTCGTCATGAAAGACCTCCCGATTACTTAATGAATTAAGAGTTATAACCGAAACCGATATTATAATGTACATTGAAGGTGCATGTCTCGTATTCAGCGTGGCTTCTCCGATTCGTCCAGATACGGGAAACGCTCCCAGCACCACCGCCAATCCTCGTTTATACCCTGAGGTGGCAGGAGTGTTTCTATGGGTAAATCTTCAATAAAAATCTTCCAAGTCTCGGTATGGACCCACTTATGTTTCTCCGAGTGGCCGTCGGCAAAGCCAAAAGTTGCCGACTTGCTGTGGAAAGTGGCCAGTTCATCTATCCATCGATTGTCTACCCAGGGAGCAAAACTCCAGCCGCCATGATCGTAGTTAAAGTTGGGGTTTTGGAACTCGCTTTCGACAAAGACATACTTAAGACTGGCGTGTGTGATCTCTTCCAGCCTCTTGGGGAAGTGCTTGTGACGGGCTTCCGTCCAGGAATGAAATCCTTTCCTGGCGGCGGAAAGGACATCCGGGATGACATAACTGCGATACATCCGCTGGTGCTCCTCAGCACCCGTCTGATACCGGTTGTCGCCGGGGCAGTGGTACATCTCGTGGTCGTTTATATAGGAATACAGAGCTCCTCGTTTGATACCACGAACGCGGTCCTCAAGCAGAGGAGTGTTGCTAATGTAAGCGCCGCTTTGGTCTATAGGTGGCAAGACCCACATAGGGCTATTCAGATTAGACATATCTACATGGCCCCGGACGATCCGGCTATCGTTATCATCGGCGTACATCGTATAGGCCAGCACCAGAGACCGCTGGTTGGCCATGCAATTCGAACCACGCGCCAATTCCTTGGCGGCTCTAAGAGCGGGCATCAGGATGGCCATTAGTACGGCTATCACTGCGATAACGACTAAGAGTTCTATAAGAGTAAAGGCTCGTTTCTTGAACATCTCTATCCTCTTTTTTGTGCCAGGTATGTGTAGAACACTAAAGTCTTTAGGCACAAAGTTACATATAATCATACTAATTGTTGCAGAGGATTGCAAGCATTCCTTCGGACCTGCGCAGCGTTTGATGTCTGAGTAGCTGCATAATCCATTGCTCGTTGTAGTTCCTCTTGAATTCAAGCGGCGTGTACGTTCATATTCGAATCAGAAATCAAGTTCATGTCGTGTGTATGATTCGGCCTAAGTTGTTAACATGGAATATCAATGCAAACTCGTTCTGTGCTAATCACTTGACCAGTGAAGAACTGGCATGTATTATAGTGTCGATTGATCAGAGGTGTGATCTAAAAAGAGTATCTGCCGTACAGGCTCAAGGGCCCCGGGGCGTTAGTTTTTTTTTGAGGATGGTATTAAACAGGAGAATAAGATGTCTAAAACGAAAGTCGTATTAGCTTTGTCAGTGCTTGTGGTATTTTTAGTAATGTTGGAGCCAATGGTTGCGGTTGGGGCCGAGTGGCCATGCTGGCGTGGGCCAGACAGGAACGGTATAAGCCCGGATACTGGATTGCTCAAGAAATGGCCCGAGGCCGGACCGAAGTTACTCTGGAAGGTCGACGGATTGGGCAAGGGTTTCTCTACGGTCGCTGTGACCGGAGGAACCATATATATCACCGGTGATGTTGACGACTCGCTGACTTTGTTCGCCTTCGATATGAACGGTAAGATTAAGTGGAAAGTCCCTGTTGACAAGACCTGGACGAAGGACCATCCCGGTTCGCGATCAACGCCTACTATCGACGATGGTCGTTTGTATCTGCTCAGCGGCCACGGCAAGGCAGTATGTATGGATGCCGGTAACGGACAAGTCAAATGGTACAAAACGATGAATAGCTTCGGGGGCAAGAGTGGAGGCTGGGGCTATGCCGAGTCGATTCTCATCCATAACGATATGGCGATTGTAAAGCCCGGCGGAAAGAACAGCATTGTTGCTCTGAACAAGGTCACCGGTGAAACCGTTTGGCAGAGCACGGGCATCAACGCAGGACCGGAATACGGTTCATGCATTGCATTCGACTGCGGCGGTGTGGACGTGATCGCAACTGGCACCAAAGAAGGACTGGTTGGAGTTTCGGCGAGAACCGGCGAGAAATTCTGGCTCAACGAATGGTGTAAAGGAAATGTAGCCAACTGTCCCGATCCCCAGTATTCCGAAGGCTATCTGTTCTGGGCCAACGGCTACGGCAAGGGTGGGATATGCCTGAAGCTCACACCGGCCGGCGGCAAGGTCGCAGCCGAAGAGGTTTTCACCACAAAAGATTTTGTCTGTCATCACGGCGGATACGTAATTCTCGACGGTCACATCTACGGCAATCACAGCGGCGGCTGGACATGTATGGAATTGAAAACAGGCAAAGTCAAATGGTATGAAAAGGCAGTTGGCAAAGGTTCGCTCTGCTATGCCGACGGCATGCTTTACGTGTTTGGGGAGCGGAGTGGAAAAGCCGGCCTGCTGGTATGTTCGCCCGATACTACCAAGGTCAGGGGTACATTTAACGTAGAAGGCTCGGGGCCAAGCTGGGCGCATCCTGTGGTCACAGGTGGCAGACTTTACCTGCGATACGCCGACAACCTATACTGCTTCGATGTCAAAGATAGATAGTGAGGCATAAAAACCGGTTTGCTTGGCCAAACAATTGACGTTTTGCAGCTCGTGGAAAGAGTAACTTTCATGCGTGCGAACTGGTTCCGATAGGCTGGTAAGACCGGTCCCGGGAATTTTAGAGTTCGCCCTTATAAAGGTTCCAGCAGAAACATTGAAATTGAAAGCTGAGGGGTGGTATGCGGAATTCACAAATAGACTTAACTGCCTTTCGTTGCACTTGTCCATAAGTTATACAAATGAGATATTATAACAAACAATCAAAATATTTTCCTTGACGGCAAAGCGGTTGGTTTGGTATAAATAATGTTAGTGAAGTTTGTATCCGCACAGCTCGGCATCTTTAACTTATAGATCATCAAGCTGGCGAAATGCCTGTTGTTTTCACAAATAGAGGAGGAATTATTATGAATTATGCAAGGCAAGTCAAAGATTTTAACAAGGTTCTTTGCGCTTTGCAATAAAGATATTGTTTACATTTCAATGAATATTTCAGGTTTCGCCTTTGCGGGAACGTGTCTTTTGGTATGTGGCCAAAGCATAATATATCATTATTTTAATCTTTTTAAGGAGGATTATTATGTGTAAGAAGTTGTTTTATTTTATTTCTCTTGTTTTGGTTCTGAGCATAGCCGGTAATGCCATGGCCCAGCTCGACCCGGCTTCCATTACTGATGGTAATGTGTACCAGTTTGATAATGTCGGTACCGATGTACCAGATGATTCAGCCAATAGCAATACGGCCAATCTCATTGGAAGCCCCCAGGTCGTTGATGGCCTCAAAGGCAAGGCGTTACAGTTCAACGGGACCAGTGATGGCGTCCATATCCCGGACGCTGCTACGATCAACCTTAGTACTCACACGAATCATACGGTGGTTGCAATATTCAAATGTGCCGATGTGACTAAACCGGAGAAACAGGTGGTGTATGATGAAGGCGGCACAACCCGCGGGGTCAGCATATACGTCCATGAAGGTCTGGTCTATGTCGGAGGATGGAACTTGAGCGATTATACACCGGAATGGACAGGTACATTTCTCTCTGCACCGATCAGTTCAAATCAATGGGTTGCCGTTGCTGCTGTCCTGCGAGACGGTACCGCAGCCCAGGAAGACGACAAGTTTGAAATGTGGATGGATGGGGTGCTGATCGGTAAGGGGCCCGGCGCTGAATTGAGGAGCCGCTCGAATGACAACGGCATCGGGTATGCCAATTCACAAACGAAACTTCATGACGGTAATGTTACGGGCGGCGGCAATTACTTCGAGGGCACGGTTGACGAGATTTGGATCATCAATGCTGCGCTGACACAAGTCGAGTTGAGTGGTTTTGCGGGTAAGCCGTGGCCTTTCTCTTTTGGCCCCACACCAGCCGATGGAGCCTTAAATATGGACACATGGGTAAGCATGTCCTGGACGCCGGGAGCTTTTGCTCTCTCGCACGATGTATATTTCGGTGAGAATTTTGACGATGTTGACAGCGGCGCCGAGAGTACTTTCCAGGGTAATCAGGCCACAACAGATTTTATTGCCGGCTTCCCCGGATTTGCTGTTCCCGAAGGTCTTGTCCCGGGCACAACTTACTACTGGCGTGTTGATGAGGTCAATGAAGCTGAACCAAATAGTCCGTGGAAGGGCAGCGTCTGGAGCTTTGCAATTCCTCCAAAGACCGCCTACTTCCCCGATCCTGCTAATGGTGCCGAGGCTGTAAGCGTAAATGCCAAACTTAGCTGGACGGAAGGTTTTGGGGCGAAACTACATTACGCATACTTCGGTGACAATTTTGACGATGTCCTCAATGCCTCCGGAGCACTTCCTCTTGGAGATTCAACTTATGAACCCGGTCCGCTTGTGATGGCCAAGACCTATTACTGGCGAATCGACGAGTTTGATATTATCGAAACGCATAAAGGCGACGTCTGGAGCTTTACAACTGAAGGTGCTGTTGCGGCACTTAACCCGGCTAATGGTGCTGTGGATATAACACAGACGCCTGTTCTCACATGGGCGCCGGGCTTAGGTGCTTCACATGAAGTCTATTTCGGCGCAGATGCAGCTTCTCTAGAGCTTAAAGGCAGCGGAAACCTTGGCTCCGAGAGCTTCGAACCAGGACAACTTGAGTGGGATACCACTTACTATTGGCGTGTTGACGAGGCTAATAGCGCAAATGCTGACAGCCCGTGGACAGGCCCGCTCTGGAGCTTGACTACAGCCAACTTCCTTATCATTGACGATATGGAAAGCTACAATGACATTGATGAAGGCCAGGACGGAAGCAACAGGATATATCTCGCCTGGATAGACGGATTCGAAAATCCGGCCATAAATGGTTCTGTCGTTGGTAACTTAAATCCTCCATTTGCCGAGCAGAGCATCGTTCACAGCGGCAATCAGTCTATGCCGATGGCCTACGATAATGCTGTCGGAAAATCCGAAGCGACTTTGACATTGACTTCCAATAAGGACTGGACAATCAAAGGTGTCGACACACTGATGATTTGGTTCAGAGGCAGTTCATCTAATGCTGCTGAGACTTTGTACGTTGCTCTCAACGGTAATACAAGGGTCGATTATGATGATCCTGATGCAGCTCTGAAAACTTCCTGGACTCCATGGAACATCCCCTTGCAGGCATTTGCAGACCAGGGTGTGAACCTCGCCAACGTCAATTCGATTACTCTTGGCCTTAGCTCGGTCACCGGCGGGACAGGTATGATGTACTTCGACGATATTCGTCTCTATCCGCCTGCACAGTAAGCGCTGGATCCTATGAAGCAAAAGTAGTTAATGCTAATGATTTATAAATTTGGGGCTTATATTGATTCGATTCAGTATAAGCCCCTTTATCTTCCACGTGGTCTCCTCTCCGGCTTCCATAGCTACTTCGTTAGAGCTTCCCTCACCCTCTTCAGGTTCTCGATGATCTCGGGGTCGCCGGGATCGACCTGTAGTGCTGCCTCAAACTGCACCATCGCCTCGCGCAAGCGCCCTTGCGCTGAATACACCGCGCCGAGGTTGTTGCGAGCCTCTGCGTGTTCCGGTTCGAGGCGGACCGCCCGCTCCAGATGGGACTGGGCCTCGTCTAATTTCTGCTGTCTGCCGAGTGCCATCCCCAGCATGTTGAGCGCGCCCACATGGTTGGGATCGATCTGAATCGTTTGTTGCAGCTCCGTCACAGCTTCCCCCACGCGTTCCTTCTTCATCAGGATTCGCGCCAGATTGAAATGTGCGTGCGTAAAGTCTGGCCTGAGCCGGATGGCCCGTTCGAATTGCGCCTGAGCTTCTTCATGGCCCAATCGCTCGTAGGTGATACCCAGGTTATTATGTGCCCCGGCATATGTTGGGTCCGCTTCCAGCGCCTGCTTGAATTCCGCCACAGCTTCTGCCAGCTTGCCCATATTCAGGAACTCGGTACCCATGCGGTTGTGGACGCGCGCGTAGTTGGGCCGGGCCTGGCCCAATGCCTTGGCGGTTGCGACGGCTTCCGCGTCACTTTGAGCGGAACGCGGAATCTCGCGCGCCGACGCCGCTCGGCCAACTTCAATTTCGTCAAGGATCCCCTTCAGCGCCTCGGCGGCAACGCGGCACCCTTCCGGTGAGGGATGGAGCTCATCGCCGGCGCTGTAACGCAGCCGCGGCTTCACCGCCCCGGACGACTCCGCGTGGTGCCGCTGGAAAAACTCTGAGAGTCGCACCGACGGGATATCGTACATCGCCGCCAGATACTCGACCACGAGTTGCTCGCTGCCCTGGGGCATGAAGCAGACGTCCGCGATGCGGTCATCAAAAAACCGCGGCCAGATAGCGACCACCGGTTGAAATCCGTGACGGTCGGCAAGCTCCCGGTATCGGCGCAGTCCCTCGGCCACGTTGTTGTCTCCGATGGCGTCCTGGTTCCAGCGCACGGGGTCCGCTTCCGCTCCGAAGTTAAACAGGTTCAACCGAATGCTGGCAAGGCGAAAGAGGTGGGATCTCCGAAACAACGCCTTGACGACCGCAGGACGATTAATCGTCTCCCCAAGAGGAAACGCCTCGCGGTTGAAGTTGTCGAAATCGTTCTCCACGAACACCAGAACTACTACATCCGGATCGAATCGCACCCCCTTAACCTCTAACAGTTCGACCTCGGCACGCGTGCAATACGCACTGACACCGAAGTTGAGGACCTCGGTTGACCCGTCACCGTAGAGGTCTTCGAGCTGGCGGGAAATGGTTTCGGATTCGCGCAGCCCATAGCCCTCGACGACCGAATCTCCGAGCAGCAGGACCCGCCTGACGCCATCAGGCTTCTGGAGCGTGCGCTCCCTGTCGCGCTGTCCGTGAGAGTTGGTCCGTTCGTAGGTCTGGATGAAGTCCGGATCGTCGTTGCGGCAGTTTGCCTTCAGCTCAAAGCCCAGGATAGGATTCGTCGAGCGCTTGTAGATGCAGTCATAGGAACTGAGCTGAATTGGCTTCATGTCCGGTGCCCGACCGAGGATTCGAACCAAGGCTTCGGCCGCAAGCAGGGCGAGCAGCGTGGCGCAGACCGCCACGACTGGTTTGGCCAGCCGGCCAAGAAACGCTCGCGACCGTTGTTCTGATGACATACTGTCGTGCTCCGGTTATCTGCGCCATCATGTCATAGGTTGGCTTACAATAAGTCTGAGATCCATCGACAGGAATGATTATATCACAAGGGATATAGCGATTCAATGTGTGCTTGTGAAGCAAATATAGAATCAACACAAATTTCGTACTCAGGTTTATTAATCTACACCATTTGCAACATTCGATACTAATGGATTACTCAGACGTGCAGTTCACTATTGAGTATTCCACTCATTTATTATGGCCCAGCTTCGAAATAAAAACAGACAGAACCTAAGTACTTACCGGAAGCCTCGTTCTTCTGGCTCTCAGGACCAAGGTCCTGAGCTTTATTGAACTTTGTCCCAATAGCGGGTATCCCGTGCAACAATGATATCCCTGTCTCCGGCACATTGATACTCTTACTCCTGGGATCAGGACCGTCCTTCGGCCTATAGACACCAAGAAAAGCATCTTCTGTTCCATTGAGCAGTGTAATTTCCCCTTCTTTGGTTTCAAATGTCACCCAGTGCCAGTCCCGATAGTAGCCGCTAAATTCCGGATAATCCCACGTCATACCCGGCGTATGGTTTTTGTAATCATTGCTCCAGAAATCCAGCAATCCACCTTTTGTTCTGTTTTTCCATACTCGATATGGCCCTTTGCCGACCCATTTCATCTTTACCATTTTGTTTTCAGGATAATCAAATGTGATTCCCATCAGGTCAAACTGCCCATCAAGCTCATACTGATAATCTAACCTCACCCAACCGCTCGGATAAATTTTCCACTTCGCATAGTCAAGACCCTCCTCATATATTGCCTCGACGAAAATATCATCATTCTTGCGCCAATGGTTAAACTCACCAAGCTTGCTGTCACCAACTATCGGCCGGGGCCCCTTTTCCATCGAGATAGATCTACCGTCTTTCTCAACCTTAGCCAACTCGCCGGTCTTTTTGCTGAACGAAAGCTTCAGACCATCCACCTTGACCAAAAGCTCCTCCTGGCCTTCGGTTAAGCTGACCTCAGAGTTCTTTTTACTTTCCTTTTTTACATACTGATACCAGGATTCAGATTCCTTTTGAATTCCCCACGACCATGTCCAGACTTCCTTACCCGCCGGATCAAATGCAGTTAGATAAAGTACTCCTGCCTTATGCCAATCCTCCGGCAGATTCAGCTTCAACACACCTTTGCCGCCGGCTTCCACATCGCAAGCTTTCAGTGTGTCACTATGAAGGATATTATGCTGGGACAGGTCTAAGAACTTTCACAACGATTTTTTCTTCTTTTACAACCCATATTATAAGAGAATATATGGTATGCTATCTTTATCTTGATCAAGGTGAATAATCAACCTCGGATATAATTTTGATATAATATGGTATGGACTTTATTAATCACGCAAAGGAGAAATTATGTTTTTGAACAAATTTATTTTAACGTTCGCTTTTTCCTGCCTTTTGTTAGTTGCCGGTGAAAACGGAGGTATGTCCAACACTGCCCTTGCTCTGGAAGTTGGAGTTGCAACGGTCGATATTACTCCTCCTCTTGGAATGCCTATGAGAGGATATGCCTCACGAAAAGAACTGTCTAATGGCATTTGGGATCCTCTATATGCCAAATCAATCGTTTTGGATGATGGAAACAAGCGCGTTTCTTTTGTTATCCTTGATCTCATTGGCCCTCCACCAGAAGAAGTTCGTGAACGCATCCGTCAGAAAGCTGAACAAGAATTGCAGATTTCTACTATTCTTTTTTTAGCAATTCATACTCATGCCGGCCCCGATCTGAAACCTGATCTTCCATCGAAAAAGAATCCCTGGCTGTCCACATTAGAGAGAAATATATATGAAGTTATCAATAATGCTGTTTCATCGAAATCTCCTGTAACAGTTGAAATAGGGTACGGTTCGGCAGACATCTCATACGACCGGCGTGTGGTCAATCCGGATGGGACAGTTAAGATGCTGTGGAGTAATCCGGCCCGACAAGAGAATACTCCAGTCGATCAGACTGTTGGTATTATCGGTTTTAAGGGAACCGATGGCAAATGGATTGCTATCCTGGTTCATTATGCATGTCATCCGGTAGTGTTTGAGGGCTCAAACCTGAAATATTCTGCTGAATTTCCGGGCGTTATGCGTAACTATGTTGAGAAACGCCTTGGTGGCACTTGTCTTTACCTGCAGGGAGCCTGTGGAGAGATCAATCCGTATGACAGGCCGAAGGAAAATAATCAGGATACATATACGAAACTAAAGCAAACGGGAATTGCACTGGGAAAGGAAGTTGTCCGCATTGCTGAGTCAATGAAGCCAGTTAAGGAAGATAAACTCATATTGAGCACGTATCAATATATCACCGAGTTGAAATACCGTTATGACCTAAAAGATGAGAATGTGAAAGAATTTTATATTAAGCAGCGCGGGAAAAAATATTATGAAGAATTGCTCAGAGACCGTCCATCGGTTATTAAAGCGGAAACTCCGATAGTGTTATTGGGAGAAGAAATTGCCTGGGTAGGCTTCCCGGGAGAATTTTTTGATGACTTTCAGATTGCTCTTCGCAATCGGTCACCTATTTCTCATACTTTTTTTCTGGGCTATTGTAACGATGTTTTTTCATACTTTCCCACAATCCAAGCTGCTTCAGAGGGTGGATATGGTGCAAGTTATTCCACCTATGTTGAAGTTGGTGCGGGAGAACGCTTAGTTGATAATGCTATTATCCGTTTGCATACGATAACAGGAAATCTAAAATCTTTCCCTGATCGCTGATTACTATGACTTGACAAAGGTCGTTAAATCTCAGTCGATGTGTGCATGTCAACTACGAAAAAAAGAATGGCTCAACGGCAAATCCGTTTGAAGCACGCTCTTTGGAGGTTACAAAAATGTTCAAATACATCATGAGAAATTTGCTGATAGTGGCAACAATACTCCTATTCGCCGGAATGGCCACAGGAAAACCATATCATTTGACCTTTTCCACTTTCTTCGGAGGCAGCGCCGGGGAAGGAATTCGTGATGTCGAAGTTGACAACCTGGGCAACATATACGTAGCAGGCACCACCCGCTCTCCAGACTTCCCTACAACGCCGGGTGCTTATGACGAGCATCTGGACACCAGTCTTGGAAAAACCCGCTGGGGATATAATTCAGAGATATTCGTGGCCAAGTTTAGCCCTATAGGAAGTTTGGTGTGGTCAACAATTATTGGCGGCCCCAATTCAGAAGAGGCCTACGGGCTTGAAATCGACAGTAAAAGATATGTTGTTGTTCATGGTCGCGGTGCTCAGGGCTCTCCCATTACTCCGGGCGTATATCAAAGACAATTCAAGGGATGCGGAGGTAAAGATCCGGGGAATCCACACAACACAAGCCAGAATGCGTACATATGTAAACTTACGCCTGATGGCTCGTCTCTCGTGTGGGCAAGCTTCTTCGGTATCGACCATCTCCACCGTGATTTGGCGCTGGATAAGAACGATGACATCTATGTCACCTGGGGGGTTCGTCCGGACAAAAACGATCCCGCCCATTGGAACACATGGATGGATCCGGCCTGGAACGCTAATGCATTCCTACCAAATCCTCAAAGCGGAACTGACTGCGGCGTTGCCAAGATTTCTTCCGACGGCAGTTGTGTGGTGTGGGCCACCTATCTGGGTGGTTCTGATTATGACTCGATTGAAGCTTCCATCGACGTCGATGAGAATGGATACGTATATGTCGGATGTCAAACAAGGTCCAATGACATTCCAACGACTTCTGGAGCCCACGACAGAACTCATAATGGAGGTGTTGACTGGTATGTTGCCAAACTTTTACCGGACGGCTCAGATATTGTGTACGGGACTTATATTGGCGACGAGGGTAACAATTGGTTAAACACACACAACCTCGTAGTTGATAGTGGAGGTAATTGTTATTCTTCTACTTGCGCGTTTAGTTCGTCTTTCCCAACTACACAAGGTGCAATTCAAACCACCTTTGGAGGAGGAAATATTGATTGGGGTATTGTAAAGCTCTCACCCACAGAAGGCCCGGGGGATACAATTATTGCAAAACTTTCCCCCACAGTGAGTAATAGCGGAAACAACTACTCTGAAGAAAAGCTAAAAGTAGCCACATGCCAGTTTCCTGTATCAGGAGAAATTGAGAGCAACGCAAATTATATCAAGCGTTTTATCAAAGAAGCGGCTATGAATAAAGCTGATATTGTTCATTTTTCAGAAGCAGCTCTTAGCGGATATCCACCAAAAGATATTCCATCGTTTGAAAGCTTCAACTGGGATGATTTAAGAGCCGAAACACATAGTATTATGTCACTGGCCAGAAAACATAATATTTGGGTTGTTCTGGGATCAGCTCATTACATTAGTAAAAATGAAAAACCCCTGAATTGCCTATATATAATTTCAGACAAAGGAAAGATTGTGGATCGTTATGACAAGTCAATGTTAACAGGTGGTGATTTGAGATTTTATACTCCCGGCGATCATATAGCAGTTCTTGAGTTAAAAGGATTCAACCTGGGTTTTTTAATATGTTATGATTCTTGTTTCCCGGAGATGTATAACATATATAGACATAAAGAAGTTAAAATAATGTTTCATTCCTTTTATAATGCACACCACAATGGCGAGACTATATTAGACGAAATTATCCCTGCCGAGATTAGAGTAAGAGCCTCGGATAATTTAATGTGGGTAATTGCGAGTAATTCATCCGGCCATTATTCATCATGGCCAACGTGTATTGCAAGACCTGATGGGTCGTTGGAATCACTGGAGAGAGGAGTCCCGGGAGTTCTCTATCGCCAATTCCCGGATAATCATCGCACAAATAATTTCCCAAGCTGGACCCACAATAATAAAATGATGAAGCTGCCTAAAAATGAAGTCTATCACAATGGAACACCGTCGAAACACCCAAGAGCACTCAATACCAGATCATTACCATAGCTGAAAACATCAAGCAAGAAACACAAAGTGCAGTAGGAGACATATAATGAGTGATAAAAGAAGATTTGCGAGTCGCAGAGATTTCCTCAAGTGCGCGGCAGCCGGTGTGATGGGCACGTATGGGATGCCCTATCTTGTCGCAAGCTCGGCTCTGGGTGCCGGAGCCCCCAGCAACAGGATCAACATCGGCTGTATTGGCACAGGCAATATGGGTTTTACCGACTTGCAGGGCCTGATGCATCAGGATGACACGCAGATTGTCGCAGTATGCGATGTGAACAGAGGCAGCTATGGCTACAAGACCGCCGAGCAGTTTCGGGGCCGCGAGCCGGCCCGCAAACTGGTTGACGATTACTACGGCGAGAAGAAACGTTCGGGTGTTTATAAGGGCACAGATGCTTATAACGACTTTCGCGTTCTTCTGGCTCGCGACGACATTGATGCGGTATCGGTTACCACGCCGGACCACTGGCACGCCATCCCAACGATTATGGCGGCTCGGGCGGGAAAGCATATATATTGTCAAAAACCGTTGAGCCTGACGATTGCCGAGGGTCGTGCCATGGTCGAGGCGGTTCGCCGATATGGGGTGACTCTCCAGACGGGCAGCCAGCACCGCTCCAAAGAAAGGATGCGATTTGCCTGTGAGCTGGTCCGCAATGGCCGGATCGGCCGGGTCAAGCGTGTGCTGACAAGTCTGGGGCGTCATGGATTGCGTTTCGACCTGGATACCTGGGATCCTACACCGGTACCCGACGGCTTTGACTATGACCTGTGGCTGGGCCCGGCGCCGTTAGCACCTCATCATGAGCACCGTTGTTTCTATACCTTCCGCTTTCTCCAGGATTACTCAGGCGGAGAGACCACTAACACAGGTGCCCATAAGTTTGACATTGTCCAGTGGGGTCTGGGCACCGAGCGAACCGGGCCAGTGGAGATTGAGGATCTGGGCAGCGAGTTTCCGAAATCAGGTTTATTCGACACGGTTAGCCGGATTCACTTTCGAGCGCGATATGCCAACGGTGTCGAGCTAATTTGCACGCCGGGCGGCATCGGGGGCGCGGCCCGGTTCGAGGGTACCGAAGGTTGGGTGCACATGGACTGGAATTCCTTTAATACATACCCCGAATCCCTTGTCAATACAGTAATCGGACCGAACGAAATCCATCTCTATAAAAGCAGTGACCATAAACGTGATTTTCTGGACTGCATCAAGTCGGGACGGGATCCGATCGCTCCCGTAGAAGTGGGTCATCGTTCGGCCAGTATCTGTCACCTGGCAAATATTGCCATGAGACTCAAGCGGAAAATTCAATGGGATCCGGACGAAGAACACTTTATCAACGATGAGCAGGCAAATCGCTTGCTGAGCAAATCCATACGTTCTCCGTGGCGGCTGTAGAGAATTCCATGGGATAAAAGCCAATTGCATAGGAGGCTGGATATGAATCGAACCTTCATGGTTGAGCGGGGCCACCTGGACACGGTCCGCCGGAACCGCTGGGTGGCGCACGAGTATGAAAAGGTACATTGGTTATACGCCCAGCTCGGCATCGCCGGCCACACGGAGATTGAGTTCTTCCAGAGTGGACACAGCATTAACGGAGAAGGCACATTTGAATTCTAGCACAAGCATCTTGACTGGCCCGC
Source organism: Planctomycetota bacterium (assembly GCA_014384025.1). GTDB lineage: Bacteria > Planctomycetota > Phycisphaerae > Sedimentisphaerales > Anaerobacaceae > NIOZ-UU13. The sequence goes on along the minus strand of JACNGQ010000324.1, from coordinate 35,953 downwards.
TCCTGCGGATTAGTCTTTCGATTTGTTCTACAATACTTCGATAAGCTAAATTGCAAGGAGTACTATTTATGACAACTACCATACGAACAATATTCGCATCCATTGCCGTAGGTGTTCTGCTGGCGGCGCCGGTCTGGGCAGGTGTGCAGAGAACACATATTTCCATTGCCGATAGCCAGTGGCGTCTGAACGGGGGGATAACATATCCCAAGACGCCGGCTGAAGGGCTACTGATGAATGTACGGATGGTTAATGCCGTCTTCGAAGATAAAGCTCGCTCTGGATTTGATGCCGATGAGAATACAAGTGAGTTCATTAAAACAATTTCAGTTTATGTGGCACACGGTGTTCGTGCCTTCACCATTAGCCTGCAGGGCGGCTTCCCAGGTTATGAGGGGGCCGTCAACTCGGCATTCAATCCAGATGGTTCACTTCAGAAAAGTTATCTGCAGCGGGTGAAATGGGTCATCGAAGCGTGTGACCGTAACGGAGCCGCTGTTATTCTCGGGTGTTACTACCAGCGACAAGACCAAATCCTCAGAGACGAAACGGCCGTGCGAACAGGCGTTGTGAACACGGTCCGATGGCTTGAAAAATCCGGCTATAAAAATGTCGTTCTGGAAATCGCCAATGAATTCAATCATTCAGGTTTCGACTACCCGGTCCTTAAGAAATCCGAAGGCCAGGTCGAGCTAATACGATTGGCGAAAGAAACTTGGCCGAAGTTACTGGTTTCTACGAGCGGGCTGGGCAATGGCAGGCTCCCGGACAATGTGTGCCGGGCAAGCGATTTTCTGTTGATTCATTTCAATGGCACTACACTCGACGACATTCCCAAACGGATTCAAGCTCTGAAGAAATATGGCAAACCGATAATGTGTAACGAAGACCAGAAATACGGCGAACAGGCAGCGGAAGCTGCCAGATTGAGCGTTGAACACGGTGCTTCATGGGGATTCATGCATGAGAAAATAAACCAGCATTTTCCCTTCCACTTTAATGGGGCGGATGATGACCTTAAGGTTTACCAGATGCTCAAGAAACTTACGACACAAGTAAGTGCTGAAAACGTATTTTCCTTCGCCGGGGTCAAATGGGCTAAAGAGAAAGCTGACTGATTCCGAGCAGGTCCGAACAATCGCAGGAATGGATTCAGAGAAACTGGACAAGCTTAAGCGCTGGCTACTTGAGTCGGGCAGTAACAAACATGATTTTGCAGCAGTTGTGATAAGACACGGATATATCGTCCTTGAGATTGAGAAAGGTCTTGGTACAAATGATCTTCCTGACAAAGTGGGTGTGGCTTCATGTGCAAAGGCAATCTGTGCCACAGTGCTTGCAATAGCATCCGAACGAAGCCAACAAGGATTGGCTCCCAGAAAGATGACTTTTGATGATCCGGCTTTCCAATATATCCCCTGGGCTGAGCCGCTAAGCGATCCTCGCAAGTCGAAAATAACTGTCAAGCAACTGTTAAACCATACATCAGGCCTTGTTGGTGAATGGTGGCAAAACGAAGAACGATTCGTAAAGAACCATGGTCCGTGGGAGTGGGTTCTCGGCCACAGTGGAGACTGGAGAACCGAGAAACTGATTTTTGAACCTGGTACAGATCTGGAGTACTCCACCCACGGGCCCTATCATGCTGCCTTAGTTTGCGAAGGCGTCACATGGATGCCGTATGATCGTTTCGCCATTGAACACTTGTTCAAACCTTTGGGAATTGAAAAATGGTGGTTCGAGTACTTCAATGGAGACCAGAAGCATGGTAGGCATCCTTCTCATTCTCTTGCATTGTCCGCCAGAGCTATGGCTCGAATTGCCTATTGCATGATAAGAAATGGCAAGTGGCGCGGCGAACAGATCATCCCATAATGGTTCGTCGACGAGACTGCCGCACCGACTCACAACATTAAAGGAACAAAGACCTTCGGTAGGGAAGCTCAGTCTTTCTCCCATGGTTGGGAGTTGCCGGCTCGCTTAACGGATGGTCGAGGAGAGGGCATACCGATAGATGCACGATTCAAACCAGGCGCAGGCGGCCAATTGATTGCTTTTGTACCAAGTCTGGATTTGGTGCTGTTTCGGTCATGGTATTAACACCGAGTCCCAAGATAACCGCACAGAGAAAAACGCCGGTTGTCCATATACCAATCATAACAAAATCCTTTCCTCATTTGGCTACCGTCCGACAATCACCGCGAGCCAATGACCCTTGCCGGGAGCCTTGACCATGACAATTCTCTCGCCGTTTATTGGCTGCTCGCCTCTCCACTGGCCCGTCCGAATATCGATCCATCTCAGCGAGTACTGCCCACTGGCCTTACGCAGGTCGAGCCCGACCTCGCCGCCGTCGGTGAAGTAAAGGGCGTAAGCCTTGCCAGGATTGCATGCCAGATATGCCTCGTTATCTTCTCTGTCGGTCAGCAGCTCATTGGCTGGCTCAATATCCCAAAGTTTCATCACCGATTCAAGTTTTCGGGCAGCCTTCACCGACGCTATCGAAAGCTCCGACAGGCCCAGACCGGAAGTGGGACGATGAAAGCGTGCCGTAGAAGCGCCTCCGATAACGTGCCGCCACCAGCGTTCAATCCCGTCTCGGGTATTGCCGTGCCTTCCGCCGTCGGCACCGTAGGTCTTGACCGTGTTCAGCGGACGTGGCTGCTTGGCAGTATACCGAAATGTCCACTGGAAGTTGTCCCAATGCTCTTGCCCTTTCTTCTGATTGTTCTGAGATACGTCACAGAAGGTATAATGATCCGGGTGATCAAAGGTGCGCTTATGTCTCGCCGCCTTGAGGTCCCAGTCATCCCACATTTCTGTCACATATACTTTCCTGCCCTTCGCTTTCGCTTTATCAAGAATAAGCTGTGACCAATAGAGAGCCCACTTTTCCTCGCCTGATGTTTCGTTGTCCATGCAGTAAAGCACGTGATTATACTTGAGAGAATACGACAGCATCTTTTCGACAAAACGCTTCTGGTATTGCAGTACTGTCGTGATGTTACGCTGTTTGGGCGTGGTAAAGAAGAACGGCTGTTTGTTACTGCCCGGGTGATTTGGATAGTCCGTAGCTAAGGTACTGTCCTGGCTCGTGTAATTCACGTTGTTCTTCGGATTGTAAGGATGGCCCGGCCAGTTGTCCCTGGAATAATCGAACCGGTCCCACACCTCGATCTGTACGATTATGTCTCTCTTGACCATTTCAGCTAAAAAGCGGTCGAAACGTTTCCAGTAGGCATCATTCCATTGACCAAGATCATACTTGCCGTTGCTTAGCCGCTTGAAGGGGTACAGTTCGAATCCTTTATCCCGGCGGTCGCTCATGGTGTTGCGGACGTAATTGGCCCCTATAGCTTTCATCGCATCGAGGTGACGCTCCAGATCAGGAGAAGGCCACTGGAAAAGATTGTCGTCGTCGCTGGCACCCAACAAAAATACCGGCTTGCCTCGGTATTGCCAGTATCGCGGATTCTCAGAATAGGGTTTTATGCCATCATCTTTAAGGTTCTGACCGCAACAAGCGGTACAAACAGCAAGCATAAGAATCGTCTTTCCGATATAAGTAGATCTGTTCATTTAAACAATCTCCTTTATACTCCAACTCAACATTCCCCATATCAGTTCAACAAACATTACTCGTGCATGTTACGGTCTCTATGATATCACAATATGCACTTCGATTTCAATGTCTCTATCTGAACGTTTCTTGAAAAAAAGCACCGTTGTAGATATAATTGCAGCACTTGAACACAAGGTACAACTGAATCAGGGTGTTAGCTATATTTGAGAGGCCGACAATTGAGCCGGACACATATAACAAAAATTGCGTCAGAGTTGTCGCTAAAGCCACACCAGGTGGAGGCAGTGGCTGAATTGTTTGATGGTGGAGCTACGATACCATTCATTGCCCGGTATCGCAAAGAAGTCACAGGCAGTCTGGACGAAATAGCTATCACGGACATCCGTAATAGGCTAAATCAATTAAGAGAGTTAGATGCCAGGCGTGAATCCATAATCAATTCCCTCCATGAGCGTGAACAGCTTACGGAGGAACTCAAGAATAGAATTATGCAGGCCGAGACCATGGCCATTTTGGAAGATATTTATCTACCGTATCGACCAAAGCGGCGGACGCGAGCCACAATCGCCAGGGAGAAAGGACTGGAAACTCTGGCTGAGTTAATTTTTGCCCAGGACCCTGCTATTGACCCCGCAACTAAAGCGAAGGCTTTTATCGATGAAAGTAAGGGGCTTGAGTCGGCTGAGGCCGTCTTAGCTGGTGCGAGAGATATCATTGCCGAGTGGATCAGCCAAAACGAAACCGCACGAGTCAGGATTCGTGACTTGTTCTCCAGGAAAGGCTGTTTCCAAACAAAAGTTGTGCAAGGTAAGGAGTCAGAGGGATGCAAATATGAGGACTACTTCGATTGGCAGGAACCGGTCGCCACGGCACCATCCCATAGGATTCTGGCAATGCGGAGAGGGGCGAAGGAAGGTTTTCTAAGGTTGCATGTTATAGCTCCTGAAGAACAAGCCCTGCGGATACTTGAAGAGTTGTTTGTTAAAAGACAATCGGCTTCTTCCTCGCAGGTCAAAGAAGCAGTTTTTGACAGCAACAAAAGGCTTCTATCGCCGTCGATGGAAACGGAGATTTTCGCTGCAACAAAACACAGAGCCGACAAGCAAGCCATAGGAGTCTTCGCAGAGAATCTGCGACAATTGTTGCTTGCTCCACCCTTAGGCCGGAAAAATATCCTGGCAATCGACCCCGGATTTCGTACCGGATGCAAGGTTGTTTGTCTCGACCGGCAGGGCCAGCTAAAGCATTTCGACGTTATTTATCCTCATCGAGGCGACAAACTGGCAGCGTCAGATGTATCGAAAATAATCTCTTTGTGTGAACAGTTTGACATTGAGGTAATCGCTATAGGTAACGGCACAGCAAGCCGTGAGACCGAAACTTTTATCAGGAAGATCAGGTTTTCTAAAGATATTGCCGTAATAATGGTCAATGAAAGTGGCGCCTCGGTATATTCGGCATCGGAGGTGGCCCGCGAAGAATTTCCAAACGAGGATGTGACTGTCCGTGGCGCAGTCTCAATTGGGCGCAGGCTCATGGATCCTCTTGCAGAACTCGTAAAGATCGATCCGAAGTCGATCGGAGTCGGTCAATATCAGCACGATGTGGATCAGTCACTTTTAAAACAGATCCTCGATGATGTCGTCATGAGTTGCGTGAACAGTATCGGGGTCGAGGTAAACACGGCCAGCAAACAGCTATTGACGTATGTTTCCGGGCTTGGACCACAACTTGCTCAGAACATTGTTGATTACAGGAATGAAAACGGCCATTTCGAATCGCGGCAGAAGCTGAAAAAAGTCTCTCGCCTTGGAGCAAAGGCCTTTGAACAAGCAGCGGGTTTTCTGAGAATAAGAGACGCCGTAAATCCGCTTGATTCAAGTGCTGTACACCCTGAAAGTTATCATGTTGTCGATGCAATGGCTGCGAACGTTGGTTGCTCAGTTGCGGATATGATGAAGGATGAGTCGCTCCGAGTGAAAGTCCGTTTGCAGGACTACGTCAGCGATACTGTCGGACTCCCTACACTGAGTGATATTATGCAGGAATTGGCTAAGCCGTACAGAGATCCCCGCAAACCGTTTGAGATGTTTAGCTTCGCAGAAGGCGTCAATAAAATCGAAGACCTCGAAGTCGGCATAAGCATACCAGGAATTATTACCAATGTTACTGCCTTTGGAGCGTTTGTAGATATTGGGATTCATCAAGACGGTCTCGTGCACATCAGTCAGTTGGCAGACCATTATGTGAAGGACCCTGCAGACATAGTACGAGTAGGCCAAAAGGTAACAGTTACTGTTCTCGATATAGACCTGGCCAAGAAGCGCATCAGTCTCTCAATGAAAGATGGCTCGAAAGTTGGCCGTACTACAGATCAAAAACAAAGCGATCTCCGGGATCGGAAAAAACACTAATTGTGCTTGTATAGCTGCCAACGATATCCTATCGGCCCTATGCGACTTCAGGAAGTTCATCCCAGCAGCTCGTATATCGATTAGAACGTCTTTTGAATTTCACCTTCCACGCCTGGCCTAAACCTTCGGCGGCCCACTGCAAAGGGCTGTTTAACCTGTTGTTTATGGCATCTACCGCCTGCATCAGCCGCTTAGCCTTCAATCTGTCAACGTTATCAAACAGACCATTTTGGACCTGGTTTTCGGGCACAAGGCCGTTGAGTATAATCCCACATTTCTTGAATACACAGCCCTTACGATATAACCTGTCGATACATCGGCAGGCGTTGCGAACCAACTCTATCGTATTGCTGGTAGCAACAGCAAACTCAACGGTATTATAATTGAAATATTTATTCTCTATAAAGCGGCTGGTCGTAACATAAACCGTCATCACACCTGCAGCTAAACCCTGACCTCTCAACTTCTCCCCTGCTCTTGATGCGTAACTTGAGATGGCTTCTTTTAACTCTTTAACGGATTCTACCGGCTTGCCAAACATACGTGATACGGTAATCGATTTTTTAGCAGGAGGATTTTGCTCTAACGGATAACAGCTAATACCGCGCAGTTCATAAACGGTTCTCACCCCTACAACTCCGAATTTCTGCCTAATCCATCCAATATCCGTATTACTGAGTGCAAGAGCGGTTTTGATACCTGCACGTTTTAATTTCAGGGCAGTTTTTATACCTACCGTCCACACTTTTTCCACCGGAATTTCAGCCAGAACCATATCCAGACAAGAAGAATCGGTCAAATCCAATACTCCATTTTCTCTTGTAGATTTTTTGGCGATTCTATTAGCTATCTTGGCCAGAGTTTTCGTTCGGGCGATACCTACAGTTACCGGCATGCCGGTCCATTGTTTGACGGTTTGCCGCATCTTTCTGCCATAATCCGTCAAAGAACAGTTAAAACCATCAAGGTTCAAAAAAGCTTCGTCAATCGAATATATCTCTATATCAGAAGTAAAGACCGAGAGAGTTTCCATAACACGAGATGACATATCGGCATAAAGAGTATAGTTCGATGAAAAGACCTCAACATTATTTTTCCTCATACTCTCTTCAATTTCAAAGGCGGGAACCCCCATACCTATACCCAAAGCCTTTGCTTCATTTGAGCGGGCCACAACACAGCCGTCGTTGTTTGATAATACCACTATCGGCCTGCCTTCCAGTTTAGGATTAAACACCCGCTCGCAGGAAGCATAGAAGTTATTACAGTCAACTAAGGCAAATATCTCTTTCATAATGCGTGTATAACATTCGTTACTACCCCCCATACCTGAAAGTCGGTGTCTTCCGTGATTTGCCGGACAGAGTAGTTTTCATTTTCCGGCTCCAAAGTTATTTTATTTTTCCGTATTCTGATTCTTTTGACGGTCAACTCACCGTCTATGATAGCAATAACGACGCTTTTATCTCTTGGTTCAAGACTGCGGTCAACTACCAGAAGATCACCTGAATAAATCCCGGCTCCCATCATAGAATAGCCGGCGACCCTTACAAAAAATGTCGCTGCCGGATTTTTAATCAAATACCTGTTTAAGTCGAGCTTGTCCTCCTCATAGTCAGCGGCTGGCGACGGGAATCCCGCCGGAACTACCGCCTCAAAAAAAGATTGTCGATACTTTGTCGACAAGTCCGGCATACAGATTACTTCTTTTTTTATTTTCATATCCTGATTAAAAAAGCTGCTTATTTAAGGCTATTCTTGCCAGATTCGGATAGGTCCTCAAAAGCCCTTCGGGAACAGTTTGTTTTTGGCCGCTGATCAAGACCTTTAGCTCAAGTGCATTGGCAAGCTCAGCGCCCCGATAATGATTATTTGCAATAACAGTAAGCGTTTCAAAAGCTTTGGCTAATTCATCAACCCTCTGCTTTATTTGAACAAGCTCATCCTCATTGTAATAATAGTCATAAGTCTCATCTCTGCCTGCCTTGCTGAACCACTTTTCTGCATTCCTGCCGTGCATCCTGAAATAACCATTCTTTCCTACAGTGCATTGCTGCATATCAAACGAGTTCCAGGTCGTAGGATAGTCAATATTGCAAATCGAAACTCCGAGCCCTTCTAAAAATTTCAAAGCATCCGGCATTTGCCATGATTTGTGTCTTACTTCTACCACCAGATTAAACGCATCAGAAAAATTTCCCACTATCTCAGTTAAATGCTGTCGATTCCGGCTGGTATCATCGAAGTCATATCTGAATTGGACCAGTAGATGCCTTAGCTTGTCTGCTTCGAGAAAAGGTTTAAAGCCTCTATGGAAATGCTTTACGATTTCCGTATCTATCTTGCCTTCATGAGTAAAGCTTCGGTGCAGTTTTGCTGTAAAGAAAAAATCCGAACGCCTTGAAGTCTTCTCCAGCCATGATTTTGTCGTTTTCTCAAACGGTGGCCGGTAAAAAGTGCTGTTAATCTCCAAACAATCCACAAACCCGCTTATATACTCAAGCTGGTCAATCTTCGAACTCGTATATACTATCCCCTTCCAGTCCGGATACGACCAACCCGCTATGCCTATGTAAACCCGACCGGCCATCCGTTACCCCTTTTTTACAACATTCTAAAGCAGCCTGTTACCTTACCAATTATACGAACATTCATCTGGCCCCGTCTTATATATTTAGTCTTATATCCTGCTGCCTTATTGGCCGGTTCCAGTGCTATCCGATCTCGCTGGATATATATTCTTTTAATGGTAGCCTCATCATCCACCAGCACCACACCGATTTGGCCGTTTTCAATTTTTTGACGGGGCTGCACCACTACATAGTCACCATCCATAATACCTTCATCAACCATGCTATCACCGACAATCTTTAGAATAAATCTATCCATAGACCGGCCAAACAACTCCTTCAGCCCAAAATACCCTTCGATATTTTCCTCAGCTAATATTGGCTCACCTGCTGCCACTCTACCTACAACCGGAATGCCATCGGTTTGCCTTTTCTTTTCGAGATATTCCTTTGAGAGTCTAACTCCCCGATGGCCGCCCAGATTTACTAAATATCCCTTGTTCCTGAGATAATTGATAAGCTGATAAGCTGCATTTTGAGCAAGAGAAAAGTGCTCAGCCACTTCCCTTTGACTCGGCGGCTTATTATCCTTTAGCCGCTTTTCGATAAAACTTAACACCTTTAGCTGTTTTTCTGTCAGCGGTTCCATAATCGCCCTTCTTAAATAAACTTATTACAATATATGGTTATTTGACCATATAATCAAGAAAAAAAATATATAAATCGAAAGAAATCTTCGCCGAACACAGGAGCGGTGTCAATTCAAAGCCAGCCTACGGCCGGATTCTATCATTTTGCTCTTTAAGACCAGTATTCCTGTTGCCAGTTGCGGATCGCCATCTATTGTTTCCCGACTTGAAAACCTTTGAACATTAGAACCATTGTTAAGGCCGCCTTTTACCGTCAACTCATTCGCCCTCTGCATTTTGGCCATATTCCGAAGCTCAGCGCTTCGTAGTTTTACATTAACATCCGGTAAAACCCCCCAGTCTTCACTGCTTAGCTTTGTATCCGTGTGGCGGTTCTTTATCTTTTGTCCTGATGGCAAATAATAATACGCGGTCGTGTATTTTAGTTTTGCCCCCTCACCGATATGGTTTACTATTGACTGCACACTGCTCTTGCCATAGCTTCTTTCACCGATAATGGTTGCCCTGTTATGCTTTGGTTCCTGTAAGACTCCTGACAGTATTTCCGCAGAACTCGCTGTATAACGGTCTATGAGTACAACCAGCGGATAGTCAGGATGTGTTTTTTCCCTGTTTGCTGATACATAAGTCGGCATTCCACATCGTGGTTGTATCCTCGCAATTAATCCTTCTTTAATAAACATGTCTGCTATTTCGATTGCACCATTCAAAAGTCCGCCCGGATTGGAACGCAGGTCCAGAATCAAACCCTTTAATCCCTGTTTCTCAAGCTGTATAAGTGTTCTCTCGAAATCGTCAACCGTCCTCGAATCAAAACAGCTAATGCGAATGTAGCCGATCTTATTAAAAGCATCAATCATATACCGCCATTCATCAGTTTCGTTTCTTTGCCAGCCGCGGATTGAAGAAACGACTATGCTGGTTCTATGTAAGGTAATATCCCGAGTTTTATCTTCACCTTCATGCCTAACCGTCAGAGTCACTTTTGTGCCCTCCGGACCGGCAATACTCTGAGCCACACAGTTAGGAGACATTCTGCCCATCCCAACACCATCAACCGCTACAATTACATCTCCGGCCTCAAGACCCGAGTGGTATGCCGGTGTATCAGGCAATACGGTCAACACTTTCGGAGATTCATCTTCTTTCGAAAACCTTATGCCAATACCGATAAACTGATTGGTCAACGCTTTTTCAAGTTTCTTTGCCTGACTGGGCCAGTAGATAACTGTATAAGGGTCAAGCGAAGACAAGGCTCCATTTGCAAACTGCACAACAAGTAAAGCCGGCGGCAATCCCATGCCTCCAAGCTGAGATTCATTCATTGCTAAAACCCGCTCAAAAACACCTACTAATTTATCCTTACTTATTGATACCTGAGATTCATTCAATTCATCCAACATACCAGTCAGGACTGCCATGTATGCTTGAGATCGTGTATCTCGTATCTTATTCTTCATCTCGATATATGGATTGCTTATTATGTCCGCTAACAATTTACAGCGATTGATACCTTTAATTGCCATACTGCGATAATCAATAATACTAACGTAACTTGAATCCAGAAAATCAACTGCCTTAATGAACATTTGCTTATCTATGCCATCATAACGCTCCTGGCAAGTCTCGCATGGACTGTCTTGCAAAAATGCCGCAATATCGGCCTTCTCCTGAAGCAATTTAGCATAGGCCGAGTACTTGTCGTCGTCTTCGTACATTAACGCCAACTTATCATAGCATATTGCGTATGCATCGAGCCATCTACCTTGTGATTCGTATTCGGCAGCGAGGAGCTTGGCTTGCCGGACGGTTTGTTGTACATAAGGATCATTAAGCAAGGCTTGTCCCTGTTCCTTGTTGGAATACTCTAAAGCCTTCAGCGCAACAGTAAAAACTTTACCAACGTCATCAATGTCTTTTGGAAAGCCTTCTTCTTTAAGCTTATCAAGTTCGCTTTTTTGCTCCAGATAGATATCATTTTGATGAGCATCCCGCCGGGCCTGAATGGCCACATATTCATCGATAATTATTCCAAGTTGTCTGATATCTATGCTTTGAACAGCAATCGATTTACGAACAATCTCCTGAGCACTTTCGAAATCGCCTTTCAATATCTTATCGCAGGCCGAGTCAACCGCTAATGCAGCTTCGGGCATCTGGCCGGTAACCACGTTGTTGTATCCACATAAGACCGCGAAGAACACAATCAACATTAGCAAAAAGGTAAACGACCTATAATGTTTGTCCTGGCCAAATTCAGACATTAGAACCCATCTCTCATTTGAAGGATTAAGCTAAACACCTTAAATCACTATCGGCATACGAAAGCCCTCAGAATATTGCTTTTTTATCGAAAGCCGGGCAAAGGCATTAAAGCCTAAAATCATAGAAATCAGAGAAAGGTCTATTCTATATTTCTCGGAAATGACAAAAGGAAAGTCCGAAAACATTAAGCAGGGAATACGAGACAGATACTCCATACTACTTTCGAGTGTTTTATCGTAAAAAAACGTCCGTGAAATTTGTCGTTATCAGAAACGATTATTATGTTTTAGATAGCTAACAAAGCTACAGTTCTTCTGAATTAACCATAAGATTATAGGGCGAAAATAGAGACATAATATAATGACAAGCAAGAATGAAAAAAATCAAATAATCGGTGTGCGTAAAAATCGTTTCCTTGTACTTACCTTTATAATTCTAATTATAGAGAGTATAGCCTTCGGAGAGCCACAGCAGGCCAAAAAAGCTCTTTCGTGCAAAACACTCAGATCAATGGCAAGAGTGTATATGGCTTATGGAGAATACACAAAAGCACAGCCATTGGCAGAGCAGGCATTAACGTTGGCGAAAAGCAAAGGCGAATCAGATTCTGAACTTTCTATGTGCCTGATTGATTTGGCGACACTTTATAAAAGCCAAAACAAGCTCTTTGATGCACAAAATATGTGCGAGCAGGGCCTGGAATTACAGAAAAAAGTCCTTTTTAAAAGCCATCCCTATGTGGCTTACACATTGAGAACTTTAGGTTCAATCTATACAGAGCAGGGTAACTATATCAAAGCCGAAAACGCCCTGGAAGAAGCAATGACTATTATGCTTGAAAGTCATACTGAAAATGATAAGGCATTGGCTCCATTCTGGGTAGATATTGCCGCCATTTTCGTTGCAAAGGGTGATTATAAGGAAGCCGAAAATTATTATAACAAGGCCATGGCATTCATAAATATCAGTTACGGGCCAGACCACCTTTACACAGCAAACGTTCTGGGTAATGTAGCAAAACTATATACTCTACAGGGAAGGCACGATGAAGCAGAAGAGCTGATTGACCGTACAATAGCAAAACAGGAAAGTATCTACGGGCCGGAACACCACCTTGTAGCTCCGAGCTGGTTGACCAAGGCAAGAATCTGTCATGCAAAGCGAAACTACGCCAATTCAGAGAAACTGTTTGAAAAGGCGTTAACCTCAGTGAGAAAATCAGGTAATCTGGCTTTATTCACAAAGCTCGAACAGCATATCGAAGAAATCCGCACTAACAAGCAGACCATATCCAGGCCGGTTGCAATAGCTGTGGATAAAGACCTTAAAACAACAAGATAAATCCTAAATAATAAGCTCACCCTCTGATGGGTGGGCTTATTTGATATGGCAATAAATAATCTGCCAATTCAAATCCGCTTTATCAATTACTGAAAATTTCACCGCTTCCCCTAAGCTCTGTATCAAATGCAGCCATTTCGCTGTTTTCACTCCCTATGAGGTCTTTGCCGTATTTTTCGATTGCTTAACGTGACGAGTCCGCATATAATTATATATTAAAATCGAGCTAATATTAAACTGTTAGCCACTTCTTAAAGGTCAACCCGGATGGGGAAGATAGATGGGCAGTTCGAGAAACACCAAAACCATCTGTAGAGGAGTGGATGATTTTTGACGGATATTTCCATTAAGACATAAAGTAGCAGCAAATACAACGAACAGGCACATAAAAAATACGCCAATTAACAACAATGAAAGTAAAAACCATCAGCTTCAAAAACATGCCTTTTCAAAGCTTTAGTCTTACTTTCTTTATCACAGCAATCATTTCTACTGCAATATTCACTGCCAGAACAGCCGATGCACAGACACAATCATCTTCTCCTGATTATAATGAGGCTGTACGATATGTACACAGTTTTAATTTTGAATCCCTTCATCTGGCCATTAAAGACCTTACCGAAACGTTTGGGCAAAGATATCCAAAAGGCCAATATTATTTCGAATCCCTGGATAATCTGGAAAAATCATGTGATTTTATCCTCGACTCTTTAAATCTTGGTGACAATTCAGTCAGAGCAGATGTGCTGAAACTCGCACACAACCTTAAGAAGTTCCAATCTGATGCACTGCTTTCCAATCCACTTCTCGATTTCGAGAAGCTGCTGCTACTCAAACGCAAACGCGGCCAACTCGGGCTGCCCGTTAACCACAAGTGCAACACGGGAATAGAGAGAACCGGTTATGATAATGAAATCGCTGTGCTATCGCCCGTAAATACTAACGGAATATTGCAAACGCTTTTTCGACCATCTGGTGGTCAATTCGTCGGTGAAATAGACTTGCACTTCGACGCCGATAAGCTGCTTTTTACGATGCCCATGGGCAAGAGCTGGCAAATCTTTGAAATTAATGCCGATGGAAGCAGTCTTCGACAAGTCTCGCGAGGACAGCACCAGGAAGATGTAGATAACTTTGACGGCTGTTATCTACCCGATGGGCGTATCGTCTTTTCCTCGACGGCCTCATATACGGGAGTACCCTGCTGGCATGGCAAAGAGCGGGCATGCAGTATCTACCTTATGGATGCAGATGGCGGCAATATGCGGCAGTTGTGTTTCGATCAGGACCTCGACCTTCACCCCGCCGTACTACCAACTGGACAGGTTATATTCAGTCGTTGGGACTACACAGGGCCTATGCACATCTATCTACGTCCCTTGATGGTGATGAATCCCGACGGCACCGGCCAGAGGGCGGTTTATGGAAGTAATTCGTATTGGCCGAATGCACTTTATTACCCACGAGGAATACCCGGTTCACCAAACAAAATTGTGGCTATTATCGCAGGCTATCATGGCGTACCTCGAATGGGTGAATTGGGAATATTTGATATTACCAAGGGCTGGTATCAGGCCGATGGCGTTGTCCAGCGAATTCTTGGCCGTGGCCAACCTGTCAAAACGGTCATTCGCGATAATCTCGTCGACAAATCCTGGCCCAAGTTCCTTCACCCATATCCACTCAGTGAAAAATATTTTCTCGTAGCCTCACAGGTAAATCGCAAATCTCCATGGGGAATCTATCTGGTGGACGTATTCGACAACATGCTGCCGATTCATATGCTGTCTAAGTATGACTTTTTCGAACCAATTCCATTAATCAAGACACCCCGTCCGCCGGCAATCCCGGACAGAGTGGACCTGAAACAACAGGATGCTGTTGTCTATCTTCACGATGTCTATGCCGGCCCGGGACTGGTCGGTGTACCACGGGGCACCGTGAAAAAATTACGAATTGTGGCCTACCACTTTGGCTACCCGGGAATGGCCGGGCCTGATAAGATCGGTTGCGGAGGACCCTGGGAAGTAATGCGAATCATTGGTACCGTACCGCTACACGAAGATGGCTCAGCTATGTTCAGTGTTCCAGCCAACACGCCACTGACTGTTCAGGCGCTGGATGAGCAAGGCAAGGCCGTGCAATTGATGCGGAGCTGGTTCACAGCGATGCCCGGCGAGACCGTCTCATGTGTTGGTTGTCATGAACAGCCCAAGCAAATCCCCATAATCCACAACAGACTGGCCGCCGGACGTCCGCCGGTTGAAATCGAACCATGGTATGGTCCCCCGAGAGGTCTTGATTTTGAAAGGGACGTTCAGCCGGTACTCGACAAATATTGCATCTCCTGCCATAACGGCCGAGAACCTCCGGATAGAAAGAATATCGCCGACCTGCGCTCGGAACGTTTTGTGAAGAACTATAGCGGACGAGAGCTTACGAAGCTGGGGGCAACTCGATTGCACTCGACTGTCCTAAAAGCACTCGGAGGAACAAAGGTTCGCTATACACCAGCCTACGAAGCACTGATACCTTATATTCGCAGAGTCAATATCGAAGACCATGTCGGCATGCTCACTCCCGGTGAATACCACGCCGATACGAGCGAGTTAATACAGTTACTCAGCAAGGGGCATTACAATGTCCAGCTTGACAATGAAGCATGGGAGCGATTGGTTACCTGGATTGACTTAAACGGTCCCTGTCACGGCACATGGGGTGAAGTAGGCCCTATTCCCGACCGAGCCGACGAGCGGCGATGCGAACTAAACCGACTATTCGGTGGACCTAAAGATAATCCTGAACAGGTTCCACAAATTCATCCTCTGTCCTACGAACCGATAGAACCAGTACCAATACCGGAAACGAAAGCGGGTCATATTGCGCAGCGTCCGGATTCGCATACCAGTCTGCGCCGCCAACAATCCGCTGGAGCTTTTGAAAAAACAATCAAGCTGGGCAACGGTGTAAAAATGAAATTAGTAAGGATTTCCGCCGGCAATTTCTTTATGGGCGACCTCAATGGCGAGCCTGATGAATACCCGATTGCACAAGTATCTATCAATCGAGATTTCTGGATGGGCATCTGCGAGGTTAACAACGAGCAATACCATCTTTTCGACCCATCCCACAACTCGGGATATTTTACAAAACGCTTCCAGGGTCCGGACGGTCCCGGCATGTCACTGGAAGGTCCAAATCAGCCGGTTGTTCGCGTATCATGGGAGCAGGCTTTTGCCTTTTGCGGTTGGCTTTCAAAAAAGACCGGCTTGGAGTTTACGCTGCCTACTGAGGCCCAATGGGAGTATGCCTGTCGTGCAGACTCAAAGCAGCCGCTTTCATACGGTGACATGGACACAGACTTCTCGCTGTGGGCAAATGTTGCCGATAAATCCCTCAGCGTTCGACCGGGTCCAACCGGCGGCTTGGAATCAAGCATTGTAGCCCACTTTGGCAAAGGTATCCTCGAATCGGCCGTCTTTGGAGGAAACGTCCTTTGTGATTTAAGTTTCGACGATGGTACTGTAGCAACCGCAGATGTAGGAAGCTACCAGCCAAATCCCTGGGGCCTTTATGATATGCACGGAAACGCCTGTGAATGGACCCGAACAACATATAAGCCCTATCCATATAACACTGACGATGGCCGTGATTACCCTGCCGAAACAGGAAAAAAAGTCGTTCGCGGCGGTTCCTGGTGTGACCGTCCCAAACGATGTCGTTCAGCTTTTCGCCTGAGTTATCCAGCCTGGCAGCGCGTTCATAATGTGGGCTTCCGTGTTATTTGCCTGACAAACGAACCTAAAACAATAAATATCCTGTCCGTAAAGGACATTAAGCTCGAAGAAACAATTGATTAAATTAGGTAGAATCAAAATAAAGCAGAGACAAATATCGTTTACTCCATTATGTGTGTTATGTCTGCAAAATATAAATATTTTTCTATGAATTTGGAAAAACAAAATCCCATCTCGATCTGCAATTTTAATTAATAATGTCTTTGACGCTGAAGGCACTGCGCTGGATGATAGTAGAATCAAATGGTAATGTTTTTGAGGATTAAAAATGAACGAGAAACAAACAAAGCTACGACCAGGTATTATTATGTTAATTGTAATGTTGTCCCTGACAACCAATGCCAGTTTATCAGGACAGAATTACCTCTCGCCCTCCGTGCTGGTCTCAGACAAGCAAGCCGAACAACTCTACATCGCTCAGACTACGGCTAAACGTGTAGATGTGTTCAACATCGCCGCTGGTAAGGTAATCAAATCGTATTCTTTACTGGCTGAGCCCAGCGGACTGGCGCTATCCGCCGACAAATCACGTCTGTACGTTACTTGTGCCGCTCCAAAAGGTCAGGTTAAGGTAATAAATCTTCAAACCGGAAAAATTATCCATACCCTGCCTGCAGGACATACCCCTATGGCACCCGTACTCAGCCCAAACAATAAAACCCTTTACGTGTGCAACCGCTTCGATAATAACATCTCGGTCATCGACCTGTCTTCACATAAACAAGTAACCCAAATACCCGTCCAGCGTGAACCTGTTGCAGCGGCACTTACTCCAAATGGTAGATTTTTGTTCGTGAACAACCATATACCGGCAGGCGCCGCCAACAAAGGAAATATAGCCGCTGTGGTCTCTGTCATTGACACCATGAATAATAAAGTGATAACCACCATTGAGCTTCCCAATGGCACAACAGCATTGCAGGAAATCTTTATCTCGCCTGATGGTCGGTATGCCTATGCCGCACATATCCTCGCCCGCTATACGGTTCCAACCACACAGTTGGAGCGGGGATGGATAAATACCAATGCGCTCAGTATTATCGACGTTGAGAGTAAACAGTTATTTGACACCGTCCTTCTGGATGATGTAGACAACGGAGCCGCCAATCCCTGGGCCGTCGGCTGCACAAACGACGGCAAATATGTCTGCGTAACCCATGCCGGAACCGACGAATTAAGCATAATAGATGTAAACGCCATGCTGGAAAAAATCAGAAAATATCATGCTGATGAAAAAAACACTCAGGGCAGGACAACGGGACGGTCATCTTACGGTGGCTATGGTACAAGTTCAACACCTACATCAAACATTCCCAATGAACTGAGTTTTCTTTATGATATTCGCAAACGCATTAAACTTTGCGGCAAAGGTCCCCGTGCACTTGCAATCATTGGTTCCAATATTTACGTTGCCGAATACTTTACTGACAGTCTAACCGTAGTTGATATAAATAAAACAGAAGGTATCAATACTACGGCTTTGCAGCTCGGCCCGACACCTCAATTAACACAAAAACGCAGAGGTGAAATGCTCTTCCATGATGCCTCGTTATGCTTCCAGCACTGGCATAGCTGCGCTAGTTGTCATCCGGGAGGAGCAAGGGTCGATGCCCTGAACTGGGACCTGCTTAACGACGGCTTAGGTAATCCTAAAAATACCAAAAACCTCCTGTTTGCACATAGAACCCCACCGGCGATGATTACGGGCGTGCGGGAGAATGCTGAGATGGCCGTACGCTCCGGAATCAGGCATATCCTGTTTGCAGTACGCCCGGAAGAGGAAGTTAATGCAATCGATGAGTATCTCAAGTCGCTTGAACCGATCCCAAGCCCTTATTTGGTCAAAGACAAACTTAGCCCCTCTGCCAAAAGAGGACAAAAGATATATAGCAAAGCACATTGTGATTCATGTCACACGGGAGCATTGCATACGGACCTGCAACAACACAACGTAGGCACGGGTGACGGATTAGATAAAGACAGAAAGTTCGACACTCCAAGTTTGGTTGAAGCATGGAGAACCGCACCGTACTTATACGATGGACGTGCTGCAACTATCGAAGAAGTTATAGCAATATACAACTCGGACGACAAACATGGGCAAACGTCCAATCTCTCGGTCAAAGAGATTACAGATTTGGCTAACTTCGTTCTCTCGCAGTAATATCTTCGAACACGATATAACAGTAGGAGGATACTAATATGAGAAAAGGAACATCTCTTTTAAACCTGACCCTTACTTCCGTACTGTTAATTTTAATCAGCTGCTATGCGATTGATGCCAGTGTTTCCAATATAACAATCATCACTTAATGATGTTTCTTTAATCCAATGATCGACATTGAAACGGAGAAATGAATGTGAGTAAATATGTTCATACTCGTCGCCATTTTCTCAAGGCCATTGGTTTTGGAACCGCGGCCTTTGCTATTCAGAATTCAAGCGACTCTTTAAAGCTTTTTGCAAATGGGAACACAGACAAAAAACCCAATATCGTTTTAATATTAGTTGACGATTTAGGCTGGATAGACACGGGCTGTTACGGCAGCAAGTACTACGAAACGCCGAATATTGACAAACTTGCTGCTGATGGTATGCGGTTCACCGATGCTTACGCCGCCTGCGCAGTATGCTCACCTACCCGGGCGGCTGTTATGACTGGACGATACCCGGCCCGACTTGGCATTACCGACTGGATTCGCTCACGCTTTCAGGGAGGCAAAATCCCTGAAAACAAAAAGAATCCGACCGAGTATGTAGGCGGCAAAAATAAGAAGCTGTTGTGCCCGCCCAACGCACTGTGGATGGAGCTCGAAGAAATCACCATTGCCGAAGCACTCAAACCGGCAGGATACACTTCGTGCCATATTGGCAAGTGGCATTTAGGCGCTGATGACTGGTACCCGGACAGACAGGGTTTCGACTTCAACGTCGGCGGCTGCGACTTCGGCCAGCCTCCAACTTATTTCGATCCGTATTATCGAAAGGGACAGGGAGAAATACCAACACTGGAACCTCGTCGCAATGGTGAATATCTAACCGACCGCGAAGCAGATGAAGCCGTCAAATTTATTCACAACCATAAAGATAAATCTTTCTTCCTCTATATGGCCCACTACGCTGTCCACACACCCATTCAGGCCAAAAAAGACCTTATTGAAAAATACAAATTGAAACCACCTACAAACCAGAAGAATCCGACATACTCCGCAATGGTTGAGAGTCTGGACGACGCCGTAGGCAGAATTTGTTCGGCGCTCGAGGAACTCGACCTGGCTGAGAATACTATCATTTTCTTCACCAGTGACAACGGTGGCCTGCTCGGCCCGACAAATAACGCCCCACTGCGTTCCGGCAAAGGCTTTCCGTACGAAGGCGGTATCCGTGAACCTTTGATAGTGCGATGGCCAAAAGTCATTAAACCGGGAACAGTCAGCCACGAACCGGTAACCAGTGTCGATTATTTCCCGACCATTTGCCAGGCCGCAGGGGTTCCACTTCCAAATGACCGTGACATAGACGGCGTTTCACTCCTTGGCCATCTAAAATCAAACGGCACCCGGGAATTGAACCGTCATGCACTATACTGGCACTTTCCGCACTATCGAGGCAATGTTGTCCCCTACAGCATCATTCGAGAAGGAAGCTGGAAGCTCATCAAAAGATATGAAGGCAAACCATTCGAGCTGTTTAATCTAAAAAGCGACATCTCCGAGGAAAACGACCTTTCAGAGATATACCCTACGAAGACCAGGCAGCTCGACGCTAAATTAAGACGCTGGCTGCGACTCGCCGGCGCCAAACTGCCCAAACCGAATCCAAACTATGACTCGAATAATTCTTAAAGGGAAAGCAAAAAATACAAGACTTCAGCAAAAGGAAATCATATTATGAAACGACGCAATTTTCTCAAAGCTATCGGTGCCGGTGCCGTCTCTATGACACTGCCGACAAGCATCTACGCACAACAGTCTTCCGGAAATGAAACCCGGCCCAACATCCTGTGGATTTTGTCTGAAGATATCAGCCCCGATCTTAGCTGCTACGGTACACCAGTGGTCGAAACTTCAAATCTCAACAAACTCGCCGACCAGGGTGTCCGCTTCACCAATGCATTTACTACAAGCCCGGTTTGCTCTACCAGCCGCTCGGCTATGATTACCGGTATGCATCAGGGTTCCATTGGTGCCCATCACCACCGAAGCCATCGTAATGATGGATACATGCTGCCTGAGCCGGTCCGCCCGATAACAGAATACTTCCGCCAGGCAGGATACTTCACTGCAAATGTCAAGACGGCCGCTCCCGGAGTACGTGGCTCAGGCAAAACGGACTTTAACTTTAAGTACAGTAAACCCTTTGACGGCGATGACTGGAATCAGCGGACACCAGGCCAGCCGTTCTTCGCACAGCTATCAATCAGTATGACACACCGAGGTGGGCAGTGGAAAGGCCTTGATAAAAAACTCGATAATCCTGTTGACCCGACAAAAGTCAAGTTGCCCCCGTACTTTCCAGATCATCCAATAGCACGAGCAGACTGGGCAGCGTATCTAAACTCTATCCAGATGATGGATCAATACGTTGGAAAAATTATGCAGCGCCTCGATAACGAGGGGCTAACAGACAACACGGTTGTAATCTTCATCGGCGATCACGGCCGTTGTCATGTCCGCGGCAAGCAGTGGCTTTACGACGGAGGAATTCGGATTCCTCTGATTGTACGCTGGCCGGGCAAATTAAAAACGGGCAGTGTAAATAAAGAGCTCGTTAGTTCAATCGATATCTCTGCAACGGTTTTGAAAATTGCAGGCATTCAACCGCCAAAACACATGCAGGGTCAGGTTTTCCTCGGTCCGGATGCAAAGAAGCGGGAATATATCTTTGCAGCTCGTGGCCGATGCGACGAAACTATAGAGTGTATTCGCTGTGTCCATGATAAACGCTACAGCTATATTCGAAACTACATGCCGTACCGTCCATGGATGGCCCCAAATCTATATAAGGACACCAGCTATCCGATGCGGGATCTCTTGCGCAACCTTCATGCTGAAGGCAAGCTTACCCCGGTTCAGATGAAATTCATGGCGACGACCAAGCCACCAGAGGAATTATACGACCTGAAAAATGACCCTTACGAACTTCATAATCTGGTCAACTTACTTGAGCATCAAAATGTTCTAATGCGTATGCGTGCAGCCCATATTAAATGGATGCATCAAACCAGAGACATAGGCCTGATTCCAGAACCGGAACTGGAGGATATTTATCTCAAATACGGCAATGGCTATGACATACTGGCCCAGCCGGAAAATCACGACCTTATTGACCGCATTCGAGAGGTAATAGAGCTAACTGAATCAGGTAAATCGGCGATACCGGAACTCATAAATTCAATGCAGGATAAGAGACCCTCGGTACGCTGGTGGGCAGCAATCGGCCTGGGTAATATGGATTCGGATGCCGAAGCCGCCAAAACCGTATTACAAAATGCTTTGCAGGACAAATCCGCTTCGGTCCGGATTGCCGCGGCACGAGCATTCTGCAGGATGGGTAGTAACCGGCAAGCTTTGAAACTTTTAGTAGAGGAGCTGCAAAACAAAGATAACAAGATCGTCCGTCACTATGCTGCCCTGGAACTGGAAGATCTCGGCGACAAAGCCGGAGAATTCATAGAAGAGATTAGGGCCGCACGAAATGACAGTTACGACGGTGTCAAACGGGTAGCCACCCGTATAGTAAGCACGCTGGAAAAATAAATCACGGCTAATCCGTAAGAAATAATCCGGATATCAAAATAACATGATTATCATTTGTTACTTATCAAAGATAAGTCGCAGAGCTAAATGCAGGAGATAATATCAGTTTCACTTTAACTTAATAGGTACACCGTTATTACGGGCCTGAGTAATGAATGACTTTAACTCTTCCAGCAGTAGCTGTACTTGCTGAGTATCCTCAAGCAGACTTTCATAAAATTGCCCATCATTGAGAAGCATGGCTGCACTGCCCTGGCCGTTGTTTATTTTCTCCAATATCATCCGCATTTGCGCCGATGCCTTACCTATTTCTTCACTCGTACCGACCATCGCAACAACGAGTTCTTCTGTTTTACTATCAACATTCTTCAAAGTTGTTGTCCCTGCAACGGCGAATTTTCGGAACTCTTCTATTGTCTGCTTAGCTTCATGCGATGCTTCAGTAAGATTAGCTATAGTTTTCTGGAGGTTTTCTTTGTTGCTGCGGTTGCCGAGTATATCATTGGCATTAGCAATAAGAACCCTGAGGCCCTCCACCAAATCGTCCAGCTTTTTCTGGCTTTCCTCTGGAAAAAACTCACTTGTTATACCAGTCGAGCCCTGCAGCAATATTTTATCCACCAAATAAACTGTCTCCGGCCGATTCGGGTCTAATGGCTCTGCGGGTCTATCTGGGTATTGTTTAATTTCAACATAACTGCTGCCCAGACCCCGGCTCATAAGTTTTACTTCAATATTAGAGGGAATAGTAGGGTACTTTTTGTCAATACTAAGAACAACTATTGTTTGATAATACTCTAAGCCGGTCACCATATCCTTTTTTATCTGAGGTGGCATAACCTTTGTGACCCTGCCGATTTGATAGCCGCAAAAACGCACGGGCGTATCATTTTGCACTCCCGGTGCCGTCGGGAATTGAACGAAAACTTCAAAAGAACCCATCTTGGTAACTGCAGTCGGCAAATCACCGAACTTAAATATCAGCCATATAAGCGCACAAACACCTACTACTACAAAAACGCCCACAATCATATTGCGTCTTCTTTGGGTGGTCTCATAGTCACTCACTGTTCAGTCCCTTTCTATTCACTGCGGCCTTCCATAAACAACTCCCTTATAGCACGCAAAGGATAGCCGCTGTCATTCAGTTTTTTTATCAGTTTAATACGTTCAATGCCCCTTTCATCAAACATCCTCCTCCCGCTCGGTGTTACTTCTGTCGGCTCCAGAAGTCCGACCATGAGATAATATTGCAGAGATTGCCGAGAAATGCCAGCTTTTTTTGCGGCTATTCCTATAGATGACAAATTGCCTTTACCGCTCAATGCTCATCCCCAAAAACGAAAGAACATAAAGTAACAAAATTTTA
This sequence comes from Planctomycetota bacterium, assembly GCA_014384025.1. GTDB lineage: Bacteria > Planctomycetota > Phycisphaerae > Sedimentisphaerales > Anaerobacaceae > NIOZ-UU13. The sequence goes on along the minus strand of JACNGQ010000324.1, from coordinate 12,205 downwards.
GTAGTCAAAATTGTACTATATTCCACTAAAAGATAACAACTACAAAAAATGTGATTAATATTGAGAAAACGGCAAATGCTGTGTATAAGCTCTGGAGCAGGATAAAAAAAACAGCCGTTTCCCTGCTATTAATTACCATAACTTATATCGACAACTATATGAAAACGCATTCAACTTTTATGGATTTAATCAACAAGGCTGATTTATTACTGTTTTATGGCGTGAATTCATGGTTTGATCCCGGGTGTAGGAGAAGCTGCCTGCCAGTTAGCAGGTGCATTGCCCGAATGATTCTTGTCTGTAAATACTCTCTGAAGCGCATAACCGGTGACATCGGCTGCCTCAGGCCAGGGTGCCACATCAGAGTAAATCACTTCATCCACGATGACCCAGCAAACAGACTGACCCGGTTGGTCCGGCGCTAAAGGGTATTCCAGTGCAAGTCGTTCACCGCTATTGGAGAGAGAGCCTGACCAGGGACCTGCTATTTCCACACCGGCGGTTAACGAACCAGCATCATACGTAGCAATAAAGGTATCCAATCGAGTTGTTTCCGTAGCCGGGTCAAAGCCCACTACGATCAATCTACCGTCAGCAGGAATCGATGTGCCCGCCGGAAATGTGTAATCTACAGCTCCATCCAGCCGCCAGGGACCTTCTGCATTTTCCAGATACACCGTGCCTGCCGTGGGATTATATAACTCGATATACTCTTCGTTAAGCTCTAAAGGATGATACATAAACTCGTCAATTACCACATCCAAAAAAGGATTTCCGTTTTCAGCATCTCGCGAATGTGCCATAGCAAGCCAATCCGCCCCGCCATCAGGGTAACGCCCAAGGGATATGTCGTTATCCTGACCCTTAAATCTGATACAGTCAACTACACGATCTTCCGCATTACCGGGCAGATAAGAAAGGACAACCTCCTCGCCGGCTTTGTTCAAACCAAACCCGCTGCTGATGGGATTATGAAAATCATTTACCTCGTCAAAACTAATCCAGCTATAGCCTGGAATATCAATCGCAGGAATAGCCCACTTCTTTAGCTCGCCGATGTCATCACTGAGATACCAACCCTGCAGATTAATGCTTGTTCCAGTGGTATTATAAAGCTCTATCCAGTCCCTTGAATCATACTGTGGATGCTGAGGATCGCTATAATTGGTATGTGCCATAATTTCATTAAGGACAATGGTAGTTACAGTTCCAGTGTCATCCAGCCCCGGTGAACCACCAATATATGTGCTCGCTCGCCAGTTACCACCATAGTTCAGCGAACCATCAGGCTCACCAGGAATCGCATCATCCAAGGGTACCAGTGAATGACCACCGCCATCGGCTGACAGTGGCCAGCCCCGGCCGTCATTGTATTCGAACTTTACAATAATACCGTTCCAAAAATCTTCCAGGGTTATGCTTTCTCCACTGTTTGACAGATTGCCGGAATATTCGCCGGCGATTCTATCAGACATGCTCAAACCATATCGAGATGTAAAAGCAGCTTCATTCTTGACAACAAGAACAAATTCGTCGGGCAAAAGACTCATAATGCTGCCTAAGCCAAAATCAAATGTAATACCCTCAACAAAGGAAACAAAAGTCAAATCAATGCTTTCGTCACCGATATTCCTTAATTCGACATATTCGAATTCATCGTTGTCTATCGATTCGCCTATAGCCGCCCCGGAAGGATTGTACATTATCTCGGTAATTCTCAGGTTCTCCAGAATACCTGCCGACAGCGGCTCACCGGCAACAAACTGAACTGGCTCGGACCAGTGACTCCATCGGCCGCTGTTGTCCTTCATCCGGCAGCGAACCCTGTATGTATTCCCAACTTTGACTGCACTGGCCGGTATTTGTATGTCACGATTGAAGTGCGTAATCTCCTGCCTTTCCCAAACGGCATCTATCTCATATTTCCCAGGCTTCCGGCTGTAACTACGCGGCGTACTCGGTATCTCACTTGGTTCAGCCGCCTCTGAAATCAATCGAATATCAATAAAACAATCGGAACTGTTACTCAGATAAGAATTGATTATCTGTACTGCAACCACATTTGTACCTGAAACGAGATAACTTTGTGCCTCTGGTAAAGTAAATGCAGTAAAATCATGATTTTCTGAACGGTTACTGACAACCGCATCAAAAGGCAGCTCCGCTGAAAGCGTGTTTCCGGATACGACATGGACACCATTAATCCATATATTGACACCATCGTCGTACTTGGCTTCCAACTTCAATGTCCCGATTTCATCGAGGTTTGTTATATTAAATGTCTTTCGTAGATACACAGTTGTGTATTGCCCCCTCATATCACTTAGATTAGTAACTATGAATGATTCACCGTAGCCGATAGTTGTTCTTCCAGTTAGCCAGTTCGAATCGTCAAAACCAATCTGAAGCCAGGTATCTCGCCCCCTTGAAGGCTCTTGCGTACCTTTGAAATATTTCCACTCGGCGCCGTCCTTTATCAGCATAACACTTTGATCTTGATCTACAGGCACAACCTGCGAGCCGGGATTTACCTCAGCAATGCGCCATTTCATCGCAGCAAAGGTACCGCTGCCCTGCGGATCACTAAAAAGACTTGTCTCAAACGTAAGTGCATTGATCGGAAAATCTGGTCCGCAGGTAGCTGTTACGCTGGGAGTGACCGGCAGAGCTGCATCATACGTGGGAGTATCAAATGCCCGGTCGCCTGAGGCAACGTAATCCTTCATGATCTGAACCATTCCAGGGAAGTCTTTGGAAGCTGCTCTCTGATAAAATCTTCCCTGGCCTGCCTTGGATGAAGCTGTGTGGGAAAGATACTTCGGATAAGCATCATCACCCACAACCCAGTGATAATCCCACATGGCCCTGTCTGCGTCAACTATTGAAAGCCTACCGCCGGGGTCATCAATGATAGAGGCAAATTCATCAATCAACTGGTTCATCTGCTCAGGATTATAGAGCAAATCCTGAAACTCGCGGAGGCGATTTTGAAATTCCAGGAAAAGGGCGGGACGTGTATGTATTCTGCCTTGTTTCCTAAACGGATCTTCACCATCACCATACATGTTATTCGCCCAGCTCAGATCAAGGTCCCAAGGTAACTGCGACCAGATATTAGTCTCGGGATTAAGATAGAAGAAATAGTTTTTCCCGTATCCCACATCTCCATGGTGGACACCCTCTACAACGGCCCGATAGGAATAATAGCAATCAAGGTCAACTTTCTGCCGCCACCACTGCTCGCTCGGATCAGGATCATAATAATAGCCCTGCTTAAATGTATTGAGGTCAGAGCCATTTGACACCCCGGTTGGACCCTGGTTATTCAATTCTCCATTATGTCCTTCGATTTTATAAAGGTTACCATCCGGCAAATCGTGCTCATCCAAAAAGTGCCCATCCATCTGCTCAATCGCCAGATAAAGACCCCAGAAATCACCATCATACTGGGTTCCGCTGCGGTTTATCGATGGAGGGGCAGCATTAAGCGTACCATCTTCATACTGCTCATCAATGATTCGAAACTGCAAATAGTTCGTCTTCGGGGCCGGAACACCTGCCATATTGAAAAGTTTGAAGCCAACGGCCTCAAACATCCCCTGTTCACCACGGTGCCAGTAGTTGCCCTGCTGGATGCAGGCCGAGAAGTTAAGCCTGTTCCATTTTGTTTTATATTGTTTACCGAAGTCATCACGCCCTTGAAAATAGTGACCCCGGTTGAAATCGAATTTCCACATATTCTTGCCCATGGCGTAGCGCCAGACACCGCCGCGCATACGGTACCTGATATGGTCATAAACCCGTCCGTCATAGACCACCGTGCCGTACCACTTAAAATCTTTTCGTTGAGGATCCCCTCCCTCATGCCGCTCAAGCCAGGTAGCATCCTCAACATCCGATTTCTTACTTATAAGATGATAAGCGGGCAAACTCCGCATAACATCAGTACCATATTCAATGACGGGTGTAACTCCGGGCTGAACAGCACCTCGCCAGGGCGGCACGCCATCATAAACAAAATATGCAAAATTCGGCTGTGGGTCGTCCGGGTAAGGTACCCTAAGGCCTTGTCCGCTGTTATCTATAACTATAATTCGATAGCGTATCAGCCGACGATGAACCTGCATGGAACTCGGCATTTGCGTAGTGTAAACATCATCACCAGCTACCTCATCTCCGTTTAATCCCTCATCATTCATCGCTATGCTGGTCCAATCCCAGGGATACACCCTGTCGTTGTTGATATTGATATAATTGCCGGGCTCGACGATTTGATATAACAGCGAAACTTCAGCTACTCCATCGGAGTCTGTTACCTTAGCAGTTAAGGTTACAACCTCATCAGATTTGGGCTGCATAGGAAGGTGTTTGACCTGCCGGATATGAGGTGGAATGTTCTCAGCATAAACCACAGTATTTTGTGTGGCAGGCGTCGGATAAGCCGAACGCCAGCTGCCGCCAAGGTCATTGTCAAATAACGGATTGACTAATTGGATAGAACTGCCCATTCCAGGTTGATCTTCAGGTACTGCATCACCCACAGTAGGCCATGGAAATCCAAGCTGATAATCAACCTGATCGATTACTCTGCCATCGGCATTGCAAAGTTCTACTTTTTCTCCGTTACTATTAAGCTTGCTTGCGAATTCGAATGGGCCGAATATCGAAGCCTGTGATATAAAATATCTCCCGTTATTCCATTTTGTGTTAATATGAGCCGGGTCCTGAGCCACAATAATGTACCCGCCTGCCTGTAATATCGCCCCGGCTGGAAACCTGTAAGAAATTCCCTCACTGAAATACCAACCGGAAAGATTAACATCTGTTGAGCCAAAGTTATGAAGTTCGATAAATTCTACTAATTCCGTCGCAACATCAGGGTCATAATGAATCTCATTAATCACAACCGAAGGGATTGTTTCATCGAAACTATCGACTTGAGCATCGACTTTTTCATACCCGGCCAATGACAAGATTATTATGAGACTAAAAAATGAGATAATTAAAGACCTGAACACGTCCGACCCCTTCCTCACTGATTGTTTGGGCCACAAACTGAAATACATTCTTCATAAACTATTATTTGGACTTATTTTAACATTTTAACGCCAGCAAAGTCAATGACTTTGGCAAAATATGCAATTAAATGCAAGTGAACGAAATAGAATCTTATAATTGACATTTGTAATCCTAAGACCGATAACTACCTTTTTAGATACTTCATTTCTCTACTTGTCGCAAAAAAAACCAGAAGTGACATAAGATTAATGCCGATAAACTTATCTCAGATGCCAATGAATACTTTTACCTTTTTACCAACAAACTTTAACTGATGTACAATCCAAAGGACTAACAAATGTATGAAATTTTTGAGCGACCTTCAGAGATTATAACTATCAATCATAATTCCTCTATTAAAGCAGCTGCCAATAAAATGTTTTCTAATAAAGTCAGTTGCCTTATTGTCAATAGCAACGATGGAGAATTTATAGGCCTTGTAACTGAACGGGATATTGTAAGCCGAGTGGTTACTTCCTCATTGGACATAGAAAAAACCACCATATCCACGATCATGTCAACTCAGATTATTTCCTGTTCTCCAAATACTCCCAGCAGTGAAGTTCGGGAAATTATGACTGTTAATCAGATTCGGCATTTGCCAATCATCGAAAAAGGCTCTGTGGTCGGAATAATTTCAACGCGTGACCTTATGGCAAGACAGCTTCTTGAGGATAGAGCCGCAGCCGAAGAAGTCGCAATGCTTTCGACTTGTCTGAAAAGTATCGACTTAAATGAAGTTGCCGAAATAGTTACCCGTGAGGCACCCAAGCTTTTTCAAGCTGAAAAATGTGTACTATTTATTCGCCGAGATGACACCGCAGGTAAATCCTCACCATTAATCAGCTACAACAACTGCCCCTGCCCTCGAAAATCTCTTGGAAACCTCAAAGATATGCCACAATTAACTGACGGAGCTGAATTTCATTACGATAACATTCCTCCTGTCTGCAAAAAGCTCGGGGCCCAATCACCTCGTCTGGTCATCCCGCTTAACGCCTCCCCAAACAGTGTAGCTTCGACTTTATCCACCTCAGCCAAAGAGCTAAAGCCTGAAAGCGCCGATTGCTATTTATGTATGTGCAGCTTGGCTTCTCCCATTGCCTCAAACAGAGAACTAACAACGTATAAGGCCAAATTAGCAAGAGATATTCTGAACTCACATTTGACAAACGCAAAGTTATATCAACAGGCAAGGCTGACCTCTCTAACCGATACACTTACATCGGTAGGCTCAAGAAAGATGCTTGAGGATAAACTTGAAGCAGAGTTTGCTCGTTCAAAACGTTATAAACGAACATTCTCCCTTGCAATATTTGATCTCGATAATTTCAAAACAATCAATGATATATTAGGCCATGGCACCGGCGATGAAGCACTTAAAAAACTTGCTAAGTGTATGAAAAGAGAGAAAAGAACTACCGACATACTCACGCGTTATGGCGGCGACGAATTTGTAATGATAATGCCGGAAACCAAAGCAATAGATGCTGTTACATTATTAGAAAGGATTCGAGATAAAGTCCAGCAGATAAAGCTAACGCAAAATCTTCCTATGACGATTAGCTGTGGGATAGCAGAACATTCATTTAAACCAACCGATTCTTCCAGGGAGGTCATGCGCAGGGCCGACATGGCACTGTACGAAGCTAAAAGTGCCGGACGAAATTGTGTTAAGGTCTGGGACAAAACTATGTTAAAGGCCCTTAGCAACGATGACATCGAGAATGAAAAAATCAAAAAACTGCAAAGACGCATTGCCGGCCTGTCAGAGCAGGCGGAGAAAATCTTTATTCAAAGTATCTGGGGATTGGTTCAGGCACTTGAAGCTAAAGATCCTTATACAAAAAAACATTCAGAAAACGTAATGTACTACGCAGTCGGCATAGCCAAAACAATGAAAATAGCCCCCGAACAAATTGACGTTATTCTTCGTGCCGCAATGATTCATGATATCGGGAAGATTGGGATTCCCGATGCAATTTTAGCAAAACCCGCTAAACTAACACCACACGAACGCAGAATCATAGAGCAACATCCACTAATAGCCGTGCGTATCCTGGAGAAAATGACTTTCCTGGAACAGGAAATTGCAATCATTCGACACCATCACGAAAAATGGAACGGCCATGGCTATCCAGACGGCTTATCTAATTCTGCAATACCACTCGGTGCCCGCATTATGGCAATAGCTGATACTTTCGATGCCCTTACTTCAAATAGAACTTACCATAAAGCTCGATCTGTTGCCGAAGCAATCGAAATCCTGGTCGATTCATCCGGATATGATTATGCTCCAAATGTCGTCAAAGGTATGGTTTCATGGGTAGAAAATACTCGCAGTCAAATGGGACAAACTCAACTCACAACGAGGGGGCTGTTAGATTCACAAAGGCAACAAGATAGGAGTTCTTTGACTCAGCTCATTGCCTGTGAAGTTGCTCATTAGATATATGCCATAAGAGTTTTGACGACTCTCTTTAACATACTACAAAGGTCTATTCATGCCGCAGCGATTCGATTGGGTCCATATTGGCCGCACGATAGGCCGGATACAAGCCAAAGGTTATTCCTACCGCTGCACTTATACCAAAAGACAGAATTAAAGAACTGGTTGTAATCACAGTAGGCATTTTGCCGAAATAAGTAACTAAAAACGGTATGAGAGAACCTAATATAATCCCCAGAACACCTCCGGCCAGTGTTAAAATTAAAGTTTCTGACAGGAACTGAATGATAATATCATTTTTCTTGGCACCAAGTGCACGTCGGATGCCAATCTCCCTTGTTCGCTCACTGACAGTTGCCAACATAATGTTCATAATTCCTATGCCGCCGACCACAAGTGAGATTGCAGCGATTGAGCCTAATACGATACTGAAAATAAGTTTGGTACGCTCGGCCTGTTTCAACAGTTCCAGAGGTACTATTACCTGATAGTCAGGTTTCTTGTGGAATCGGGCTAATAATGTCCCTAATATATCACGTACAGGCAGTACGTTTTCCATTGTGCCGACTTTTACAATTATCTCCTGGAGTTCGACTTTTTCTATATTGCGGCTGGTTCCGCTAAACTGAAGTGATATCTCTCCGAAGCGGTCCTTAACTGTGGTCAAAGGAATATAGATATTACCCAAATTTGCACCACTCTGACCCTGTTGTGCTGAAGCCTCACTGGTTAAACCGCTCTCTCCTGATTTGGATGTTTGTGCGCTGACAATACCAACCACTCGGTAATAATCACTCGATATTTTCACATCCTGGCCTAATGGATCATCAAATGCAAATAGTTCTCTGACTACCCGCTCATCGACAGCACAAACACTCTGCTTGTAATGCATATCTGTGCTGCTCAGGAACCGTCCCATTTTCAACTTAATCGGTGAAGTATCTGGATGCCACGGTACGGTACCAACTATCTCTATGGATGCCTTTCGGTTGCGATACCATGCCTGTTCCGTGAGCCGACGAATAGGAACGATAACTTCAACGTCAGGAATACCATTTCGGAAACGCTCGGCATCGGAGTATGTCAGGCCGTAATCAAGCATACTATCACTCTGGCCGCTTGCATCCTGCTCTTCAGGAGGTTTAATAGTTTTAATAATAACATTGCGGCTGCCAAGACGGGCAATTTGTTCCTGTGCATCCCGGCTGGCACCCTCACCTATCGCAAGCATGGCAATAACTGAAGCAACGCCGAAAATAATACCCAAAGTCGTAAGGGTCGAACGAAGCCGGTGCATCCACAGGCTTTTTACACCTAATTTTACAGTACGTTTTAATCGAAATACAAACATAGCTTGCTACCGTTTATCTGTTAATTCGTTCTTTGTCTATCCGGCCGTCGAAAAGAATTATGGTCCGCTCGGCATGCTCGGCAATCCCTTCATCATGTGTTACGGCAATTAATGTTTTGCCCTCTTCATGCAAACGGTCGATAATATCTAAAATGTCTCTACCGCTTTGGGAATCAAGATTACCCGTCGGTTCGTCGGCAAGAATAATCAGCGGATCGTTTGCCAGCGCCCTTGCAATTGCTACTCTCTGCTGCTGACCCCCACTTAGTTCCGAAGGCCGATGATTGATCCTGTCGCCAAGACCTACCATTGTAGCCAGTTCCTTGGCACGTTCGGCGCTTTCATCCTCAGTAAAGCCCTGGTAATACATCGGAACCTCGATATTTTCAATAACATTGAGCTGGCTAATCAGATTAAACGACTGGAACACAAAACCAATACGGGCACCACGTATTAGCGATAGCTCGTCATCCTCAAGTTCGGAAACATTCTGGTCCCCAAGAAAATAGTCACCGCTCGAGGGACGATCCAGACAACCAATCATATTGAGCAGTGTGGATTTGCCTGAGCCGCTGGGGCCCATAATGGCCAAATATTCACCTTTTTTGATGGTCAAATTGATTTCGCGTAAGACCCGCAGTTCAACTGTCCCAAGCTGGTAATTCTTACACAACTGGTCCATCTTTAATATCGGGGTATCATCATCGAATTTAACGGTTCTGTCCACTTTCTGCATTGCCTTGTCCTTGTCCTTGTCTCGTACCTCCCCCGCCTTGTCCCATTCTATTTCGCATACTCTGCATTGTCTTCATAAGTTCCGCTTTGAACTTTTCCGGATCACTCTTCCGTAATCCCTCCAGCTCTTTTGCCTTAGCCGCATCAGCACCTTTAATGCGCTCCATCATCCTATCAGTCATTTCGTCCGTAAGCTGAAACTGTCCACCAGGAGCTTGTCCCTCACCCTGTTGCCGCGATTGCCTTCCACCCTCTGGTTGGTCGCCGCCCCGAGGTTGTCTGTCACCCTGCTGACGCGAGGGTCTTTCACCCTGTGGC
>JACNGQ010000324.1:0-2223 GCA_014384025.1 Planctomycetota bacterium | reverse complement strand
CCCGAGGTTGTCTGTCACCCTGCTGACGCGAGGGTCTTTCACCCTGTGGCTGACCGCCGTCCTGAGGTTGTCTGGCACCCTGCTCTGGCGAGGGTCCTCTCTCACCAGTCGGACCAACAGCCTCCTGACCCTGCTCCGGCTTTTTCTTATCGTATAAATTACCTGAGGCACCTGTTTCGGTTACCAACGGCGGATTCAATAAAACTTCATCGCCGACTTCCAAACCTTCGGTAATCTGTACGAATGTATCGTTAAAGGCACCTGTTTGCACCTCGCGAGGTTCTGAACCTTTCGACGTCAAACAATAGCACACTTTTTTACCATCCCGTCTTGCGACGACCTGAATGGGCACAATTAAAACATCTTCCAGCTGCTCAACGAGAATTTCAACCTTGGTTGACATTCCGGGTTTGAGATAAATATGAGTTCCTTCTATGCTAACCTGCGTCTTGTAAACCTTCATATCCGGACTAAGAAAACCACGCTGAGGGTCAGGTAGAGGTGCAACCTTGAGCACTTCTCCCGTGAATGATTGGTCAGGAAAAGCATCGATAACGATTTTCGCCCTCTGGCCGGGACGGACCTTATCAACCGCAGACTCGTGCACATCTATTTCAGCGATCATCTGTGATAGATTAGGCAGCTCTATAATCTTTTGGCGCTCATAAACGGTCCCTCCTTCTTCGATAACCCTGGTTCGCCCCCGCATAAAATCACCGCTCGAACCATATACTATCAGACCCGGAGCAGGCGCCTTAATCACACATGCAGTAATCTGTTCTTTTAATTTTTCCAGCCGGTCTTTTCGCAAACGATAGGTTGATTCTGCACCCCTTAATTTGGCCTGAGCTTGTGCGAGCTTTGAGCGGTTCTGGGCATAAGTCCGCGCCAGTTGGCGATTTGCCTCATAATAGTCACTCAAAAACCTTTCTGATTCCTTTTGAAAATCATAAAGCTTATACAATACCAGATTTTCTTCGGACGATTTCTTTTGAATCCTTCTACTTCTCACGTCCAGTTCGGCACCTTTTAACTCAAGCTCAGATGCGTAATTTGCATCGTAAAGCTTTTGTGTGCCTTCCAAAATGTCAACCATTTTTTCTAAGTTGCCCGTAGCAAGAATAATAGAATCCTGGTAATTATTCAATTGCTGCGAAGCCGCTCCGCCCAAACTGTTGGGATCGTTGGGATCGTAGTCCTTAAGGAGCGATACCATATCGTAATTGGCATTCGGGTCATCACCTACGGCATCAATCACCTTATTCGCTACGCTCTCACCCATGTATTTCTTAAAATCCAGCAAGGCAAACTTTACCGCCAGATCAGCAGCCGCAATATCACTCTCATTTTGTTTTACCTGGATATCGTACGCCTCCGTTGCCTCAGAGAGGGCCGCTTCACTACTGGCAAAATCAATTTCCCTTGTGGCTATCTGCTCTTCCAGATTTGAACTGTCCAGCTCAATAAGCACCTTACCGTTCTTTACGTCTTCTTCGGTAATAAAAATACCTTCTGGTACGATACTGATTATTGTTGACTGTCCTTCGACCTTGCAATTGATATCTATCGAAGTACGGGCTTTGATGCTGCCGCTTTCGGAAACTGAAATGGTTAAATCATCCCGGCGTACAAGGAATGTGCTCATGTTTGTACCCGAACCGGCCGAGCCGGATTTCCTCATAGAACCCAGCAAAACCACCGTAGTCAGGACAATCGCAGCAACGATCAAAATCGCCCACATCTTTTTGCTCTTGATGATAAATCCCCGCATACGTCGCCGGCGATTAACCAATTCCTTCTGCGTTTTATTTTTATGTTTTATCATTGTTCTTGTGCCTCCCACATTCCATCCGGTTTAACCTGTAAAATACCTACATCTCTATAAAAGCCTAATTTTGCAACTGCATGGGCCACTAACGCACTCGTAACACTATTTTGAGCCGATAATATAGCACCCTCTGCATCCAGTAAAAGTCGCGTCTCACCTTGTCCAATACTTAATAACATCTCCTGAGTATTCTTTCGCCTTTGGGCTAAAACTAAAGCCATTTGTTTGATACGGTACTGTTCGGCTTTGGCCTTTAAATCACGAAGTGCGCTACGCATATTCAATTCTATACTGTCCTGATCATTCTCATAGTCCCGCAACTGCTGTTCTAAAGTTATCAGTGCCTCTCGGTAAGCATTGCGTTCGGATACCCGGTCAAAAGGCAAATCGGCCGA
>JACNGQ010000431.1 GCA_014384025.1 Planctomycetota bacterium | reverse complement strand
TGCGGCTTTGGTTAAGAGCCATGGTCGTGAGCGTTATGGAAAAGGTGCTTAGAAGCATCAGGTGTGGATCAAGAAGACGAATACAAGTGAACCACCGTTTAATTGTCGAAAGTCATAGATGGGGTCGAAACTGGGGATTACAAGTTTTCCCAGGACGAGTCTGGCGGATACCTGTTTACTGGCCAGGCGGCGCCCGGCATAGAGGTGGCGTGAGCTTGATCTGGGCTCTGACGTTGAACTGCGGGAACCTGTCGCAACGATGTTAAGAGAAAAAGCACAAGCAAGGAAATTGCGAGGCTGATAGTATCGAGGCGTTGCACAGGGGCGGGCAAGTCCGTAGTAGCGTTGAAGCTGCTGTAATGGCAGCCGAGCAAAGGGACTTGGTCATTCAGCTACCGACAATCGACCAACTGTTTGACAGGAGGAGTCATTGAACGTAGCAAAACCATTTGAAATCTCTAAGAAGCTGGTATGGCAAGCATACCGGGAGGTGAAATCCAATGGAGGTGCCGCTGGAGTAGACAAAGAATCTATTGAGGCTTTCGAGCAGAACCTGAAGGACAATCTCTATCGACTCTGGAACTGATTATCGTCCGGCAGTTACTTTCCGCCGGCTGTCAAAGCGGTTCCGATACGGAAGAAATCGGGAGGAACCAGGATACTCGGAGTTCCAACTGTCTCCGATCGGATCGCGCAGACGGTGGTGAAGCTGGTCCTGGAACCGATGTTGGAGCCAGTGTTCGATGAGGATTCTTTTGGTTACCGCCCGGGCCGCTCAGCGCATGATGCGGTTGCTGTGACCCGGAAACGGTGCTGGTATTACGACTGGGTGGTAGAGTTTGATATTCGCGGTCTATTCGACAATATCAGGCACGACTTGCTGATGAAGGCATTGCGCCATCACTGTGATTGTCGCTGGGTATTGTTGTATGTAGAGCGCTGGTTGAAAGCTCCTCTCAGGCAGCAGGACGGCAGTCTTGTGGCTCGCCATAGAGGTACGCCACAGGGGGCAGTAGTTAGCCCCTTATTGGCGAATCTGTTCCTGCACTACACGTTTGATGCATGGATAAGACGTGAGATACCTGGGATTCCATTTTGTCGTTATGCTGACGATGGACTGCTGCATTGTAAGAGCCGGTTTCAAGCGGAATACGTGATGAGACGTATCTCAGAGCGATTCCGACAGTGTGGGCTGGAAATCCATCCCGACAAATCAAGTATCGTCTACTGTAAGGATGCTAATCGTACTGGAGATTATTCGAAGATCAGCTTTGACTTTCTCAGCTACACTTTCCGTCCCAGACGGTGTGTTAATCCGCAAGGTCAAGTTCATGCGAATTTTCTTCCAGCGATCAGTCGTGACTCGATGAAAGAGATCAACCGACGCATCCGCAGCTGGCATATCCAGTTGAAGAGCGATAAGACTTTGTTGGACTTTTCGCGGATTTTCAATCCGATTCTGCGAGGCTGGCACGCTTACTTTGGGCGTTTCTACCCTTCTGCACTTGGTAAGATTTGGGATCATTTCAATCGGTATCTTGTTCGCTGGGTACGCAGGAAATTCAAACGATTCCGTCGTCACAAGAGACGGGCACGCAAGTTTCTCGCCCGTTTTGCGCGTGCTCATCGGGATTGGTTCATCCACTGGCGTCTTGGAGTATTTCCGTGAGGTTGAATGATAGGAGCCGGATGAGCTGAGAGGTTCACGTCCGGTTTTCGGAGAGGCTGAGGGTGAAATTCCCTCGGCCTACTCACCCAAGGTATTCTACCGCTCTTCAGGTCAGGAAAATTGGGTCGTTTGACAGGCAATGTCACGTGCTCATATTCTCTGTTTGCTGCAGTTGTGCTCGCCATTCTTCGGCCTTCCTTGGCTTGTTCCGGGCTTCGTAGAGGTCGATTAGGTTGTTCAGTGACTCCAGTGTATGTGGGTGAGTGTCACCGAGTTTAAGACGATGGCCTTTGGCTCTTAACCAAAGCCGTTTATGGCGGTTTGCAGCCTGCTCCTGCAAGCCGGTTGTGGGAGGCCTACTCCCATCACTGACGCCGCTTACTGCAGCACACAGACAGTGTGTCACCCGGCCTTGGCGGCCTTTTCTAGCTCATGAAAAAGGGAGTTCAGCTAGCTATTAAAGGAGAGTATTGGACTGCCGATGGATCGCCTATTATGCACCGCATCAAGCACCATTTATGCCCAGCATACTGCCGTTGGATCGGAAAGTAATGTACAATGGTTCAGGATGTAACTGCTTATTATCTAATAAGTATAGACTTGATGTCACGCGGTCCTATTAGTCCCTGACAAGTACACTTAGCTCTGCAAGGTCTAGGTCTCTCAAGACTAATATTATGCACTAAAATCAGGGGACTTTTTCAAAAGCGCCACGGAAACCCACAGCCTTACATCTTTACCTTCGACATTGGATGCAAAACTTGTTATTATATTACCGAGGAGTTTCATGCGTAGCCATTATTAAGGTTATATTCATCATTATACATAGCAAGAATTGAATGTTATGTTAAATACCTTGAAACACGAAGTTCAGCTTTCTTCTCTTTGCATCATCCTGCTGGCTTCGGGGGCAGCGGCCGATTCTGTGGTGGTGTTCAATGAGATCATGTACCACCCTCAGACTGGGGACAACTTAGAGTGGATTGAGCTATACAATCAGATGGGCACAGATATCGACATGTCCGGCTGGTCACTTCAAGGAGGTATAGAATATTTTTTCCCGGAAGGCACAATCATCGGTGCCGGGGATTATATGGTGGTCGCCTCCGCGCCGGAACTGTTGCTAAATCAGGCACCGTTGGGTGCATTAGTGTTCGGTCCATTTACCGGTAAGCTCTCAAACAACGGTGAGACTCTGTATTTAGTCAATAACAGTGGGCGGCTGCTAAATGAAATGCGTTATAGAGATTCCGGTGACTGGCCCGTGGCACCCGACGGTGCGGGAGTAAGTCTCGCTAAGCTCAATCCGGACCGGGAAAGTGATAGTCCTGCCAATTGGACCTGGAGCGAGCAGGCGGGAGGCTCTCCGGGTGCTGAAAACTTTTCCTCAAGAGAGGCACCGATTCGGCTGGTTCGTTTTAATGAGATGGCTTCGATTAACGATGATGTATTTTATCTGGAACTGGTAAATATCGGTGACACAACCTTAAATCTAAACGATTTACGTATTGAGGTTCAAGGGAGCGTCGAAGCCACTTATAAATGTTCAGACATGATGTTGGAATTGGGCAATACCTTCTGGCTCAGTGAAGCGGATCTGGGATTCATTCCCGGTGAGGG
>JACNGQ010000171.1 GCA_014384025.1 Planctomycetota bacterium | reverse complement strand
TCCTTTTTTCAAGTCTTTTTTCTATAAGAAATTAGGGCTTATCTTCATGCCATTCGCTGCCTGGGGGGAAATTTGTGCCTCTGGGGCCCCGAACGATTTTTCTCGGTCGTCCGAAACACCGAATGCACCTACCCATTTCCCGGATGAACCGTTTTTTTTGGGGGGGGGTGATTTTGGATGCTGAATTCCGGGGGGTTCGATTTTGGAAGCCGGATCATCTTTAGCGCATCAGGGCAACCACGCGGGGTTGCCCCTACTATGTAAGGCAGGTTCTATTGTCCAAGTCAGCTTTGTCATAGAAGCCAGCCTTCGTCCACTCGGCAGTTTGGACTGTCGATGCTAAGGGAGAAAAAGTCCGATTAGTTTATCGTTTTCCTTGAAAGATTAAAGTTTGTTTGTATTTTATGAGGGTACAACAGCGGCTGGGATTTTTCTGGATGACGAGAAATTCGGGATATTAAACGGACACTATATATACATTGTTAGGTCGCAATTGCGGACCCATTATGAAAGACAACATTCCAACCCTCGGTAGCCAACGACTACTTCAACTAGCAGTGAATAGGCGCCCCGAGTTGCTCAGGGCCGCGCTCCGGAAATCTGGAGCGCTCGGTCGCCGCGAATCTGTTGAATGGAAATCGCCGCTGGCGGTCAACGACTATTGTGAATATCGCGACGCCGCTGCTCTCAAACAATTAGAGATCGAATCGACGCTGCCAATCCCGCTTAAGGATTTTTGGCCCGCTAGGGGCGCGGTATGGGACGGATTGGGAGTTACATCAACTAACAGACCATTTTTGGTCGAGGCGAAAGCGCATATACCAGAAGCGGTCTCTCCTGGCACAAAAGCATCACCAAAATCATTAGAGCTAATAGAAAGAAGTCTCAAGGCCACCCGAAAACACTTGGCGCCGAAAAGCACCGCTATTTGGACTGGGACTTTTTACCAATACGCTAATCGTCTTGCCTATCAGTATTATTTGCGAATGTTGAATGGGCTCGATAGTAGTCTGGTATTTCTCGATTTTACTAATGCAGTTGATATGGATGGCCCAACCACAGAAGCAGAATGGCGCGGTGCTACTCACGTGATCCACTCTGTTCTAGGATTACCAGCAAGTCTTGAAAGGTTTGGTATCTTCCATGCGTATGTCGACGCTCGCCAACTCACAGGTGCGACCTAACCAATTGCTCCAGCCGACGCTTGCCCGCGAGTTTCCTACGCTGTCGCTCCGGTCGCCCGCCGTCAAGCGCGGCTGAGCTTAGCGTTATGGAACGAATATAATATCATATGAGTATAGACTTGAAGAACCAACCCAGCCATTATAGTGCGCAACAAAGCGCGTAACCACTACGTTCGTTTGGGCTACTTTCACGCTTTTGTTGTGTTTCGGCCAGCATTTAAATGATTAATGATAATTGATGATTGATTATTTAAGGAATCCTGCTCTCCGCTTATACGAAGTGATGGAGTGATAAAATTAGTGCGAACCGCAGGTTGAAATGCGGTTAGATTGAATAATCATTTATTAACAAATACTTACAAATCTACGTCCCAGACTGTCGAACCGCAGGCAGGAATTTTAGTTGATTAGCCCTTCGACACCGCTCAGGATAAAAAAAATAGAGATTAGAGAATTGGAAAGAAAAGTGAAAAGGAAATTTAGAGAATTGGTTAATTGGAAAAAAAGGTGGTCAACAAAGAGTTTTCTTGACATATCAAGGTGAATTTGGTACAATTATTGGTGTCTTACTGAGAAAAGTATGCTTTTTGCCGGATAAATGGGAAATGTCAGATCAAGGTTAATTCTTAATATGGTAATGCATAGTATAGACATCCAGCCTCCTTATGCAAGAAAGAAAAGGGTGTTTATTGCCAAGCATAAGGACAGACCAGATAGTATTTATATTCAAAAAAGAGATTTTAATCGAAAAGGGCTTATAGAAAAAGAAGCCTGGAAGTTAGATAATGGTCAGGCAATTATTGATTTAGATGATGCACAATATATTTCTCAGAAGGACGCTGAGGAACTTCAAATGCAGGCACTTGAACCATCTGCTTTAATGAAATTAGCTAAACAATATGATTATTCTGGAGATAAGGGACGAATATGCCTGCTTTATAACAAGAGAATTTATTATAGCTCTATAATTGTTAAAGTAATCCCTCCACTTAGCGAAGATTTTGAACCCGAGTATGATATTCGTCAGGATTTTGAGGATTTTAAAAAATACTGAAATTTTTCTAATCGTTTTTAAGATTTTGATATTTTAGATTTTTGTTTTTAACAGTGAGCGTTTTTTAACGAAAAATTAAAAGTCAAAATGTAAATAGCAAAATTACAGTGTAAAAATTAGAAATCTGGATTCCTGTTTTCACAGGAATGACACATCATCAACCGGCAGCGGTTATGAAAACGAGCACAGATCGATCATTTACTTTGGTCTTGCTTTTGCGGCGAGTCGCCGGGATCACTGTGAATCAATTTTGCTCCCATCTTTATCCAGTCATACCAGCCGGTTTTGGCACGTCGTAATTCTTCTCGTAGAAGACCAATCTGCCACCGTTTTGATCATACACGATGCCCTTGTTATTGTAAGGGGCGGTTTCTTTCAGTTTGTACCCTGAACCGAATATGACATATATTTTCTCTGACCGGGCTTTTTCGCCAATTTTTGTTATTGCTGCATCGATGTCGTCTTTGGCCGGATTGTCCACAGCTATCTCCGGCCAGTACAGGGAATTTTCCGGGAAAATAACGACCTGGCATCCGGGTCATCGAGAGGGTCGCCGGCTGAGAATGGTGATGATGAACCGGTAACTTCAGTGGCCAAGCTGGTGAGGTTTAGCTGTACATAGTCGAGCTTGCCGTATTCGCCGGCGTCGCCCTGCACTTCAACCATGATTTCATCGCCGGCGCTGATCGTGACATCTTCAATCGTGTGAGTCGTCCATTGGTCGCTATTTTTCGAAGCGTACCATGAAGAGCCATTCTGCCTGCCGTTTAGAAACAGGCTGAGCCGGCATCTGCCGTCCTTTTCATCTAAATAACGGACGTCGACGTTATAAAGAGCCTTGTTGGCCGTATAAGGCTGTTCGAATCGCGTGCGTATGCGTCCGGTGGTTATGCTTGCAAGCTTTAGATTAATCCTGTGAGATACTTTTCGGTCGTTGCGGTGTTCGAGGTCATAGTTTTCGAGTTTGAGAAAGTTCTCCGCTTCGATTCTGATATATTCTCTCGGGTCGGTCGGGGCCGGAACGATGTTGTCATCCAGCAGCTTTCTTAGCTTAGAAATTTCCGACCTCTCATCGCCTGTCATGAGGAAGTAGGCCATTCCCGAGTCGGAGCAATCCGCTCTTGTGACGGCGAGCAGCCTCTCCCATAAAAACCTGACGTTAGGGTCGTCGGAATCCCTCATCCAGTACCATGGCTGCCAGTCCTGGGATTTTGCGGGACTGCCATAACGACTTGTGCTCAGAAATTGGTTCTGGTCGGTTATCTGCACCCACTTTATTCCCTGAGGTATTACATCGCGTTTGTTGTGAGTCATCAGGTTACCGTCCTGTGTGGTGTAGCCGTCATTCCACCTGCTGTGAGAGATACAGTACACGAATTGCCTTTTGGCCGGGTCGGACTTTTGGATGCCCAGATATGGAACTTCCATGGGGCCGGCCAGGATGAAGTACAGCGGATTGTCTGCGGATGATTCGTTTATTGCGTTCTTAATGTTCTCGATTGCTCCGTCGAGGTCTTTTTGGCAGTCGTAGAAGAGCGATTTACTATAGCCGTATCGCCGTGCTGCGCCGAGGACGCTCGTTTGGTGTATCTTTTCCCATTTTGGGTCCGTTTTCGGGAGAATGCAATTGTAATCGAAGTGGACGAGTTTATCTTTCACTCCAAACTGGGCAAAGATTGCAAGGGCCACGGGAGAAGCTCCCCAATCGTCTTCGTCATTGTAATTTCCGTCGGCGCCGTATGCAATTCTGCCCTTAAATGTCTGTCCGTCGAATGGGCCTGAATGCGGGTAGAGAATTGAAACCGATAAGTGCATGATGATTGCCGCGGCACAGGCAGTTTTCCAATAGTTTTTCATTTGGTGCTCCTGGTATATGACAAGGTCTAATCCGACATTTTCCATTTGCCTTCATAAACGGTGTTCCTGCACGCTGTTTATTGACCGATGCTGATGATTTCATTTTTGGATGCCGACTCATATACGGCCTCCTGTACTTTCAATGTCTTAAGGTATTCGCGTCCATCCGTTTCGAATGGCTTACCGTCGAGCATTCTGTCAATGAAATGACGCTGCGTCGTATAGCAACAGTCTCCTGAGAACGCGCGATCTTCGTGGTGATATTCATGCATTCGCTCTTTCTCGCCGAGCGATTGAATTGTAATTCTGCCATCGAGGTAGAGCCGTATGGACCCTCCGTTCGCATCGAGAAGGAGCTCACCAAAAGTGTATCGGGGCTTCTCGTAGTTGCATTCGTTGTACCGATTGGCGTCCCAGATTCCAGTGGCACCGCTTTCAAAGTTGAAAATAACGGTCGCATAATCTTCGCCGGCGATTACGGGATTAAGTTTTTTCAGCACGGCATAAACCTCTTTAATCTCGCCACAGAGATAACGATACGTATCTATAAAATGCACGCCATTTTCATAAACCAGCAATCGCGGATAATCCCGAAAATACGGCTGACGATCCAGATAGGCATTTTGTCCCCAGCCGTCACCCATGCGTGAGCGGAAGTACACCGAGTGAATCTTATCGCCTACGACACCTTCATCGAGCAACTTCCTGATTTCCCGATACCACGGCTGAAAACGCCAGTTCTCGTGAACCATAAACCGAATGCCGGCCTGACTGCTGCAATCCACAATCTTTTTTGCTTCACCGAATGTAGGGGCCAGTGGTTTCTGACAGATGATATGGATACCAAGGTCGGCAGCTATTTTGCACATTTTCAGATGTGTGGGAGGTGGAGTTATAATATCCACAAAATCGGGTTTTTCCTTCTCCAGCATCTCGCGGTAGTCCGTGTAATGCGACTCAATCCCGTACTTTTCCATTATTTGTTTTGCACGGTCTGTGTCGCGGTTGCAGAAAGCGGTGACCGTAACTTCAGGGATTCTCTGCCAAGCTTCGTACTGGAAGTGGCTAAAATACCCAGCTCCTACCGCTACGGCTTTGAAAGTACTCATTAATATTTCTCCAATGATGATTTAGAAGTAAATCAATTATCGTCTTCAGTTGTTATTTGATTCTCATCATGAACCTTTTGGGTATCTTCGACGGGTGCAGTTTCCTTGCGTGTTGATTTATAGATTTTATAGCCAATAGTACCGGCGGTCAAAAGGACCAGTGAAGTAAGCATGGCAATGAACCGGTTTCGAATGGCTTGCGGGGAGAGGTTCTTATCGGAGATTCGGTTCGGATTCATTAAACACCAGGTCACAATAGCCAAAAAATTAAGGCCTGCAGCCAGCATGAAGAAGGTATTTGCACTTCCTGTTTCTTCGTTCAATAATAATGGAAATATAATAGCGCTTAAAGCCGCACCGATATTGCCCACCATATTCATTGAGCCGGAGACTGCGCCAGAATTGCTGCCGCCGATATCATTGCAGAAGGCCCAGCTTGGGCTGAGTGTCATATCCACACCAAAAGTCGCAAGGCCGAAACAGAAGACGAACCAATAAAGCTGAGCTTTGTCTGTGGTCAGGAAATCCAGGTTCCTGGTTTGTATTGCAAGAATCAAACCGATAACTCCCAGCGAAAAGCCCACGATAGCCGTGATACGTCTTGAGCCCACATGGTAACCCTTCTTGAACAGTCCGGTTACCATAGAGCCGGCAATCCAGTTCGCAAAGGCTGCAAAAATAAGAGGAACCGCCGAATAATAGATGGCGTGCGGATCATCAGGCCACTGGTTTTTGATATACGAAGGCAGCCATGTTAAACTAATAAAGAAAGTCACATTACTGGCAAAATACTGCATCATCGCCAGTGACATATTCAGGGAGGTAAAAACCTCGGCAAACGAGGCTTTGATTCCTGCAGTAAAGTCACTTACCCTCCCTGCTTCGATATAGTCTAATTCCGCCTGATTAATTTTACGGTTATTCCTTGGATTGTCCCGAAACCAGATAAGCCAGACTGTTGCCCAGATAATGCCAATCAATCCATTAACCGCAAATGTCCAGCGCCATCCAATGATACTTATCAGCCAGGGCATTAAAAAGAGCGAAAGAGCGGCACCTAAACGACTGCCTGAGAAATTAATGCCGTGTGCAAGTCCGCGTTCCTTGACAGGCAGCCAGCGGAAAAAGGCCTGCGTTGCACCTGGAAAAGCCCCGGCTTCACCCACTCCGAACAAGAACCTGAGGATTAGCATTTGTATGGCGTTGCGGGCTGCTCCGGTAAAGGCCGTAAATATGCTCCAGACAGAGACCACGATAGTAAGTGCCTTGCGTGGGCCGAAACGATCGGCAATCCAGCCAGAGGGAATCTGAAACAAAGCGTATCCGACGGCAAATATTCCAAGAATCAGACCCAGCATGTCTTTGGAAATAGAGAGGTCTTTCATAATAAAATCAGCGGCAGAGGCAATACAGGCACGATCCATGTATGTGTTGACGCTGTGGAAAAAGAGAATCGAAATAAGAACAAAACGCTGGCGGCTCATCTGACTTTGAGGCTGTTTCATAATGTAATCCTATACTTAATCAGGCTTAATGACCAGGAAATCATGAGGCAGCACGCCGCTCCTTAATCAACTTCAGGGTATTTTCCCAGGCACTGATGAACATGTCCCGGAAATACATTACCGGTCCGTATTCCTCGTATTCATCCACCTTTAGCCCGTCCTCCATATACGCCTGACGAAAAGCCGGAACCTTGGCCAGCAGCTCATCCAGAACGTGATCCTGTACGGGATTGAACAGCCGAGAGACAACAGGTTGGTCCAGCTCAAGCAGCTTGTCGGCATGTCCCCGCCAGTTCATGGTGATGCACACATCACCGCCGACCATTTCAGTGAAGTGCTGTAATCCCCGAACCCCCCCGCCGATGAAGCCAAGCTGATAGCCGCGGTCATGCACGAACTTGTACACCTTTTTAGCGATGACCATTCCGGCCTGATAAAGCACATCGGGCGAGATGTCTATACCCAGCTTTTCAACCTCTTTGCCGAGCCACTCATCATAGATGCCGGTAATCAGGGAGTAGTACATGATTGGTTTCTTTTTGGTACTGGCTGTAATCTTATCGTACATCTCACAGACATCAATGACCTGGCTAAGACCCATGATCTCCGTGGCGTTTAGCGGCGTGTTCTCCTCGATCAGAATTCCCATTGCTTCAAGTCCCGCTTCAGTTGCGGGAATCTTAATCATAATATTAGGGCTCATCGCCCGGTTTTTTCGTCCTTCATCTATGATGACCTGAGGGTCCTCCTCATTGATCGGATCGCCCTGGATACTGACATATCCGTGCTCACCGTTGGTCCTTTCATAAACAGTCATGAACTTATCGGCAATCCCCTTGACCAGTTTGCGCTGGAGAATGCACTCAACCTGATTGTCGTCATCGCTTTCTTTTAAGGTCTCATCCAGCAGAGCAAGGGCATTGTCCTTGTACTCGGGGTGATTCAACATCTTCCACGTATAAGCAGGATTCTGCGTGCAGCCCATGGCCCCGGCGGCAATGGCCCACTCGGCCTCCGGCGGCGTGACATTGTTAATCCACATTTTCGTGGGAGTCAAAGCGGCGACGCGATGAAAGTAGTCCTGTTTCATGACTTTAGTTCCTTTCCGGATATTCTCCACTTGGAATTTCCAATATAGCTTAAGACTCTTCGATAGCCACGGCCCTGGCCGGTGCGCCATCACCGGCGGCAATCTTCAGCGGAAGCGCAATGAATGTCACTTGTGGCTTTGATACGGATGTCAGATTAGCCAATCCCTCAACCACAATTACTCCGCCTTCGAAAAGAATTTTATGAATTGTAGTCAGCTCCTCAATGTTATTTACATCCGCGACCGAGGGCGGTTCGACTCCGAGCATCCGTACTTTATTTTCCACGCACCATTGCGCCAGTTCTTCACTTATTCGCGGAAGTTCTTGTCGATATTGCTCCTGTCCATAGTAGGTACTCCAGCCCGTGCAGATTAAGAGGCTCTCGCCGGGTTTGAATTTTTCAGCAATGGCACCGAGGTGCTGTGGTTCAATCAAAGCACGCGGTTCAATCGGACGTACATCAGCTACCCAGGCCGGTCCTGTAAAATTCGCTACATCAATCGTATCGATTGTTTCTGTGCCCACACCAAAGTGGACAGGTGCGTCGATATGAGTACCACAGTGAGAATAAAGACAAAGCGTGCTCGCGTTCCAGCCATCGGTTTCGAGCCGTTTGGCCGGTTCAATACAAATCCCTTTCGCTCCGGAAGCCAAAGGCAGTGTTAAGTCAATTACTCGGGGCATTGTCTTTAGCGGCAGATTTAAGATTTTTCACAATAGCATTGGTTATTTCAACTGTTCCCCCTGAGCCGCCCAGGTCAACAGGAAGCACTCCCTGGGCAACCGTCATCTCAATCGCTCGAACAATAGTCTGAGCAGCCTCCTGCTGGCCCAAATGCTCAAGCATTAAGCCGGCGGACCAGACAGCACCTATCGGATTGGCTATGCCCTTCCCGGCAATATCCGGCGCGGAACCGTGAATCGGCTCGAACATCGAAGGATAAATCTTCTCCGGATTGATATTGCCGCTCGGTCCCAGACCGAGGCTTCCCATTATAGCACCGCCGAGATCGCTTAAGATGTCTCCGATAAAGTTGGTTGTTACAATAACGTCGAACTTCTCTGGGGCAAGCACGAAATTTGCCGATGCATTATCAACGTACATCTTCCTATATTCCACATCCGGATAGTCTGTGCTTACCTGCTCAACAATCCTGTCCCAGTAGGCCAGACTGTGAATCAACGTATTGGATTTCGTTACATTCGTTACGAGTTTACGGCGGCGCTTAGCCAATTGAAATGAATAATGAGCGATTCGTTCGATTCCTTTACGAGTAAAGATGCTCGTGTCCGTTGCCATACCCTCAGCGAACTCCGGCCGGACAAAACCACCGGACTGAACAAATTCCCCCTCAGTGTTCTCGCGAATAACCACGAAGTCGATGTCGTTCGGAGTCTTGTTGCGAAGCGGCCCCTCAATACCGGGCAAGAGTCTTGCCGGACGGTAATTGACATACTGGTCAAAGCTGGTTCTAATCTTGAATGTGAACATTTTTGCCGGGAGAGTGTCATCAACATCCGGCAAGCCCACAGCTCCAAAGTAGATAGCATCAAATCCCTTCAGCACATTCAGGGCATCATCGGGCATGAATGTCCCGGTCTGTTTGTAGTAGCCGGCTCCGTAAGGAAATTCTTCATACTTAAGATAAAAACCAAATCTCTCAGCCGCTGCATTAAGAACATTAACACCAGCCGGCACTATCTCCGGACCGATACCATCACCGGGAACGACAGCTATTTTGTATTTATTCATTTTGTCCATAAATCTTTATTCGATTACAATGGTATTGTTTGATATACGGAAAAATATATAGGAAGCACAGCCTATTTTGATAACTTCTGATGGATTATAGACTTTCGCCGGCAATATACAAGTTAAAAACAGACTCAGCCGGCTTTTATTGAATAGTGAAGCACGAAATCATTTCTGTTCGTTTTACTTAAGGCGATTTTCCAAAGGACCGGGCCCTTCAGGCCGAGTGAAATCTCGGTCTTTTGTCATCAGCCATTTGTCGAATTCGAAACCGTCCTCCCGCATTGAGAACTCGACGGTATGCAAACCGTGATCTTCGATATCTAAAAAAATCTTATACGGTTCTCCACAATGCTGCTCATTAGTTCGCTGCTTACTCTCCCATTGCCATGAATTCTTGCCTTCGCACCACTGCAGGCGCTGGCCGGATTCCGGCCAGGTACCGTCAAGACCCACATGAAGGCCGTTGTCTTCGGCTCCAGTGGAATAAGCTCGAACCCATACGTAGTATCGACCCGGCGTATTGAAGTGGACAGGATACACGAGCACGGCCAGTTTGCCCGGCTCGTTGGAGAAGTTTTCACCGTGAATGAGCTTGTTAGTATTGTTTCGCCTCGTATCGGGCAGTACTTCAAGATATGCCTCACCGCTGGCTGTGGCCTCGTGACTTTCATCGCCGTCCGGAGACGCTTGCGGCTTTTGCGTCGCCGAGGTGATGTACCATTTCCTCACATCCATCTGGGTCTGTACAGCGAAGTGCTCGGCTTCGACGGCAACCAGACCGCCGGTCTCCTCGAAGATTGTCGAAACGCCGACGGTAGGAGTCAGCGTCAGTGTGGTCCAGCGTCCACGTGCGTAAGGTATGCGTCCACTCTTCTGGTTGCTGTTGGTCGCTGTATTGAACTCGATTCTGATGGTTGTATCTTTGGCGACTGAGATATTCTTCCACGTCTTCAGCGTCGGTTTGTAGTCGATGGATGTCTTGGGATTAGTGAATTGCCCTATTAGCTTGCCGCCGATAAGGAGCTTATAGGTTGACTCGCCATCAGTCTCGGCCATTGTGGTCAGCGTGATGTCATAGGCATCGGTTTCTCCGGGGAACTCGGTCTCGGAGGCGGCGAATTTGTCTTTGTACTCGCCCGGGTTGATAGCCAAGGCGTTGTGACCACTGTCTTTGTAAGGAGGCACGAATCCGCCGGCCGTGATAATCCGGAAATCCCTGACAGCCTTTAGAACGATCGCACCTTTCTCGTCAGGAACCACCTCAGGAAGAGGAGGCTGCTCCGAGGCGAGTTCCAGCTTGCCGGAGCCCTTTATTACAAGCAGCCAATCGTTGGTGTCGGATGCGGCCACTTCGACTATTTGCCCAGCATCAACAGAGCCGGTATTGAGCAGGCCATTTAGACCATCGCCAGTCCGCGGATTGAACCATCCATAAGTGAAATTGCCGGAAGCAGCATTGAGCTGTACCTTTCCGCCATGCTTGAGATAGACCAGATATATCCGGCCAGGCTTGCACAGGACATAGTCATCCGTATTGGCGGTCATCTCGTCTTCGCACTTCATGTCCCAGAACGGAATTTCATATTTCCTGAAGAATTCCAGTGCATAGCGGCACTGGTTCCACACCTTCTCACGCGTGCGGTAGTCCTGGCAGGTCAGGTCGCTGTGCGGGTGCTTATAACCGAAGTACCACTCAACGCCGGCACCGCCCGCCATGATGTTACCCCACAGGGCATTTTTTCGGGCGTTGTCGCGGGTGGGGTCCTCAGCATCTGTGATCAGGCCGTGGGTTGCATCGCCCGGCTCATCGCAGGCGACAACCCAGGGCTTACCCGCGGCCACGGAGCGATCGATGTAGTTGCGGGTCCGGCTGTGGACCTGGCTAAAATCGGGCTTGCTGGTCTGCAGGGAAAAGCCAGTTAGCGCCGATGCGTCACCCAGCAGGTCATAGTGGGGATCGTTCATGTTGTGAATCACAATGTGGTGTTGATATGGGTCATTCGTCCAGAGGTAGTTCGCCCAAGCGATCTTCTGTGCCGTCGTGGCATTGTTGATTTCTTCTCCGAGATTCCAGTTCAAAGCTAAGTGATGGCTGAACCGAGCAATCAGCTCGCGGTAGTAAAGCTTGCGCTGTGTGCCCAGGTCTCCATTGTCCAGCAGTAATTCGTTCTCGGTTTCCATTGTCTTGAAGTGCAGATACATGCCAAGCTTGTCAGCATGTTCGAAGAGTATCTCCCACTGGTCGAGCCGCGAGACATCCATTCGCAGCAGATCCTCGTAGCTGATATAGGGGAAGACATTTTGGTCGTCGCCACCGATATTCAGAGTGAGGAAAGAAAAGACGTTCATGCCTTTCGATGCCAGATAGTTAACTGCCCCTATGATGCCTTTTCCCTTTCCATCCTGCCAGGTCGGATCGCCCTGCTTGAAGTCCCTAATATGCGGGGCCCAATCCTTGATGAAGTTATCTTTGTGGCCGTCATATTTGAAATCGCCATCGAAATCCTTGTAAGCCAGGAAATTCTCGGGAGCGTCCGCACCACATTTGAGGAAATACTCTCCTGTTTCAGCAAATCTCAGGTGATGCCTGCCGACATATTGCAGCAAACCCTTACCTCGAAAGTCCCGTCCTCTTTTGTCGGTCGGTGCGATGTAAAAAGAACCAAACTGCCCGTCCATAAAGTCCCCACTTTCACCGGCGGACTTATTATCGTTAACTGCTACATTCTTGCCCTTCCTGAATGAGACGCTGTATTTCCATACACCGATTTGGTCTGGGGCTAAGTGAACGCGCCATTTATTGCCTTGGTTGGCTTTGGTGTTAGCGGCATCGCCGTCGGCTGCAAAATAACCCGGGACAAGATAAGACCTGCCGCTCTTTGCGTGTGTAAAGGTTACATCGAGCCGATAATACAGAAATGGATTCGGATCAGCCTTTTCATTGGTCTGAGGTCCGTCGAAGGTTAATGTGACCTTGTGCCATTTTTTTGACTGGCCACTTATTTGCCCGGCTAACGTTTTCTGGGTTAACGTGACAGCGACCAATGACAAAAACATAACACACCATAGCATATTCAAACGTTTTTTCATGAGACACTCCTGACCTGATCAGTTGAATATTATTTCGAAGTTCCGGATAAGTTTATACTATATGATGTCCACTTTGCAAGGTACTTTGTGTAATTACTTATAATTGATAAGCTGCTGTCTCATGTTTTATCCGCTAAGGAACTCTATGTTCGGCTGACAGGCCGAAATCGTACGGAGTGATATCAAGAGCCATCTTGTCATCAGAGTGACCATCGATAAAAAGGCAGTTCACGCGTTTATTATGACGGTCGCGTGCCATTCGCCTTGAACCGTCCGGGGCCGAGGGCAAATGACTCGCATTCCAGAGGTCCAGTGACTGCATTTTAACTTTCATAGTATCCGGGGGGTCGTCTTTAAGTATGATTTTAATATGATCCACATCCGGAATATATTCGTAGTCTGCCATAAAAATCGTGGTCGCATGTCGGGGAAAATCATCCAGCTTGCTAAATCCGAAAAACTCTGTCATAGAGCCTTTTAGATCAAAGGCGTTAGTGCAATAATCGACCGTTTGCTCTTTATACGGATAGCTCGGACAATCAAATATCTGGAGTTCATAATAATTTTCGACCTTGTTCGATATTCCGCCTACATATGGCATAAACAGGACCGGCCATCTCATATCTATGCCGGTATAAACAGCAACACCCGGACGCAACTCAGCCCGTGGCACTTTATAGTCGTAATCATTAGCATATAAATGCATTGCCACACCGATTTGCTTGAGATTAGCCAGGCATCGAGTCGCCTGCGCCTGTTCTTTGGCCCTGCTCAAGGCGGGCATGAGAATCGCCAGCAATAACGCAATGATGGCTATGACCACTAACAGCTCTATCAAGGTAAATCCTTTATTGAATTTTTTACATAACATAGTACACTCCACTTTCCTATCTATATCTCAGGACATGTTTGTCAGATATTACTTTTTGCTATGGAGATATTATAATAAATATTTAGATCAAAAGCACCTGGAAAAACTAATAGTATGTACATATTTATTCCCAAAAACGCATTGGATTTCCTGATTTGATTTTCTTATGTTATATGTGATTTGACCATCACCTTTCTCCAGAAACAACTTGACTATAGTAAGCCCACAAAATAACATAAGCTGCCTGATATTCAAGTAGTAAGTTTAGGAAAAGTGAGCCTGCCAAGAGGTATTTTACTCTATATAAGAACGTTGAATCAGCACAAACGAAAGGAGACTAATATGAGCCTGAGAAGATCGATATTAGCACTTATTATTTCTATGATGGTTTGCTGCCTTTGGTCGTCAGCCCGGGCTGAGCAGCCGGTTCAAGACAAGTGGTGGCTTACGCCCCACCGTCTGCTTCAAACAAACCTTCGCGAGATCGATGCCACGATGGACACCGATCAATATGTACGCGAAGCGAAAGAGTTTGGCGCCAATATCGTGCTCTTCAATGTCGGCGGAATTGTCGCCAATTATCCAACAGAACTTGAGTATCATTGGCGCAACACGTTTATGAATGGCGATCTCGTAGGTGAGACTTTAAAGAAGTTACACAAAGCTGATATCAAAATGATCGGGCGATTTGATTTCAGCAAGATTAATGAAAAATATGCCGCTAAACATCCCGAATGGCTCTATGTCAGCGAAAAAGGCAAGCACGTCAACTACAACGGTCAGGTACACACCTGTGTGATGGGCGGTTACCAACAAGATTACCTGTTGGATATCCTAAAAGAGGCGTTGACCAAGTATCCGCTGGACGGAGTGTTCTTCAATATGATAGGATTCCCACAGACGGATTACAGCCGAGTCTTCCATGGAATCTGCCAATGCGAAAACTGCAAAGAGTCATTCAAGGATTTCTGCGGACTCGACCTTCCCAAACATAATGGAAACCCTCAGACGCTGCGCAAGCACCAGCAGTGGAAAGGCATCCAGGTCGATCGGCAATTCGGTCGCGTGCGCGATCTGATCAAATCGATTCGTTCCGATATAGTCATCTGCACTTACACTGTCCAGCACATCGATTTGATTCGGAAGGAATCGGGCGCACCGCTGGGCGAGGAAACATGGGACGATGTTGAACGCGCCCAGTGGACATTACTGACAACCGAAAACAAGCAATTGGCCAACACAACAGTCCATTTCTATCAGATGATCTTTCGCCATTCTGCCGCGGCGCCGTACCTGCACTCGCGCCGGCTGTGGCAGCAGATGGTCAACGGTGCGTGGCTCGATTTTTATTGCATCGGGCCCTTGCAGCGTCTGGAAGACCGCGCCGGCATCGGGCCGATTAGTGACATCTATGGATTCCATGCAGCCAACGAAAAATGGTTGCTGAATACCGAGTCGGCGGCCGATGTGGGCTTGGTACGCCACGACGGCGACGATTACTGGGGCTGGGTACAGATCCTCTCTGAAAACCATATTCCCTTTGACCTTGTTTCTTTCATGCATTCCAACCTGAAGCGCTATAGGACACTGATCGTTCCCGAAAGCGGCGGTGTCAAAGATGAGGATGTGCGTTTACTGGACGCCTATGTTAAGGGCGGGGGTAAACTCCTGTTGAGTGGTCGAATCCCCAATACGTTAACCTGTCTTGGGCGACCCGTTCTGAAGAAAACCTGGCCCCTGCGTCATTCGATGTATGTACGCATCCGTCCAGAAGACAAGATGGAACTGAGAGTGGATGGCCTGAAGGATTTCGATTTGGTCCACCTACGCGGCGATTTCCATGAATACGAACCGGCCTCCGGTACCGACCAAATGCTGCGCCTGATTCATGATGTGATGTATGGCCCACCTGAAAAATGTTATTACAACTCGGTATCCGATATCCCGGCGTTGCTTGTGTGCGAGTATGGTAATGGTATAGCAGCCTCGTTCCCCTTCCAGATTGGCGCAATGTATCGCGAATGGGGCAACCTGGGTCATCCGATGCTGGCGGTCGGAACTCTGGATAATCTGCTGAAAAGCGGGCGACGATTGAAGATAGAGACTTCGCCGCTGGTGGAAGCGACGCATAGGCGAGATCCTAAGGGACGGTTCGAATGGATCGCGCTCTACAATCATTCGGGACGGCTCGAGAACTCTTTTCACCCACCGATTCCAATCAATGACATAGAAATTATTCTTCAACCCTTAAAAGATGTAAAAACCGTAAGATTATTAAAAGATAAACAGCAGCTCGTATTTTCAGTTACTAAAAATGGACAGGTAAATGTTACTGTCCCGGAATTGAAACAATACGAAGTGTTATTATTTGAATATGAGTAAAACCAATCAGAAAGGATAATAATAACTGCTTAGGATAAAACCGGATGAAAACTAACAGCTTACATATTCCCAATAAGCTTACGGCGAAAAAAAACCATTGCATGAAACTTTTACTTTTTTACAAAGCTCGAGAAATGGGCGATACAGGACTTGAACCTGTGGCCTCCTGCGTGTAAAGCAGGCGCTCTAGCCAACTGAGCTAATCGCCCCGAATTAGATTGTTAAAAATACAAATCTTTATCCCTTGCGTCAAGACTGTTTATATTTTATATTCTCGGCAAGTAAATGTTTATACATGAGTTATTTTCGTAACCAGCCGCGACATTGTTACAGTTTTGAGGTTTTTTTATGGTGTTACTTGATATTATTCGCAAAAGATATTCCTGCCGATCATATCAGCAAAGACCCGTAGAGCAGGAAAAGCTCGATCAGCTTTTTGAGGCCGCCCGCCTGGCGCCATCGGCCAAGAATACACAGGATTGGCGTTTTGTAGTGGCAACTGATGAGCAAGTCAAACGTCAGCTTGCTACGGTTACGAACAGGCCTGATGTATTCGAAAAGGCGGGAGCCATCATAGCCGCCTGCAGCAACAGCGATTATATAATGACCTGCGGCCAGCCCATCGGACCCATTGACATAGCTATCGCTCTTGAGCATATTGCCTTGCAGGCAACCGAGCTGGGGCTGGGAACGTGCTGGATCGGCTCCTTCGAAACTCAAAAAGTTCGTACAATTTTGGCCATTCCTGACGATATAGAAATAATAGAATTGATGACCGTTGGCTATCCGGCCGATACACCGAAGCAGCCTAACCGCGAGCCAGTGGAAAAGATAGTCTGCTATGATAAATGGAAGTTCTGAGCTTTTTGCTCTTAAGGGGACTTAAAATATATTGAATTTCTAAAAGCGATATTGTAAAATATCTTAAAAGAATATTTCCGGGGACGTGGTGTAACGGGAGCACACCGCGGTCGCATCGCGGGAATGAGGGTTCG
>JACNGQ010000222.1 GCA_014384025.1 Planctomycetota bacterium | reverse complement strand
TGGGTGGAATACTAAAGCTCCACACATCGCCTTTCCACGGGCTGTTCGGCTCGGTTTCATTGACTTCGTCAACGCGCCAGTAGTAAGTCGTGCCGGGAACAAGACCATCCGGATAAGGAAATCCGGGGAAGCCGACAACTAAAAACGTCCCGCCCTGGTTGCCTACGAATGTGCTTTCGGCGCCTTCGTTCACTGCATCAAAGTTGTCGCCAAAGTACACATCGTGAGAAACGGCTAAAACGCCCGGTCTCCACGTCAAATTGATCCACGTGTCCTCATGCAAGGAACCGACCTTCGGTACTGGGCTGCGGGCAATAGGATTACCGGTGCCTAAGCCTATCACTTCGTTTACCCAGTTGCCGATGAACTCAGCACAGGTCAATCCTCTGTCATCTATCCAGCCGGGAGGACCACTACCGGCAGATTGGTTTATAAAAGCGACGTAAGCGTCAGTCTCTGTGTTGTGAATAACGATAGGATCACCCTGTGCTTCTGTGGCCGGGTCATCTGTGCCGCCAGGAGATGCGAATATCGCAGCAACTTCCCAGGGGGCCTGAACAGCACTGATGGCAATTGGCCTATAAGTTATGGCCGGGTCGTTGAGACTCGGTAGATATTCCGAACCTGTTGGTGTCACCGTTAGCGAAGTATTATCAGCGGATACGATAATACCGGAAGAAAGGTCAAGGATGTTCGCGGCGCCGCTTGGGCCGTTCTCAGTTTGCCGAGATCCGCCTGCATACGAGACGTATCCGAACCAGTCGCCGACATTTATAATCATGTTTCCGCCATCGAGCCACTCTTCAGCAAGCGAGCCGTCCGGCTCAAGGTTTGGGAATGGATAGAGAACACTCGGCATGCATCCGTTAAGCCAGAGAATGTCCATTACACCATTATCCGTTCTCTCTTCTACCCATGCAGCAAATTCATCATACTGGTCGTCATCGAACTGCTGGATGTCCCCGAACAGACTTCCGGTTTCGGCAATGATCGTCTCAACATCGGCGTTCATCGAATCAACATCATACCAGCCGTCGGTGTTAGGTGCACCGACGTAGAACGCTATGTCGGATGCCATAGCCGTCGTGCAAAATACAAATACAAATGCGAATACGAATAAAAACACTATATTTTTCAGTTTTTTCCACATAGTAGTCCTCCTTACAAAAAAGTTAAAATAACTATGCTTTGGCCACACACCAAAATACCCGTTTTTCTCGACAAGTACTTACAATACTTCCTCACACAAAACGAATTTTTCTTACGGCTTACCACAACCTCCTTTCTTTCAAAGTCAGATACGAGCCGTTAGTTGAAATGTTAAAATTTTAACAGATGGGTAAAAAATCCTGACTTAAAATCCTCTGTCTCGTTTTACGCACAAAAACTCCTCCTGCTATATTGAGAAACTAATAGAAATGCGCCTGCTGGATGAACTCAAAGCCACAGATACCCGATTGCGCAGGCACAAGCTTCCCTAATGTTATCTATACCAGATTATCCACCTTCTCGTCAAGGAAAAATTCCCGTTTTTGGTGATTTGACAACGTTTTTTGCTTTGATGTTGAGTTTATTGCAGAGCTGAGTCTTTTTCTATCACCTTTTTTTCCTGGGCCTTTTTGAAATTGGCTATTTTTTCGGCGAACTCACCGTCAGCCAATGCCAGTATCTGCACGGCCAAAATAGCGGCGTTTTTTGCCCCCGCCTTTCCAATAGCCACAGTTGCTACTGGCACACCGGGCGGCATTTGCAGCGTGCTGAGCAGCGCATCGAGCCCGCCAAGCCCGGAACCTGAATCCAAAGGCACACCGATTACCGGCAGCGTTGTCTTTGCCGCCATTGCTCCTGCTAAATGCGCCGCCATCCCCGCCGCTGCAATAATGACTTTTATACCTTGTTTAGACGCATTTTGAGCGAATTCAGCGGCAATTTCCGGAGTTCGGTGCGCCGAGATTATCCGAACAACAGGCTCAATACCGAAATCGCCGAGCTGCTTGACACAGCTTTTCATTACCTTAAGGTCGCTGTCCGAACCCATAACCACCGCCACGGGTGTTGTTTTTTCAGATACCATATTGTTTTCTCTACTTAAAAGGTTACAATATTACAGAATTCAAATTAAGCGGTAATACTAACGGCCAAAAGCCCTGAATGCAAGTGCAAATAGCTGCAAACCGATAACGGAGTGCTTTTGTGTTGTCGGGCGTATTGCTGAAATAAAACTCGCGCATCAGTAAAAGGGGATGCCGAAAATGCAGACAAGAAAAACGATTGTTGCAGGTCAGTTTTATCCGGGTCAGAACGATTCCTGTATAGACCGAATCAACGAGTGTCGCGATGCGGAAGTTTTACCCGAGACTTTGCCTGAGACGATAGTAGCCGGCATCGTTCCGCATGCCGGCTGGACTTTCAGCGGGCCTCTGGCGGCCCTGGTCTTCTCGGCCATAAAGCAGCAGCACGAAAAGGTCAATACCTTCATAATATTCGGGGCCGCCCACGGTTACTTCGGCTCCTCGCCCGCCGTCTTTCACAGGGGAAGTTGGATAACACCGCTCGGTGAGGTGTTCGTTGATGAGGAGCTGGCCGACGAGGTATTGGATGCCGCCCCCTCCGTAAGCGACCTGGACGCACACAGGTCCGAGCACAGTATCGAAGTGCAGATACCGTTCATTCAGTATCTGTTCCCCGGTTCGAAAATATTACCGGTTATAGTCCCGCCGAGAGAACAGGCCGTGACGTTGGGAAAGGCCGTCGGAGAAATTATCGCCGGCAATGAGCGCCGGAAAATTGTCTGCATCGGCTCGACCGATTTGACACATTACGGCCCGCGTTACGGATTTACCCCGATGGGTGTAAATTCCGAAGCCTTGAAATGGGCTGATACAATTAATGACCGGAAGTTTATTGACCTGGCTCTGAAGCTTGAGCCGGAACATCTGCTTGCCGGTGCCGCCGAAAACTGCAATGCCTGTGGCGGCGGCGCAGCAGCCGCGGCAATCGCCGCGGCAAAACAGCTCGGTAAAACCGAAGGTTTGCTACTCGCACACACTAACAGCAACGAGATAATGCTCCGAAATATGAACACCACGAGCGCCGACAGTGTGGGCTACGCCGCTATCGTCTTTTAACGCATCAGTGCATCTGTTTCGTTTAATTTTTTCCGAAGAATGATTGACAAAATGCAGTCTGTCATTAAAAATAGGTTAAGAAACAAAGAATATCGGCATAATTAACCTCAAATGAGTAATGCCGATTCAACATTCATTCAGATTTGGAAGGAGAACTAAAAAAATGAAACAT
>JACNGQ010000229.1 GCA_014384025.1 Planctomycetota bacterium | reverse complement strand
TCTCCACTTTCCAATGGACTTTCCGTCCACTCCCACACATTGCCCATCATGTCAAACGTACCGTTCTGCTCTATTGTGCCAGTGCCGACATCCCAGGGACCGTCGGGGGGGAGGGCTTGACCATAATTTGTCTCAACACCTGCAACCGGTGCGATATCTGTTCCATTCGCATAGGTTGTATATCCACTACCGGTATAATACGCCGCCTTGTACCATTCATCTTCGGTGGGAATGACATAAGCTATTCCGTAAGCTGAAACAGCCGAATCGCGATCGATATTCAGAAAATTGCCGATGTTGTCGAAATTGTATGCACCTGAATACTTGTCGCCGCTGGTAAGATAATTGCAAAATTGGGCTGCCTCAAACCAGCTTAGTCTATTTGTCGGCTGCTGGTCGCCGGTGAAATATGCACTTCCATCATAAGCACTGCTCGGAATGCCCGTAGGGGCACCTGCTGCTGAAACAAATGTATTCCACTGTGCATTGGTTACTTCATACTTGCCGATAGAGAAATCATAGCCGACCGAACCGTAGCCGGTACTGTCAGCGGCATTACCAGCATTACCGATAGTCACAAAGTCCATGTTAATACCTTGTACCATGTCGCCTGAAACACTCGCAGCAAAAACCAGTACTGACGCCAACACAAGAATTGATTGCCGTTTCATTATATGACCTCCTGAAATAAAGTTAATCTCTTAGATGCACGAAACAAAAGAACCGCTACATGAGTGTTTATCTAAGGTAGGTTTGGAAGTTCGCACAAACGTGCCTTTGCTGTACTTATGATTATAAACCTGAAAGCCATTAAATCAAAGGAATAAATTATGATGAAACTACTTATTTTTCTTTACAAACAAAAATTACTGTGCGATAATAAGAGTATGAAATCGTTACAACCAATTCTTTTTAATCAACTTATTATGGTCAGGGCATGTCTATCCGTAAGGACGGCTGCGCTTGTAACGAGCGTCATTAATCCCTGGCCATCTTTCTATAGTGAGGTGCTAAAATGAGAATCGGAGAACCGGTTTACAAAAAGAGCTTTACGAAAATCCTGCCCGATGGAGCGAAAGTCTTTAGTCGTAAGCATATCAAATATGCACAATTCAAAGACACAAAGGGACGTACACAAGAACTGCCTTTGACAAAAGACGGCAAAAAAATTCGTTGTGAAACTTCGTCTTGGTATATCAGATTTGACGATCACAACGGCATACGCAGGACTGTCAAGGCTTATACCGACAAGAGCGTTTCTGATTATCTATATGGCAAAATTCAAGAATTTATAGCTTACAGGC
This sequence comes from Planctomycetota bacterium, assembly GCA_014384025.1. Lineage (GTDB taxonomy): Bacteria > Planctomycetota > Phycisphaerae > Sedimentisphaerales > Anaerobacaceae > NIOZ-UU13. The sequence continues at coordinate 15,665 of JACNGQ010000229.1, read as the reverse complement.
ACAGAAAACATCAGATACCGGCAGACTTGCAGGAATATCTCGAACAGGATGCACAGATAAGGGAGCAGCTTATTGGCTTCGGCCTGTTAAAAGTTGAAGATAAGCCGGAAGCGGAGATGATTGGCTACCTTGTAGAGAAATTCGCAGAGCATATCAGGCTAAAAGAACGCAGCCAAAGTCATATCTACGAATTAACGAGAACGTTGAGAACAGTCTTTACGGACTGCAATTTCCAGACTTGGGACAGTATAAACTCCGATGTAATTAAAAGGCATCTGGACGAACGTAGGGACGACGGCAGGGGCATAAGCAAGGCAAGATATAACAATATCGTCAGGATGGTTCGTCACTTTTGCCGATGGCATACCAAGAAGCTAAGGAAAACCGATAAGGTCATTACATCGCCTGTGGAAGATTTAGAGACCCTTGAGGATGTTCAGACCGACAAGCGTCATCAGCGCAGAACATTAGAGCTTGAAGATTACAGAAGATTCCTATTTGCCGCCTTGACCGGGGACGATTACGAGGGCTTATCCGGGAAAGAGCGAAACTTCCTCTATCGGTTCGGAGCAGAAACGGCGATGCGGAGAATAGACTTTATGCGTTTAAGAGTCAAGGATATTGATTTTGGAAACAATTTGATATGGATACAGGCAGAGCGCATAAAAAACAAGACAGAATCGATAATATATCTTCGCCCGGATACGACGGCAGAATTGAAACAGCATTGCAGAAATAAACTTCCGGATGCCAAGGTTTTTAAGATGCCTCAAAGCACTTCGGCGATGGTAAAGTTCGACCTTGCGAATACGGCAATAAAAGACTCTAACGGCAAGGTACTTGTGCCTGCTATTCCCTATGAAGATAACTTCGGCAGAATCTTCGACTTTCACGCCGCTTGCAGGTATCAGAGCATAGCACTTGCCGCAATGAATCCGGATACCCCCGAACCTGTCCGGCAGAAGTTATCGAGACATAAAGACCCTAAAATGTTAAGACACTATTCACAGGCCGCTGAGACTGAAAGACAGCAGAGAAAAGCGTTGGAAGGATTGCCGGACTTGACACAACTCCCACAGACACAGGTAAAAATCAAGACCGGGACTGATAACTTGTCTAATGCTTGTTTTATAGATGGCACAATACGACAAAATACGATACCATACGATAAGAACGAAAAGACCCGACCCGCACTGTCGGCCAAAAACAGCGATAATAAGCCGTCAGTGGGGGCGAATAATAATGATTTTAGTATATGTGAAACGTTTGTGACAGAGTTTGAGAATTTTTGAAAAGGCGGTTTTAGTGAGTAATATTGATAATAATAAACAAGACAATACCGATGTCATTCGTGCACAGGATATACTGCCGCCGTATAACCAGGAAAAATACCGCGAGCATTCTTTGAAAGAGACAGCTCCGTCACTTTCCACAAGTCAGCCGCAGCACCCCGAGACCGGTGCCACTGAAATACCTAAGTTTGACCTGGCTGAGCAGATTATGGCCGAGCAGCGGAAAATTACTGCGATAAGAAGAAAGGCCCCCGGCCAAAAAACAAAGACTTCCGACCGGCAGACCAGGATACAATCAACCGGTTGTGCTATCAAGCAGCCGGCACCGGCTTTGCCCGAAAAAGGGCTGATTATTGCAGAGATTGTTGCAAGGGACATTGAAAAGCTGTACCGGGGTGATAGTTCGAGTTTCCGGAACTGGTAATTAGTGATTAACCGGTTATCTGGTTGTCGTCTTGGAATACGGCTTTGTTCAATAATCTTGTAAATACTCTTTAAACTCTATCATTTTCCTTGTGCTGCCTTTATAGGTTATTGGTTTCGGGTTCAACCATTCGACAATCCTGTCTTTTATCGAATAAGCAAAAAAAAGATTTCCGGCAGGGCTGTAATGACCGATGAAGTATCGCTTGAAGTAGTCATCAATGCTCAGGTTGAAGCTCTTGAAATCTTCGACATGCACAAGATTCATGTCAATGTAATTGGTATCATTTTCATTCAGAAAGTCTATAATTTCCCGGTCATATCTTTTTCCGCCTTGTAGAAGCTGTCTTGTCACCCTATAGGGATCAAATATTACGACCATTAATTCCTTGTTGTTCGCGGAAGCAAATTCATCGGCTTTGTCCAGAATATATTTTGTAGCTTCGAAAGCATATTCATCCAGCAGCGCAGCTACTGAAGGTCGCAAGTTCTTGCCATCGAAGTTTAGCTGGCCCCCTAAGTGTTTGCTTAATCTCTTTAATGCCTGAATAGGGATGTCATTAATTTGATTGTTTTTATACAGGTACATTTGCAGGGCCAAATCACTCTTGAGAGTCTCATACATCCAGTCCGGGTCGGTCATCTTATATAATGATTGTCGGCTCTGTAATAAGTTGTCCTTTTCTACGAGCTTGCCTGTCTCAAAATCCATTTCTACATTCGACCAGAAATTTCCATGAAACATTTTCCCTATGCCTTCTGTGCGGTTTGTTTGTTGGTTCCACCCCTTTATTAACATATACCGGCATCGCAATAGGCTTCTGATGTGGTCATCCCCCCATATGTAGAGAATGATATATTTGGCATCATGATCGGTTTTCTCCTCCCGGATCATCCGTCGATACGCCTGGTAAACACCAAGTCCGCCCATTCCGAAATTCCTAACGGGCTCGCCAAGGTGGGCCGCTAAATATTCCTGCCAGGTCTCACCGTCGTTTACCTGGTGACACTGAGTAAAACTGTCACCATAAGTGTTAATTCGACATGGTCTGCCTTTATACATAAATGAAGTCCGTGCCCCGTTGGATTGCACCGTCGAGAGTGTAAAACTTTTATCAAGTCCGTCATGAGGCATGTAATTGCCCAGAATATATCCCACATCCCGGTCGAATTGGGCCCATGACATCTCGTTTAAGAACACATCTATTTCTTTGCGCGTCGGTACGCTTTCTCTAATATACTCTTTAAAAGACATCTGCTCCTTCTCTGTAGTCTGCCCAAAAGCAAGTGAACATGCGAAAAGCAAAAAGAGAGTAGTTCTCAAAATAATGTTTATTCTCGTTTCCATAATCAACTCCACATTTTCTAAATAAACTTATCAAAAGAATTTAAAAGATTAAAAAAACAGCCATGTTTTATAAACGTGTGAACTCACTGAACTGTACGATATTGCCCACCTCAATAACCATCGGAGTGTATGCCGAATTGATAATTTTGCAAAATTCCGCGAAAGAGGAACAATCACCCATACCTATCGTGAAATGTGCCGGTTCCATTTCCATAAATTTATTCAAGTCCTTGCGGCCAAAGCCAAACACCGTCATCTGGCCCTGCATCGGCCAGTAAGAGTCTATCGCCTCATCGTCCTCGTGGTGAATCAAAAAGATTACTCGATTGTCATCACCAAAATAAAGCCATTCTCCCAGGTGGCCGGGGACGGATATGTCTCCATCCCATTTCATTTTTGCAGGAGTTCTTATGCCGTTCGGTGTACCAGGCCTAATGCAATAATCTGAATCTTCATCAAGTTTGCCGCCCGGAGTGCCTTCATATAAAAACCAGTATGGTGTTCGCATTTTCAAGACAGTAAGCCTTGCATAAGCTGGAAATATGTCCCACATACATTCCATTTTTCCGTCATTGGACACCGAAGAGATACTAACCTTTATCGGCCCGCTGCTGATTATTTTACTGTTCGATACGGTTTTGCCCGGGTGACAATAACCTTCCGGATATCCCATATTGGGGATGCCCCGATACTCACCGGCAGGGCCGCCGCCCGGTCGATATCCGAGCCAGTCGTTGCCGTCTTTATCTATGATGCCGGCGAATCCGGCCCCTTGTTTGTGGTAATAATAGGTGGCATTTTGTGTCTCAATCTTGAAACTTTCCTGACCTTGATACTCAACTGTGTTAGTTAAGTCCACGAGTGGCTTGAAAAAAGGTGGTGAATGGTCAGTATGGCCTTGCCCGAAGTAAACATGAAAGATTCGTGTCGAATTTGCCGGAGTCTTCCCGTCAGCCATAAAGGTAATTTTGCCTTTCGAATTAGTACCAGGATTAAATCCGGGAGCCTTGTCAAATTGGAACCTGACTGAGCGGTTGACTATTTCACCCGAAGTATCTACCTCTGTCACTCTGATAGATTTGGCATCAAGTTTTATAGTCTTGTCGATTCGTCTAAACAGTTGGGTAAAATTAATATCCACCTCAACAGGCTTATCCAGACGTTCGTATCCTGCTGCGCTTACTCTGACAGGAACACGGTATTCGCTCGCTTCATCTAACCATGCCCCCTTTGCTTTGTATGTGCCATTGTTTAACCAAATATCAACCCGCTGATGTTCCTGGAAATCTTTTTGGAGTATATCTAAATCACCATCGCCGTCAAGGTCTCCAATTCGACCTTCGTGCGTTCCTATACTAATGGATACAATCTGTATTCTAAATTTACCTTTTCCATCACCATAAAGAATCCACTGCCTGCATTTATCACCCGGTCCCGGCCTGTACATTTCAGCGGCGTAAATATCCGGATTGCCGTCGCTGTTTATATCGCCAACCTGTAAGGTATGTCCGTGATCGACTTTTTCAATCAGCGTATGTTTATTCCATTTGTCATCTTTCCATTCGTACAGGTTTAACGGCCCCACCCCATCGCCTGAATTCATCACGATTTCAGGCCGGCCTCCTTTGATGAAATCACCGGCCGCTGAACGTGACATCCCGTATTTTTGGTCAACGATATTAGCGGTAAAATTCTTGCCGCCGTTGTGTTTGAACCACATACCTCCGCCAACGAGATCTATCTTTCCGTCAAGGTCAATATCAGCCTTGGCAAAACCTTCATATTTAAATGCACGCGGCCATGACCATATTTCCGTGAACGACCAGTCATCTTTCTTTTTCGGATCCTCAGGTATATCGGCGATCAGGAGCTTTTGGGCGGTCTGGTTCCAAAAAACCAATTCCGCCTTGCCGTCGCCGTCGAAGTCGCCGAATATCTGGTCGTGGTGCTGCTTTTGTCCCTCGTTTTTGATAGTATAACGGTTCCAGGGTTTATCAGGTTTGTAGTTTGGATATGGATTCTCCCACCACCAGACTTCATTTGTCGCCCAGCTGCCGCCTTGCAGAATATCAAGGTCACCGTCGCCGTCGATGTCCCAATATGTACCGCCGGCCTCGATATGGCTTTTTCGATTGTCGATAAGATACCTTTCCCAGCCGGCACTGGTATGACGGAACCATACCATGCTCGTTTCCTCACTCCAGCCGGCAATAACAAAATCGTTCACTCCGTCTTTATCGATATCCAGAATCAAAGAAGCGGCCTGACGTTCAACATCCGGTTTTGGTATATCTCCTTCCATACTCGATAAATGTATCCATGTCTTGCTTTTATTTTCCCACATCTCGATTGGTTGATAGTTCCCGCTCCAGTTCGCACCGATGATATCGATATCTCCGTCATTTCCGAAATCACCAACCTGGATGTAGTGAGAGCCTCTCGTGGATATGATTTGCTTGTTCCATGATAAACCACTGCTCTGATTTATATACACAGCCACTTCATCAGGATCGGCACTCTGGTGCATTTCCGCCGATACTACATCTATAGCGCCGTCACCGTTGATATCCGCTGTGACCAATCCATGAATAACACATTCGATAGATTTGGCGATAATATGTTCGGACCAATCTCCCTTCTTCGGATTCGACGGTGCTTCGAACCAGGACAGCTTATAAAAATTACCCTTTAGTTCCGCCGGTGAAAGAACGACGTCCGGCAGGGAATCCCCGTTGATATCGGCTATTTGTATGGTCGCATCAGAATGCCAATCTGCAAATCTGTGCGCATTCCATTGCCCCTTTACTATGTCCCGGGTATTTTCGTACCATATGCCGCCGATGACTATATCAAAATCTCCATCCATATCAATATCACCCAGAGCGATTCCCTCTCCATGCGGGCAATCAATAACCCTCTCGGTCCACGAGCCGGCCCCGTCCTGCCGCCATAGATGGATTTTATTTCCTGCTTTATGGCCGAACTCAGACTGGTCTCGCGTGACAATGTCCAGATCTCCGTCTCTGTCCAGATCACCAAGCTCTATATCGTGGGTGGGATGATTCGCAACTTTATGAGCTTTCCAAATGTCCTTCGCGGGATCATCATGAGGCCGTGGATTTTCATACCATATCAAACCACCCATGACGATATCTAAGTCACCATCACCGTCAACATCACCTGCTTCACCATCTACGGTCTTATATCCACCTTCCGCTATGGTCGTTTCAGTCCAGTGGGGGTAAGCATACCACACAAGAGGCCCATTGCGGCCTCCGATAATGACGTCTAAAAATCCGTCACCATTGATATCACCGATCATCTTTGCCCAGGGTTCTTTCGGCCCGGCGCTATCCAGAACCACATGGTTAAACGGTATATCAGCAGCTAAAGATATCGAAGAACTAAGCAGTAGAAAAAAAACAATTCCAACTCTCATTTTAATTTCCCTTTCCATTGAGATATCACCAATCCCAAAATCCTCCAGTTTCACTCGAAGCCATTCCTTATCGAGAATCGACTTAAGGCGCCGACCAAATAGTCGCAGCGATATAGCGCTCGCCGCGCGGTTCATCCAGCCAGTAATAGATTGTAACTAATTTGCCGTCCGGCCGTTGCACGGTTCGCGTATAGCCAATGTCCGGTTCGCCGGCACTGTCCCGCAGAACATATTGTGGTCCCCAGGTAATACCGTTATCACTGCTGAACACTGCGCGGATTGTATGCGGTTCGTTGCGATTGGCATAGGTGATACAAAGTTTTCCATCAGCGAGGCGGACCATAGAGGGCGGGTTGCCGCTGTATTCACCGTTTTCCTTAACGGGATTGCCCAGCCATTGCCAGCTTAGGCCGCCGTCCTGCGAGCGAAACAGTTCGATGAAATTGTGCTGAGCGGGATTATTGTCACGGCGGCGTATGGCCGCGAGAAAGTCGCCGTTAGGTAAGCGAACCGAAGACGGCATAATCGAGTAACCGCTGGACGGTTCCGACCCGATCCAGGCAAACTGGTTCCAGTATTTGCCGCCGGTTCGCGTGCGGGCGCAAAACGGCCGCCCCTCTCGATTATTTGTTTTTTCCGAACTGAGAAAGAGCATCAGGTCTTTTGCCCCGAGCACTTGATAATCGGTGCGCGCGCTCAGATGCAGGTCGGCAAAAGGCAGGCGAAAAGGTCCGCGCCATGTTCTGCCTCCGTCGAGTGAAATGAAGGACCTGTCACCGCGGGCGTTCAGAGCGAAACCCGGCGCATCGAACGCAATGTCCGTGGGCAGCCGCTGCAGTTCGCCGTCTGGATATCCGGCTTCCGAAACCGACCACGTCTCGCCGCCATCCAGGCTTCGTGCAAGCATTCTGCTCCGTGGGCGGACAGAATCGATCTGATGTAACCCTCTTTCCTCCGGCGGCGCGAGGTAGCCGAGGTTGAAGCCTGCCAGGATTTCATTTCCCCACTGCCAGATGCCGTTGTTGGCCGGCCATCCTGCAAACCGGCCCTCCTCGTAAAATACCTTCAAATGCCGGGCATCTTTGATGACAACTGTTTCCTCTTTTGCCATTAAAACAATTGGATACGTTATCGCTATCGTTAAAACAACACCGAGCCATTTTTTCCTGAGATTATTGTTCATAAGTTTGCAATTCCTTTCTCTCCAATGTTAACCTTTATCGGCGGTTGCTTGCCGCATGGCATCACCAAACATAACCGCGTCATTCATTCCGGCAATATCGTAAGCCATATAGGAACAACAAAACTCTACCAATAATTCCCTGATCTTTCAATAGCTAACACATAATAGTTATCTATTCAGTGCTTTTCATAGCCGATGCATTCCTAAAGCGTGACACAATTCCCCAAAAGATATTTCTCAAAAAATAGCCCTGAGTTTGAGGTGTATTTTCTTGACAGAGAGATTGTTTATCTGGTATAAATAAGGCTTGATGTGTCTAATGGCCTTTGGAAAAAAGGAGGTTGTCTCAAGTCGTTCGTAAATTGCCTCGGGCTGGCAAACACTGCGTTAAGCCGGAGTGCGAATTGTTTTCGCTCGTTTTGTAATTCTTGTTCTTTTAGAAGGAGGAAACACAATGTCTCACAAATCAACAAAACATGTCACATTGAGCGTTCTGGTCGCATCGCTGTTACTGGCAGTGTCGGTCCAGGCTGTGGAAAACTTTAAGATTTCCAGCTATGGAGGCGGCCATCAGATATGGTTTGAGGCTGAGGAGTTCGACGAGCGCAATCCTGAAAGCGATCAGTATTACCTGGTCGTTGACCAGGCCGATGCGTTCGGGCGGGTGGTCACCCGAGCCGGCGGTGCCGGCGGCATGATTCGCTGGACGTTCGATATCAGCACGGCCGGGGGCACGGGCGGCACTTGGTATTTCTGGGGACGAGTAATAAACCCGTCCAATAATTCGGATTTCATGCTCGTGGAGGGACACCCAGGTGACGATATCCCCAACGGTCCACCCTTTCCAGGAACCCTTGAAGCGACTGAGTTTAATAATTCCCAACGCATCTTTGAAGAAAACATGGGGCCTCCATGGGTATGGGGTAGGTCCGGTCACGAGGATGCGCATACAAAAGAGCTTCAAGATGGCGAGAACTCGATGTACGTCTATCACAGGCAAGGCAATAGTGGTGTGTTCTGGGATGTCTTTGTGTGGACTGATGACGCAGACTATGTGCCCACCGATGACGATTATCGAAATGCTGAGGTAGTCCTTCCCGGCACAGCTTCCGCTCCTGTCCCGGCCAACGGGGATACTGATGTGACGCGAGATGCGGTCCTTAGCTGGACCGCCGGAGGTGGTACCTCCCCAGCCAACGGGCACAAACTATACTTCAGTGAGAACATCGAAGACGTCAACAACGGAGTTGGCGCAATTACCCTGACGCCCAGCAGCTATGTGGTGCCCCAGCGGCTGAAATTCGACACGACTTATTATTGGCGCGTCGATGAGATTACGCCAAACGGCACGGTACTCGACGGCGATATCTGGAGCTTTACGACTGAGCTGTTCGCCTATCCTGTTCTGAATGTCACCGCGACGGCATCGAGCAGTGCGCCCGATAAGGGGCCCGAAAATGCCGTGAACGGCTCAGGGCTCGACAGCACCGGCCTGCTCCACGGAAACCAGGGCGCCGGAACCATGTGGCTGAGCGATATGGCTGCGCCGCAGCCGGCGTGGATTCTCTTCGAGTTCGACAACGTTTACAAGCTGCATGAGATGTGGGTGTGGAATTCCAACGAGAGCTTGGAAATGGCGGTCGGCCTGGGATTCAAAGACGTTCTGATCGAATATTCGAGCGACGGCGTCGATTTCGTGACATTGGGGACTACCCATGAGTTTGACCGTGGAACCGGTTTGGACGGTTATGCTCACAACACAATTATCGATATGGGCGGCGTGGGCGCAAAGTTCGTTCGACTAACCGCCAACAGCAACTTCGAAGATATATTCCCTCAATTCGGCCTCAGCGAGGTTCGTTTCTTCTCGATCCCCGTCCAGGCGGGCGAGCCCGCTCCGCCTTCAGGCACATTTGACGTGGCTTTGGATATGGACCTGGTTTGGAGAAGGGGCAGAGAGGCGGACAAGCACAATGTGTACTTCAGCGATGACTTCCAGGCCGTGGTGGACGGCACCGCGCCGGCCACTACGGTGACAGATGCGAGCGACGGTCCGCTGTCTCTCGATCTCGGAAAGACTTACTTCTGGCGGGTCGATGAAGTAAATGACGCCGAGACACCATCGACGTGGCCGGGCGAGGTGTGGAACTTCACGACGATCAAGTCTCTGGTCATCGACGATTTCGAGAGCTACAATGACCTTGATACCGCTGACCCGGCGAGCAACAGAATATTTCTTGCCTGGCTGGACGGATTCGACAATCCGGCTGTAAACGGCTCTGTTGTTGGTTATGCTGATCCTCCTTTTGCCGAGCAAACTATTGTGCTCAGTGGTAAACAGTCAATGCCGTTTTTCTACGATAACAGCGTTGGAAACTCTGAGGCGACTTTGACGTTGAGTTCTCAACGGGATTGGACCTTAAAAGGAGTTGGAGAATTGTCACTGTGGTTCAGAGGCGAACCGAACAATGCTGCTGAGAATTTGTACGTTGCTCTCAATGGCAATGCAGTGGTCAATCATGATAATCCTGATGCAGCAATAGCAGCTACCTGGACGCAATGGAATATCGACCTGACGCGTTTTGCAGACCAGGGCGTTAATCTGACGAACGTGGATAGCATTTCCATTGGCGCCGGTGACAAGACAAATCCGCAATCTGGCGGCTCGGGCATTATATACTTTGACAGCATCGCCCTGTATCCCGAACGTCCGGCACCGGTAATGAAGCAGACAAACAGCGTGTTCGAGGCCGAAGAAGCTGATATGATCGGGTCAGGGTGGCGGACTTATAGCGATGTGACCTCGTCGGGAGGCAAGCACATCGGCTCCAATGTAGGCGATGGCTCCAACACTAGCGCCGCGCCCGGCCCTGACTGGGTGCTCCGCTATGACTTCACCGCTGCCGCGGGAGCCTACAAGATCGTTACTCGGGTCATAGCCCCAACTGTCGATGAGGACTCCTTTTGGGTCCGGATATTGGATGCCGAAAGCCAGACTCATGAACACCCCGGCCAGTTCGGCACCGGCTGGGTAAGGTTCAACGACATTGCGTCGGGGAGCCAGGGGGTTTGGGACGAGGTCCACAGCAGCGACCATAGTGGCGAGGTTGTAAACTGGACCCTGGCCGCTGGCAATTATACTCTCGAAATCGCAAAGCGTGAGGACGGTGCATCGATTGACGCCATCCTGATTACCGACGACCTGGCTCTCGACCCGGCGACGCTGCCATAGACAATTACTCAGACTTTACTTATATTAGTGCTCAGTCCGGTACCTGTATCGGTTGTCATATTGACATTGTCCTTATATCGGCGAAAGGAGTTTTGGAACAGCTTCTAATCTTACTCATTAGATTTTGTAACCGGGAGGTGTCTATGCGGGCAAAACATGTATTCATTTGTTTGTTAATTATTGGTTTACTATTTCAGCACCCTTCCTTCGCTGGCAAACAAAAACGGATGGCCGGCCCGCCGCCTTTTGCCAGAGTGAAGTCCCCTGAATTCAATGACGATGGCACCATCACCTTCCGAATTTGGGCCCCCAAAGCCGGCGAGGTGAAGCTTCAGTGTGCGGAACTTTTAGGTGATCAGTCAGACCGAATGAAGCGCTTCGATGAGGAATATTGGCGCATCACGGTAAAACCGGCGCGCTCAGGCAAATTCCGTTATAAATTTATGGTTGACGGCGTGCAAACACCCGATCCCGTGAATTCTATGACCGTCGGTACATCGAGTGTGGTTCTGGTGCCGGGCGAAGAGACGAAATTTTTTACGGTCCGAAATGTTCCTCATGGTACGGTACACAGGCATTTTTATCACAACCCGGCAATTGAAGCAGTACGCAGCGTAAGTGTCTACACGCCGCCTGGATACGAAGATCATCCTGATCGGCTCTGGCCTGTCCTGTTCCTTTTTCATGGTAGCGGTGGTACCGATGAATCATGGTTCCGAGTTGGTCATGCCAACGTCATTCTCGACAATCTAATCTCCGAAGGCAAAGCCCAACCCATGATTGTTGTCGCGCCATATGGACATACCGTAGAACCGGGCACGCATGGCTGGCCCTTTGTGCAGGAGCAGGGCGATTTTAAGCAGGATTTTATTGAGGTCCTGATACCCTGGATCGAGAAACATTACCGTATTTCAAACAATCCGAAGAACAGGGCGCTTGCCGGTTTTTCAATGGGTGGTTATCACACATTAAAAATCGGATTGAATAATCTGAATCAATTTGGCAACCTCGGACCTTTCAGTTGGGGAGGTGGTCAGAAGTTTTTTGAAGACAATGCACCGCATGTCATGAAAAATCCGAAGAAAGTTAGAAATCAGATTAAAACCTTCTTTATTGCCTGCGGCCGAAATGACTTCTTATTTAAAGGATCCCAAGAGTTGGATGCTTTTCTTTCGGAACGAGGTATCGAACATAAATTTTTCATCTCTGATGGCGGTCATGAGATGGCTAACTGGCGAAAATATTTGTATGAATATGCACAATTGTTATTTCAGAATAAATGATTGCGAAAAAGAGGTTTATGATGCGTGAATTTATAATTAGTATCGGCTTGATAGGAATCGTGTGGTTTTTTGCTGTTTGTTCATTTCCCGCATTTGGCGCCCCGGCGGTGTTGCTCGATGATGATTTTAATGGCCTGCGTCCGGGCATGTTCTCTGCCGGTGTTATCGGTGCTCATGCCGAATACCACTATGTACACGAAACGGCGCCGCAGGGCAATTGGGTGGTTTCTTGTTTTACATCAGGCACACCCGAGCAGCGCGCCTGGTGGGTGACCGCCGAAGACGGTGACGCAATGCTCTCGCAGACGATCTACTACAGACGAACCCACTCGCATCCCTTCGTGTGCACAGTAGCCCGGGGCAGCGAGTTCTGGAAAGACTACACCGTTTCGGTACGCTTCGCTCCCGAGTCGGACAAAGGCCAAAGCGGCGTAGCCTTTCGCTATCGAAACGACAGGTGCTACTACTTTTTCGGTGTCAAAGGCTCCAAAGCGATTCTGAAAGTCGTCAATCATGCCACAGCTTTTCACAAGCCTGATGAGAAGATTTTGGCCGAGCGGCAATTGAACTTCAAACCCGGCGGATTCCTCACCGCGACAATTCGCGTCAATGGCGACAGCATCCGCGCCGAACTCGGCGGCGGCATCGTTCTGCAGGCGACGGATTCGACTTTTTCCGAAGGCAAAGTTGCCCTGACGGCGGACGTTCCGACCAAATACAGTTTCGTAAAGGTAACCGCCGGCGACGATGAAGTAAAGCGAGTAATAAAACGCCTCATTAACAGGAGAAGGCAGGAAGCGAAACTCCAGGCCGCTAATCCCAGGCCGGTCGTGTGGAAAAAGTTCTCCATTTCCGACTACGGCATGGGGCGAAACCTTCGCTTCGGCGATCTGGATGGTGATGGCCAGATCGACGTCCTGTTCGGGCAGGTTATCCATCACGGCCCAAAGGACCGCAACAGCGAGTTGAGCTGTCTAACCGCGGTCAACCTGGACGGCAAAGTGCTCTGGCAGAAGGGAAAGCCGGACGGTTGGAAGAACCACCTGACAAATGACGTGGGCTTTCAAATCCACGATATCGACGGCGACGGCAAAAACGAAGTGGTCTATTGCATGAACCAGGAAATAATAGCCGCCGACGGTGCCACGGGTAATGTGAAATACCGCAAGACAACGCCCTTGAAGCCGCCAGGCGATCACGGCGAGCACAACATTTTCCCCCGTATTCTTGGCGATTCGCTCTTCTTCTGCGACCTGCGCGGACTCGGCCGGGATCGTGACATAATCTTCAAAGACCGCTACCTCCACATCTGGGCAATGAACGATAAGTTTGAGACAATGTGGACCGGAAAATGCAATACGGGACACTATCCTTACGCATACGATATCGACAATGACGGCAAAGATGAGGTCGCCATCGGCTATTCCATGTTCGATGACGATGGTACAAAGCTGTGGTCTCTGGACGAAAAGATAAGAGACCATGCGGACGGCGTTGCAATCGCAAGATTCAAAGAGGGTGCCGAGCCGACAATCTTCTATGCGGCCAGCGATGCCGGCGCCTTCTACACAGACCTCAAAGGCAATGTGCTCAAGCGTCACTTTTTCGGCCACGTACAGAACCCGGCCGTGGCCAATCTCCGGGACGATTTGCCCGGGCTCGAAATAGTGAGCATCAATTTCTGGGGCAACCAGGGTATTATCCACTACTTTGATTCGGATGGCGAGTTATATCATGATTTTGAGCCGGTCCAGCACGGCAGTATGTGTCTTCCGATTAACTGGACAGGGAAGAGTGAGGAGTTCTTCGTTTTATCGCCGGACGTGACCGAGGGCGGCATGTATGACGGCCGGGGGCTAAGAGTTGTGCAATTCCCCGCCGATGGTCATCCATACCAGTGCAATGCTGTGCTGGATGCAACAGGCGACTGCCGCGATGAGGTCGTAGTATGGGACCCCTACGAACTCTGGATTTACACGCAGGATGATAACCCGAAGCAGGGCCGGCTATACAAACCCGAGCGAAATCCGCTCTACAATAATTCAAACTACCAGGCGACGGTCTCTCTTCCCGGCTGGACAGAGTGAGAAGTCGCTGTTTGAAATTCGTGCTCTTGACCCCGAACGCCGGAGCAGGGGAGAATTTGGTAGTTTTGTCTTGTCAAATGCATTCTCTTGTCATCATGGTTCCGTCTTCTTTTCAGGGATCAGTGTAAGAGAAATGTCCTTATTTTTGTCTATGCCCCAAAGTACCGGCTTGTTTGAGAATCGATCCCATGCGATACCCTGCCCGAAAAAGCCAACATCCGTTTCAGTCCGCACATAGCTCAGCTTATTGTTCTTGTCAACTTCCAGGACATAGGCTCTTGAATGGTCGTGGCCGGTGGTGTACAGGTACCCGTTGGGGCCCCACGACCCTCCTGAGCAGCTCATATCCCCCCAGTTGGCAACCACTTCTTCGGGAAAAAAACAGCTCTCAACTTCGATGAACTTCTTGTCCCTGTACTGATATTTAACAAGTTTTGTGTTCTTGTTCCTTTTTTTTCCATAGACTGCATAGCACATCCACCATGAATTATCGCTGTCTCTGTCAATCCATGTCAAAGACCCATGCTTTCTTGGCATGCGAATGGTCTCTTCATGCTCCAATCCCTCCTTTTCGACATTCCATATCTCAACGGTGCAGTAGTTTGGATCAACGCTATATCGTGAATGGGCGCAATATAATCTCCCCTCAACAACTGTACCGCTGTTCAGATGCATGAAGTGCTCGTATGCTTTTTCCTTTCTGTCCGCCTGCCATGTCGCAATCACCTTACCCGTTTCTTTATCACACTTGATAATTATCGTGTTGCTGATTGCGTAGAAGTATTTATCATCGACTGCAACTCCCTGCTTGGTTTTGATTGTTAATATCTTCAGCACTATATTACCTGAACCCCAGGCAGGGCTCTCTTTTTGCGATGTCATGGTACAGGAAACAAAAAACAAAATGGCATAGCCCCATAGATAACAGACTCTCCTAGCAGTATTGCTCATCTTCATTTCTCCTGTTCATGAGACCTGAATACTCAACACTCGGCCTTTCTTGCTTAAAGCAATAAATATTCTTTATGATTTCAGACTGATAACTATGTATATATGCTTTCCGCATTATAACAAAACTAATCTGATGTTTGTCCTATCATTTTTCTATTGAGCCTTTTAACCTGCCCTGAACAATGTTGATGGATTTATTAAGTCGGTCATGCATCAATAATCATTTGAATTTGTAGGGTGGCGGCTTGCCCCACCAACGTCATTGCGAGGAGCGAAGCAGAGTTTACCCTGAGCGCAGTCGAACGGGCGGCAATCTTCATTCTTTGTTTGTCACCCCGACCGAGGCATTGTCGATTGGAGGGGTCTGGCACCCGCACTTAATAATTTGTACGTTTTTACAATGTAAAGCCAACGATTCTGAAATCTC
>JACNGQ010000312.1 GCA_014384025.1 Planctomycetota bacterium | reverse complement strand
ATAGGTGAAGTAGAGTCCCGCGGCCGTCAGCATAATCGGAATGGCTATCACTGCCGGTTCCTTGAAGATGGTCAGAGATAGTTTCTTTTGTCCGGCTGCGTTATGCGTCTTTTTTTTCTTCTTCGGTTTAGAACGTATCTTACGGGTTTGCCCGGTCTTGCTGAACACCATCTTGCCGAGGAACAGGAGCAATACACTCAAAGGCACAAAGCCGTAAAGGAGGATTATCAAAACTCTTAAAAAAGTATTCATGCCGACCGTAACTGCCGGAGAAACAGGAGTCAAGATCAGAAATGCCTTTTGGGGCGGTATGAGAAATACGTATTGAGTAAGTCCCCAGGCGATTGCAAAACTTACCGGCAGGGCCAGTATTGTGAGCCTCCAGTCTCTGTGGACAAAGATACCGTAGATTACAGTCATAAGTAAAAAAACCAACAGACCTCCTGCGCCCGACAACCAGAAAAGTACGGCTGTCAGAAGACAATATACCACTACTCGAATCACTAATCTTTGCAAACGAACTATTTCAAAGACCAGGGAAAATAACAGTCCCAGAGACACAGTCAGACAGGCCGGTAAAGGATGTTTGTAGCAACTATAGATTAGAAAAATAAGGATCGCCGGAACAGAGGTCAAGACCGTGGCCCGCGCATAACCTGCAGCCACAAGATGCCGTCTGGAAAGTTCGCACAGGCATAAGGAGGACACCGCAATGATCACGGCCCCCAGCGGCGAATAATAAAAGCCCTGAGAAAGAAACCCGGATACGTACGCAACAAATCCGCCGGGCAAATCCAGTGAGTTTTTCAGAAACAGCCAGCCTGTTGCAAAAGGGTGTGCTTCCGGTAGAATGGTGCCGAAACATTGATAGATAAGGTGCGGCTCAACAACAAGCCATAAGTAGAGTGCACCTGACAAAAAGAATATCAGATTATGTGGAAATTGTTTTATTCTATAAAGCACGTTTGTTGCCTCTTGTACCTATATGGGCCTGATTTTTTAACAATCTATCACTCACGTTCCTGCCAGGGCTCGGACGGGACGGCTTGTGGCGTTGCTCCTGTAATGGGAATGTTCACTGCCACCGTAGGCCCTGACCGGGCGGCCCGCGCAAGTAAGGATTTATTCACCTTGATACTACCCTTGATAAGTTCAGGAACGCTGAATGTCTCTAACAGTGAATCATAGTACGTCGGGTCTTTCTGCGGCAGGATGAAAGGCTTGTGGACCAGACCGGTTTCGTCAACATAGCTGAGATAAGTTCTGGTCAGGGAACCTCCCTGACGCTTGCTGCTGAATGCGATCCACCGGCTGTTGCTGGACCAGCTATGCCATGATTCGGAATACACGCTGTTGATAGCCAGCCTGCGATAGTCTCCAGTGCCCAGGTTCATCAGGTAGAGGTCGCTGCTGGGCTGATATACAGGAAAGCAGCCGTATCGGCACATGCAGAACAGAAGAAATCGGCCATCCGGTGATATCCTTGGCAGCAGAATACTCAATCCGGTTTCATCAGCGGCCAGGACAGTCTCCGCCTTGCCCCAGCTATCTGTCTCGGCATCATAGGCTATGCGCCGAAGATCATACTTGAGCTTGTCGTAGTTCTCAGGCGGAACAGTGTCTCGATTTTGCCATAAAATAGGGCCGCTGCAAAAATACAAATACCGCCCGTCAGGAGACCAGGTTGGATAGGTCTCAAGCCGGTTTTTATCTGACAGATCCGGAGGGCACACTGCTTCCCTGTTCTCAACATGATAACAGACTAAGGCGGAATCGAGATCCACTACGTCCCTGACCTCTGCGCCGCCGGTACGAAAGAATTGGCGCACCTTGTTTATCGAATATACAGCCAATCGGCCGCTTGGATGCCAGGCGGTATAGCCCCACTTTGCACCAATCTTATCGATGGTGCCATCCCGGGCCAGGAGTGTGTGACTGCCGTATGTTGCACTGCGCAGGCCGATCGTCATCGTATCCGGCGCATTGCCGACAAAGCTGTGACAATTAAGACACCCTTGGCCAAAAGAACGCCCCTGCAAAACAGCAGACACATCGTAATCGGTCAGGTTGCGTTGATAAATCCCTATGTCTTTCCACCATTTATAAATGGGTTTCATAAACCGATATACTACCGTCTCGTCAATGTCTTCATTAGCTACGGTATTGGTGATACGCTGAAATTGTCGCCATCGGTTGTCCGCATCTTTGACATAGACATCTACGAATACTTTATTACCTTTGTTTAAATTAAGTAAGGACCGCCATTTTCGCAAAGGGATGTGTATTACGCCTGTTTTGCTGGCGATTTCTATCGCTGCGCCACGATTGGAATGAATTTTGACACGGTAGCTCTGTCCCTTTTCGGAAATCCTGAAATTCAGGGGGGCAATGTTATGTGGAATGACAATGCCGGAGTAGTCAGGAATAATATTCGGTTCTTGAGCGATTTGCGTGCAATTGTCCATGACCTCGAACGGGCGAAACACAAGCCAAACTCCGGAAAGGATGATAGCACTGCAAAAGACGCCTATGATAGTAAATCTTCTTTTCATGATTCTCTGCAAGGTTCCCTTAAAGTAAATACGGCTAACAACCATTGTATCTGAGTTCACCGCTTTTTTCAAAGGCAAATGCAGATTGTTACCGCATATCAAGTGCTGAAACTTTATTTTGAGGGAGTTTGTCATTATTTGCCGAATTGCAGATTTAAGTATTTTTTTCTTGTCTCTTAGTCCGCCCGGTGGTAAATTACCAACTGGCGGGATTGGTACCCATATAGTGCCTGTGGTTGGTCGGGTCCAATGGGTGGAAATCTCAGGCTTGATAAATACTGATTTGCGAGAAGCGGGATAATGGCCAGGCTTCAGCCCAATTCGATTGATATTGAAAAATGGCTCGGATTAATCAGGGCCGACAATGTTGGTGCGACTACTTTTTCCAGGCTCATAAAACATTTCGGCTCGGCCGACCGTGCATTGGGTGCTTCGGTTAGCGAGCTGGCCAAGGTGAACGGGATTGGTTTTAAGACAGCTGAACAGATTGCCGCGACGCGAGGCAAGTTCGATGTTACGGCGGAGCTGGAATTAGCGGCAAAACTCGGCGTATGGGTAATCAATCTTGACGATAAGCGATACCCGCCTGCGCTGAGACAGATTTACGACCCGCCGCCTGTGCTTTACATAAAGGGCAGTCTGTGCCGCCAGGATAATCTGGCGATATCGATAGTCGGCTCCCGGCGGTGCAGTTTGTATGGGCAGGAGCAGGCTTCACAGCTCGCACATTTTTTAAGCTCGGCGGGTTTTACCATTTGTTCCGGGATGGCCCGCGGGATAGATACCGCCGCCCATCAGGGGGCGTTGTCAGCCGGAGGGCGCACGATAGCAGTGCAGGGCTGCGGACTTAAAAATATTTATCCCCCGGAGAATAAGAAACTCTTTGAGCTTATAACCGAATCCGGTGCCTGTATCAGTGAGTTGCCTCTGCAGTATGAGCCGTTGTCCGAGAACTTCCCGCCCAGGAACAGAATAATAGCGGGACTTTCCCTGGGTACGATTGTTATCGAGGCGGGCCTGCGTTCGGGGGCATTAATCAGCGCGAGGATGGCCATGGAAAATAATCGAGAGGTGATGGCCGTGCCGGGGAAGATTGATTCGCCTTTAAGCAGGGGAACGCATCGGCTGATAAAAGAAGGTGCAAAGCTGATAGAATCCGTTGAGGACGTAATGGAAGCCCTCGGCTATATCGGCGAACAATTGCATGAGCATGTAAGTACGGCTGCACAAAATGCGGCTAAAAAAATTGATACACCCTTGTTCGAGATAAAAGAGCTGAAGCTCAGCACCCATGAGAAGACGATTTTCGAGTGCCTCAATAAGGAGCCTTTGCATATCGAGCAAATAATCGCAGACACCGATTTAGCGCCGGGAAGTGTTAACGCTTCTCTGGTATCGCTCCGGCTTAAAGGCCTTATTAAGCAGCTTCCCGGCAGCTTGTTCGTGAAAAGATAGAGTTAGGAGCACAAATAAAAAGTAAAAGGCATATGCCTGCCTTTTAAAACTTATTTATCAAAATTATTTAAGTCGGTGAAAGGAGAAATGATTATGGACCCTAATTTATTTCATCTGGACTGGCAGCAAATCGGCGAGGTTCTTGCCGGAGTTGTTATCATGGCATTCATCATCGAACGTGCGCTGGCGGTATTGTTTGAGAGCCGTTTTTTTCTAAGCCGGTGGAAGAAGAAGAGTCTGAAGGAGCTTATAGCATTTTTGGTTGCGGCGGCGGCCTGCTGGTATTGGGAATTCGATGCCATAAGCATGATATTCCTGAAAGAAAAGGTGACCATTTTGGGAATGATTATAACAGGAGGTGTAGTGGCCGGGGGCAGCAAAGGTGCTATAAAGCTTTTCCGGGGCATAATGGGATTCAAGAGCACCGCACAGGAAGAACAGGAAGAATTGGACAAGGCGGAAAAATTACGGCTGGCATCCACGCTGCCCTGATTATAAGGAGGTGATTAATAATGAAAAAGTATTTTAACTTATATCCGGCGATTTTGATTGCGATTCTCTGGGCTGATGTCAATTACGGCGATTATCTTGAGGTGCACCGCAGGGCGGCCATTAAAACAGAAGCCGGAAGCGGTGCGGAAATTATCGAAAGGGTTGAGCCGCAAACCTGCGTCGAGTTATTAAACGAAGGCAGGCAGGAAAACGGTTACTATCAGGTGCGTGCGCCCGGAACACAGGAATCCGGTTATATATACCGTACATTTGTTCGCCGCTATTACGGTGATATGCCTGTACCGGAAACGGAAGAAAGTATAATCAGGTCTCTGGCCGACCCGAGGCTGAGGTTTACGGAAGAATTACGCAGGCATGCGATCCGTCATCTTAGTATAGGCAAGCCGCAGGCGGTTCATGAGCGGGTACTGGAAGGCTATGTGTTAGGTCATGACGGCAGGCTCAAGATTCCGGTGTGGGTACAGTACGAGCTTGGCCGGGGCGACCTGACCGGAACGGCGGCACGGAAAGACGACTTCAGGGCTGATGCTTCAATTCCATTTAGATATCGGGCCGAGCTTGATGATTATGAAGACAGCGGCTTTGACCGGGGACACATGGCGCCTGCGGGCGATATGAACAGGAGCGAAAAGGTTATGTCGGAAAGCTTTTTGCTGTCCAATATGGCTCCGCAGGTTGGCGAAGGTTTTAATCAGAATATATGGAGGGATTTGGAGACTGCGGTTCGCGGATGGGTACAGGAACGTGGCCGGCTTACCATCATTACCGGGCCGATTTTTGCCGTAGAAAACAGCCGAGTTTCCTACGGCGTCATTGGCCGGAATAATGTGGCGGTGCCTACCCACTTCTACAAGATAGTAGTGGACAACAATGACCCGGATAACGTGCAGGCTTTGGCGTTTATGATGCCGAATCGGGCCCTGTCGGGAGAAAATTACGCCGATTACCTTACGACGATAGACGCGATAGAGACCGCCGCAGGTATTGATTTTCTTTCTGCGCTGCCGGCGGCTGTGCAGCATACCGTGGAATCCAATCGTGCCCAGGGTCTCTGGTAAGCGAAGGCTAAGACGAGCAGGGGATGTATTGCGTTTAAGCTGAGAATTATCTTTCGCCGGTGTACCACCTTTTAGGGATGTTGTCGCCTGTGGTTTCTTCGATGGATGAGACGTGGCCATCAAGCCAGAGGACGTTAAGGCGTCCGCCGGTGCGGAAGTCTTCTTGTATCCTTATATTGTGCCTGAAGATGTCGCGGTAAAAATCCTGACGTCGGCCGCCCTTGCGATAGTCGGTTATATTGAGGGTGCCGGGCCCGCTATTGAAAAGCATGTCCCGTGTGTCCTGTTCAAATCTTGGCTCGGCGTGGTCCTGGCAGATGATAAATTCCGAATGCGGCCATATCTCAGTTGTTATTCTGCCCCGGGCATAGCCGCTAAGGCCCTGGGCCGCTGTCCGAATAGCCTCGGGATCAACATCGTATATTAAATCCGGTACACGTGTTAAACTCGGACAGCCAAAAATCTTTCTGTCCTTAAGATAATCGATATAGACAATACCCCAATAGGCGTCGTTATCATCGGTTTTTCTAAGATGACCTCTTGCATCGTACCACAGGAACCGGTTGGCGTTCTTCGGGTCGGCCAGTTTCATATCATTGTCGCCCAGGTACATTATTATTGCTAATCCTATAGACCTTTGGTTGGATTTGCACGATGTCTCTTTTGCAAATTCCTTTGCTTTCCGCATGGCCGGCATTAGAATTGCCAGCAGAAGAGCGATAATAGCAATCACCACCAATAGCTCTATGAGAGTGAAGCCTCGTGTCGAGTACTTATTATTGGTTTTTTCTGTGTGATTGTTCATCGGCTTGTCTCCTAAAGCTATATAAACAGTTTTTGGGACAAATGTTTTACGAACGACGATGATTTAGCGAAGCTGCTGTGAATATCAGCTTAATTCATAATGTCAGAGTTGTCCATAAAAATAAGAGGAGACTCGAAAAAAATGCCTTTTTTACGAGAACGTGCAAAACTTTCTCCGGCGGGGCGGGCAGAAAAATTCGTTACCGGCGGCTTGTGCGCACTTGGCATAAAAAAAGCCCCGCAATTTTATTGCGGGGCTGAATATTTAAGTTAATAACCGCGCCTATCCTCCTTATCGCCTGTGTACCAATGTAACGACACATCATCTCCTGTAGTTTCTTCCAGGGCGGTAACGTGTCCGTCAAGCCACAGGATATTAGCTCGTCCACCGGTCCTGTCGGGGTCGGCGTATCTCATATTGTGTCTGAAAATTTGCCGATAGGTGAAGTGACGACTGCCCCCTTTTCGATAGCTGGTCAGGTTCATAGAGCCGATCCCGTTATTATTATGAAAGCAATCGCTGGTGCCGCCATCAGGTCTTGGTTCAGCGTGGTCGCTGCAATAGATGAATTCTGAAGTACGGTATATAGTATTTGTATTGCGGCCCCTGGCTCTCTCATGATGATTTAAACCAAACGCTGCGTGCTGAATTACATCGGCATTATTGGCACCGGCATCGTATATTAATCCTTCGGGAACACGTTGTAAACTCGGACAGCCGAATATTTTCGTATTTTTGAGGTAGTCATAATAATAAACGCCCCAATAAGTACCGCTGGAACCGGCTTTTCGCGGAGTCTTGCCGTCTGACTGGTACCACAGAAACTGGTTGGCACTCTGGGTATCGGGTATTTTACGTTCGTAGTCGTCGAGGTACATTTGCAAGGCCAGTCCGATGTTCTTCAAATTCGACTTGCAGGCGGTTTCCCTTGCTATCTCCTTGATCTTACGCATTGCCGGCATCAAAATTGCCAGCAGTACGGCAATGATAGCAATAACCACCAACAGCTCTATTAAGGTGAATCCTCTTTTGCTGTACTGAGCGGAACTTTTTTTGTAATCATTCATCGATCTGTCTCCTTCAAATTTGTGTAAAGCAAAACAATAGTTTTTGTAATATAGTGCTTCTACAAACAACCATTCAGCAAAGATGCAGCAAAGATGCAGCAACAAAAACTCCTTAACATTTTATTTTACTATAATGTGGGATAAATTTCAAGGGACTTTTTAAAAATATTATCCAATATTTGCATTTTTTCAGGATTAAAGTATCGATGGTATATAAGCATTTTTTATTATTGATAATAATTGAGTATTTACAGTGGGTGTTCCAAGTCGTAGATGTGGCCGTATAATTTCTCAAAAATGAGAAAGAGAGTAGGAGGCAATGATGAGCAATGAAAAGCAAAGGGCTGAATGGTTTTTATAATTTCCAATTTTTAGGATTGTGATTTACAATTGGAAGCTATTCGGGGGGGAGTTCCAGAGCAGTATGTAGCTGGTAGAAGAAAGTGTAAGTCTTATTGAAGGAGAGATAAAATGAAACAGACATACAGAGCAATAGTTATACTACTTGCAGCCGTGGTGATCATGAGCATTTTCGGCATCGCAGCAGGTCAGGGTGGGGCGAGTCAGCGATTAGCCGGCGCGCGGCCCGTTATCGATGCCGGCCGTTATGTTACTATCCAGGCGGCGATAGATGCGCTGCCTGATGAGGGCGGGGTTGTGCATCTGCCGCCAGGTACGTTTGAGATAAGTGAGCCGTTGAAGGTGACAAAGTCCGACGTGCTCATCCAAGGCGCCGGCACGGCCACGCATATCAAGAACGTCAATACCGAAGGCAAGAGTGCTCTGATACTTCAGCACCCGGGTGGAGGTGACAATAGACAGGCGGAGTTATGGCGGATTCAACTTTCTAACTTTCGTATTACGGGCAATGAAAAGAGCGGCCATGGTATCGAGGCAAATCGGATAAACGAAATCTTTATCGACGGCGTTACCGTAAGCTATCACGGCGGTGACGGTATTCGGCTGTACTTCTGTTATGAGGACCCGCGTATATGCGATTCGCTGATGACTTATAATAAAAAGACGGGGCTTAACGTCATTGGCTGTCACGATGTTGTTGTCTCGGCGAACCAGTTTGAAGAAAACCACGATGCCCTCAGGTTTATCGACGGCTTCAACCTCTGTATGACGGGCAACAATCTCGACGACCATTTGGGCTGCGGTGTTGTGATTGAGAATACCTACGGTTCGGTTGTCTCCGGCAATATGATAGAAGAATGCGCTGGGACAGCTATAGTTCTCGACAGGGACTGTTACGGTATTGCGCTTAGTGCCAATGTGATAGCGCACAACAGCTCCGGCGGGATAGACCTGCGTGACGCCCACGGCTGCGCCGTCAGCGCCAACACATTTACCATTTCAGGCCCGGACGCCCTGACTATCGGTCCGAACAGCGGACGCATTACGGTTACGGGAAATAACTTCTCCAACAGCTATCTTGGCGACGGCAAGGTAAAACGTGCGGCCAATGACCTGACGGCGGCCGGAATGGTCCTTGAGGGTACGTCCGATGTCACCGTAGTCGGCAATCTTTTTTCAAGCGTCCGGCCAAAAGCGCTAGCCATCAAAGGCCGGCCGAGCAAGGGTGTACTGTTCGGTGATAATGTTCTGGTTGATGTTTCCAGCGACCATAAGAAATTAGACGCATCTCTGGTCGAAGATAATCTTGAAGTGGCGCGTTAAGAGCGAGGAGAAAAAGGTAAAATGAAGCTGACAAAGATACTATTAATGTGGTTGTTGATAAGTATGCCTCTGGGTATTGCCCGGATACGAGCGGTTGAAACAGGGCCTGTATATCCGGGGACCGAATGGGCGACTAAAAGGCCTGAGCAGGTTGGCCTGAATGCAGACAAGCTTAAGGAATTGAGTGATTATGCCGGAGGTTTCGGCTGTGTGGTGCGGGGTGGGTATTTGATTTATTCGTGGGGCGATGCGAGCCGACGAAAAGATGTTGCATCGGCGGCTAAGCCTTTGTATGCGCACTTTCTGTTTAAGGCCGTCGAGGACGGCAGGATTTTCAGCCTTGATGAGCCTGTTTACAAGTGGCAGCCAAAGTTGAACCATATTAACAAGGCACTTGGTTATAAAGACCGGGGTATCAGATGGCGAGACTGTGCGAACCAGACATCATGCTATGGTCTTACCGAAAAGCCCGGAACAGCTTATGCTTATAACGACTGGCAGATGGCCCTGTTCTGGGACACGTTGTTTCAGAAGGTCTATGGCGCCGGCTTTGAGACGGTGGACGCTGATGTTTTTCATCCTGGGCTTACAGATCTTATTCAATGTCAGGACAATCCGACATTTATGGCCTTTGGTATTAAGGACAGGCCCGGCCGGCTGGCGATTTCGCCGCGTGATTTTGCGCGTTTCGGATTATTGTATTTGCGTAAAGGCAGGTGGAAAGACAAGCAGCTAATCAGTCGTGAATATGCGATAATGGCGGTAACGAGTCCTCTGTCGAATTCGATTCCACGAGCTGTCGGTAATGAGGCCGAGATGATACCGGGCCAGCGTTCGATAGGCTCGAAGAACATACCCGATAATCAGTGCGACCATGTGGGCAGTTATAGCTGGCTGTGGTGGACTAATGGTCGTGGCCGTCAAGACGAGCTGCATTGGCCTGATGTACCGGAAGATACGTACGGCTGTTTCGGACATGGTGGATTGCGTGCTATGGTTGTGATGCCGTCTCTGGATATGATTATTAGCTGGAACGACACAAAAATCCGGGGCGGCGAGATGGAAAATCATATCCTAAAGCTGCTAAAAGATTCAGTGACAGAACCGGCAGACAATTAGTACTATATATCAGGCGAATTGTAAGATAAAATAATGAAAAATGAAGGGAGAAGCCAATCCAATGAACGATGTTAGAATTTTTACGACGCCGATTTTAGACGGGATTAAAATTGCCGAATATAAAGGTATCGTGATTTCGCGAAACGTTCGGGCGGTCAATATTGTCCGTGACTTCTTCACACATTTTCGCGATATCTTTGGCGGACGCTCGGAATCATATCAGGATGTTATGAAAGCAATGCAGGATGATGTTATGGCTGAGGTCAAAGAAGAAGCCAGCAGATTGGGCGCCAATGCAATTATAGGTTTTTCTCTGGATTATGATAACATCGGCTCTAAGAACAAATCGCTTCTGATGGCTTCGGCCAAAGGCACGGCGGTTGTGATAGAGTAAAAAGTGGCACTATAAAACTGCATATTTTTGCGATAGATTTTTTTACGGATTAAGTTTGACGTTCAGACAAAATAAGAATATAGAATCCGGATATACGATAGTTTGCCTAAGAGCGGGAGTGAAGCAATGGGCGAAATCGAATTGATGGAGTCGTATTGGATGAAGAAAGAAAACAATAACGTCATTGAAGCGAATGTTTTAACGAAGAAGTTCGGTAATGTTACTGCTGTCAATCAGGTCACTTTTAGTGTTGATGACGGAGAAATATTTGGCTTTCTTGGTCCAAATGGTGCTGGAAAGACAACTACAATCAGAATGCTGACAGGTCTGCTTGCCCCGGATTCGGGGGAGGCTTTCATTGATGGAATTAATATACAGGAAAATCCAATCAAAGCGAAAATGAAAATGGGAATTATCCCTGAAATGGGAAATATTTACTCAGACTTAACCGCAAAACAGAACGTTATCCTGGCAGGCAAATTCTACGGAATACCCAGGAGGGAACTTGAGAAAAGAGCAAACAGTCTTTTAGAGCAATTTGGACTCTATGATAGAAAAGATTATCTTGTCAGAACCTTTTCAAAAGGTATGAAACAGCGGGTTAATATTGCGAGCGCTATTGTCCATAATCCAGAGATCCTGTTTCTGGACGAACCGACACCAGGATTAGATGTCAAGAGTCAGCGATTGATTAGAGACATCATCAATCAGATGAATCAGAAGGGAACCACTATCTTTTTAACCACTCATAATATTGAAGAGGCAAATCAGTTATGTGGAAGAGTGGCAATTATTAACAAAGGTGAGATAGTTGTTATTGACAGACCTGAAAGATTGAGAAGGACATTCGAGACAACTCAATCAGTTGAGATTTCTTTTGATAAATCTATTGATGATAGTTTGATTGGAAAAAGCGATCTGGTAAATAGGTCCGAAAGACTGGGAGATAAATGCAAGTTATACACAAATAATCCTGACAAACTTGTGAAATATTTAGCCAAGTTTGCTCAGGATCAGGATTTAACAATTGTTTCTATAGAGATATGTAGAGCAAGTCTGGAAGATGCATTTGTAAAGTTTACGGAGAGTAAAAGTTGTGGGAATTAGAGATATAAATATACAATTTTTCCGTGGAGTAGTTGTTACGACTGAAAAGAATATCAGAATTTATTACACAAAGGCTCCAGTTATGATATTTGGGCTATTGTTTCCTCTATTTATGTTCCTTTCTTTTTATCTGGGAAGAAAGGTTGATTTATATTTTTTCTTTCCCGGGCTTTTAGCAATGTCCCTGTTCTTTACAGCCTCATCAGTTGGCCCCCTGATTACTCCCTGGGAAAAACAAGCAGGAACTTATGAGAGATTACTGTCTTTTCCGGTTAGCATCAATACAATCATTTTGGGAGATATTTTAGCAGGAATGATCTTTGGCATTATTGTAAATATTATTGTATTAGTAATTGGATTGTTATTTTTTAATTACAGTATCAACATTTTGTTTTTGTTTTTCGGTATATTATTGGCTTCTTTCTGTTTTTCTTCTTTAGGTGTTTTATTGGCATCTCCATCAGCGAGTTCCCCATCCCATATTATGATGTTTTCCAGTCTTATTCGCTTCCCGCTGATTTTTATAAGCGGCATTTTTATACCCTTGGGGAATCTGCAAGGAATTGCGAGAGGATTGTCTTACTTGTCCCCTATTACTTATTTGGTAGATATATTTAATTTTGGCTTTAAAGGTGAATCCGATATATCCTTGATTGTCGATTTTATAGCGTTATTTATGTTTAGCGTAATATTCATATTTTTATCAAATTGGTTTCACAAGAGAAATTTAATGAAAGGATTATGACTAAAACAATTCGGCTTATATGAATTTGCGAACTTACTTAAGGAAAGCGGAAATTTGACGGTTGGATATAAATTATTAAAGAAAGAGAGATGACAGTTATGGAAAAACTTTATGAGCAATCGGAAACGGGCTGCTGTCCGCGATTTCATCCCGAAACGTGGGATGAGAAAGAAGTAACTTTTGACAATAAGTTATTTATTAAGGACCACGTGAAAAGTTTTTTGCACATCCCGCTTAACTTTGCCAAAGTGATGGTCAAGAATATGGAGATTATTAAAAGGGCCGATGCTCTTGTGCATGAGCCTCTTATGCTGTCGGATGAGAAATCTCTTTGGGGTTCTGATATATACATCGCGGTCACTAAAGAGGTGCCGGGGGCCGAGACGGCAAGGATATCTGGGACTTTTCTGACGAAGGTTTTTGAAGGGCATTACAAGAACGCCGGGCAGTGGGCCAAGGAAATGAACAACTACGTTAAATCAAAGGCCAAAGAGCTTAAGAAAATGTACTTTTTCTATACCACCTGCCCGAATTGTGCCAAGTTCTATGGCAAGAATTACACCGTTATCCTGGCGCAGATTTGAGTTACGATACGCCTGCAATAAATTCGAAAGCAGCGAATCCCGAAATAAATTGAGGGGCTGAATATTATGTTTGGTGACAGTGCAACAGCTATAACCATACTTTTTATTATCTTTGCCGCGGGCCTCGGAGCTTTTATAAGGAAAAGAAGCAGAGATAAGTGCCTCAGAGATTTCGAGCAGAATATGGTGACCTTAGAGGATACCGCCGGAAAAACAATATGGGGTAAATTGAGGGTGGAAAATACGGGTCTGGAGTTTGTGTATCCTCAAAAACAGAAAGACGAGGACGGGCACGATGAGGCCAGCTATATCCTGTATAAATATGAGTATCCCAAAATTGGGCTTGTGATCAGGTTCCATGATAAGCTCAGCGATGAAAATAAGAAGGCCAGAGAGAAGGAGCTGGAAAAAACGTATCATCCCGACTGGGACCGCAGGCTCAAAAGAAAAACGCTGAACGTTTTGCGAACGGTCAGGGACTCGGTGGTGGAGATTGTAAACCTCGTAATCAGCCAGGCTAAAAAGGCCACGCCTGCGGGCAATGTGCTGGCTTCTCAGGATAAGTATGTCTCCCAGATGAAACAGGAGCTGATGGGCTCAGTGGGCACATCTTTTGAGCCGTTATTGGAACAATATATCGGCCACAAGGTTGTCCTGGAGATGATTAAGGGTGATAAGATATTCGAATACTGCGGTGTGCTGAAGGAGTACACGGCCGAATTTATCGAGATAATGAACGTCAATTACAAAACAACCGAAGATCAGCCGGCAAGAACGGCCGACCTTGTAGTGCCTCGCAAACTTGGCCTCGTCCGCCATCTCGGAGAATAATTTCGTATTCTATGTATTGTTTAAAAGGTGATTTGAAAGTCTGAGTATTTTGGATCGAGGGGAATTTCCCGGATGCTCGTTGCTCTTATAGAACCGTAGAAGTATTCTTTTATATCCTGTATGCAGTCATCTACTTCCTCAGGCTGTCCCTGGGCGAGCATTTCAACCGAGCCGTTCGACATATTACGCACATAGCCTGTCAACTGACGGCGGTTTGCCGCTCTGCGGGCGGTGAACCGAAAGCCGACGCCCTGGACTCGGCCGGAAAATGTAATGTGTCGTGCAATCATTTATATTTTGCATACTCGAACAAATTCACAATAAAGCAAGTATAGTAATTCCACTCAGTTTTTTATGCAAGTGGCAGCGGGAGAATAAATTAAGGTTCACCGGGGGCTCTAAGTTGAGTATAATCAGGTTGAATTGAAATATCAGTGATTGATTATGGCTAAAAAGACAAATAAACAAATTGAAAGAGACGAGCAGATTTATCAGCTTTCCACGCTTGTGGCCGGCGAGTTTTCGCTTCAGGAGGTGCTCGACAGGCTGGCTGAGGCGGCCGTGAAGATTGTGGGCGCAAAAGCCTGCTCGATTCGGCTGCTGGATGAAGATGCGGGCGACCTTAAGATGCGAAGCACCTACGGCCTAAGTGAAGAATACCGCAATAAAGGAGTGGTCTCAAAAAATGACCCCGTGGTCAAGGCCGCTTTCGCAGGCGAGGCTGTGGTGCTCGACGATATGCGGGTTGACGGCAGAGTCGAATATAAAGAGGCGACAATCAAAGAGGGCCTTGTCAGCCAGCTTACCGTTGCGATGCAGTTCAAGGGCCAGGATATTGGAGTGCTTCGGCTATACAGTCCGAAGCCGAAACGATTCTGGGAAGAAGATATTCATCTTGCCCGGGCGGTTGCTTCTCAGTGTGCCATAGCAATAACCAACGCCAGGCTCTACACCAAGGCAATTGAGGGCGCACGTATGGCCGAGCAGATGCGGCTGGCAGGTGTTGTTCAGCGAAGGATGATTCCGGAAAAAGCTCCGCAGGTACCGGGTCTGGATATAGCGGCTGCTTATATTCCCTGTTTTGATGTTGGGGGCGACCTTTATGATTTTCTTCATTTACAAAATGACTCGGTAGCAGTCGTGATTGCCGACGTCATGGGCAAGGGAATCCCGGCTGCAATTATGATGAGTTCTTTCCGCGGTGCTATGAAGGCATACATCGATACCGTTAAAGATATTCCCGCTTACTGCGCCGGCAAAAATTCAGAACAATGCAATAGGGCCATTGTTAAAAGGATCAATAAAATGGCGTGCGATGAGTGCAGGGACGGTGAGTTTATAACATTGTTTCATGCCGGTATTAACGCCCGAGATATGACTATAACCTATTGCAATTGCGGGCATGAGCCGACCATATTGATAAGAGATGGAAAAATCATTGAGCTGGATAAAGGCGGCCTCGTACTCGGTGTCGATCCGCAGGCGGAATATGAGATTGAAACCGTCGGATTAAAGGATGGTGATTGTTTGCTCTTTTATACCGATGGCCTGATTGATGCGTTCAACTTCGATAACGAATTATGGGGCAGGGAAGCTATGCTTCGGGCCGCAAAGAAATTTTCTTCCGAACCGGCGGAACAGATGATAAAAAACATACTCAGATACAGAAGGCGTTTTGTAGGCCTTGCCAGGCAGATTGATGACACGAGCATTATCGTAATCAAGGTAGGTGGCTGATGATTATTACGATTGACGGCCCCGCGGCTTCCGGCAAGAGCACTGCCGCCCGGCTGCTCGCCCAAAAGCTAAGTGCGAGCTTTCTCGATACCGGTGCGATGTATCGCGCCGTAACGTTGGCGGCCATGCAGGCCTCTGTTAATATGAGCGATGAAGACGAGCTACTTAGTGTTATTCGAACGAACAAATTTGAATTCTCCGTCACCGATGACGAAATGTCGGTGCGTATCAACGGCATTGATTTTACCGAACAGATACGCACCCCGCAGGTAACCGCTAATGCCCGATATATCGCCTCTTGTCCTAATGTGCGTGAAAAGCTGGTCGAAATGCAAAGACAATTCGCGGCATCCCGGCAAAAAATAGTTACAGAAGGAAGAGACCAGGGCACGGTGGCCTTTCCCGATGCCGATATAAAATTTTATTTGGTGGCCGATTCTGCCGCCAGGGCAAAGAGAAGACAGGCTGACTTGCG
The DNA here is from genome assembly GCA_014384025.1 of Planctomycetota bacterium. GTDB lineage: Bacteria > Planctomycetota > Phycisphaerae > Sedimentisphaerales > Anaerobacaceae > NIOZ-UU13. Next base: position 922 of record JACNGQ010000312.1, on the reverse strand, counting down.
GGCCGGAGGCGACGACCAAACCCTTGAACAAATACAAATGGCTATCGAAGAAAGAGACAAGAGCGATAAAAATAGAGCAGTCGGGCCGTTAAAGCCGGCTGATGATGCCGTTATTATTGATACGACCGATTTGAGCATAGATGGCGTAGTTGAAAAGCTTTTAAGCTGTGTGAAGGAAAAATGCTTGAAGAAAAACTAAGAGCAAGATGGTTCTGGCTTGCACGCTGGATTTGCAGAGTATTTTGCATTTTGTTTTTTCGAGTGCGTACTTACGGCCAGGAAAATATCCCCCGAAAGGGCGCATTTATAATTATCAGTAACCACCAGAGTTATCTCGACCCGATATTTTGCGGAGGTCTTATAAAGAGACATTCCAGCTTTATCGCCCGTGACTCGCTTTTTACCAATTGGTTCTTCGGCCCGCTCATTTCCTCGGTAAATGCCATACCTGTAAAACTTGGCGAGCCGGACATATCCGCAATGAGGAAGGTCCTCGAAAAACTCAAAAAAGGCGGCGGCGTTACTCTCTTTCCCGAAGGCACCCGAACGTTCGATGGCAAAATCACTCCATTTAAACCGGGCCTCGGCCTTTTGTCCAGACGAGGCAAGGCGCCGATTGTCCCGGTCGTTATAGATGGCGCCTTCGAATGCTGGTCAAGGCACAAAAAGCTCTTTACTCCCGGCCAAATTCACATCACCTACGGCAAAGCGATAACCGTTCAGCAGGTAAAGGATATGGGCGATAAGAAACTCGCCGAACTCCTAACCGACACACTCCGTAAAATGCAAACCCAATCCCGCCTAAAACAAAACAAAAAACCCTACGATTATTGAATAATTAATATTGCAGCCCGGCGTAAATTCCGGATAATAGTAGAATTGTTATGTAATAAAGGGAAATTTGAATTGTTTTCAAAAAAAG